>JAEZIF010000072.1 GCA_023416135.1 Pseudomonadota bacterium
TCGGGTCAACGTGTCGTTGAAGGCGGCCAGGGCGATCGGGCCGTTGACCTCGAAGAAGGCGATATCGGTCAGCTTCTCGTCCTTCGCGGCCAGCATCTCCCGCAAGACGGCAAGGGTCAGCTCGGGCCTGGCGAAGCGGATCACGGCGAGGGCGAACACGGCTTTGTCGTCCGGAGCGCGCTCGACGAATCTTCTGACTTCTTCGGCGCCAAGCTCCTTCAGGTTCTCGAGCGCCTTGTCGACGCGGTTCCGCGCGCTCACCAGACCCTTGTCGCCCAGCGACTTGTCGAAGCCGACAATGACCTGATCCGACGCGTCGTCCTGCAACGCGGCCTCTTGGAAGGGAGGTTCGATCGCGGGCACGTCCGCCTCCTTGGGCTCAGTCGGCTAGAGCACATTCCGTTCGGCTGGAATCAACCAAACGGAATGTGCCCTTCGAAACCAGAAACCCCTCGCGCGCATTTAGTGAAAGTCCTTCAATTCCTTCTTCGCGTCAGCGAGCAAAGTTTGGAATGGGTCGGCGGCCTTCGCCCGGTCCGAGATGACCCGCAGGCAGATCAAGGCGGCATAGCGGCCGGCCATCGTGTCCATGTGGTAGTGGACGCCCGCGACTTCGCGATTGGTCGCGACGCGATAGGCCAGCACGTCGAGCGCCTTGGCGGTCTCGGGATAGGGTTTGCCGCCAGTCACCCAGGCGCCCGCGTCTTTCGCCTTGTTGATATCCGCTGCAAGTCCCGACAGAGACGCCGCGGCGACGTCGAGTATCTCCTTTGGAGTCTTGAGAAAAGGCTTGATGGACGGCGGCGCGCCGGCCGCAACGCGCGGCGCCTCGACCGTTTCCGGAAGGGCAAGCTTCAGGACGCCACTGATCAAGTGAGCCTGCAGCGAATGGCTGCTCGGAAAGGACGGCGTATCGGGTCCGTCGATCATGGGCATGATCCAGGGGTAGACCTGGGCAGGCCGGCGCATCTTGTAGTGGTCCTTGAGGCCCATGGCGACAAACTCGCCGATCATGCGCGCCACCAGGATGAGCAACCAGGTGTTCTTGTCCTTCAAGGGATCGATGCGCAGCAGCCCGGTCCAATACCGCAGCGCGCCAGGACCGCTCGCCTGGTCGAGAATCTCGTAGGCGCGATCGGGCCGCTTGATCGCGCGATGGAGCACGATCTGCACCTCCGATGCCAGCTCGTTCCCGGTCAGCACCGGCACGGGAAAGTCAGCCTGGGCATCGATGTCATCGATCATGTCCTTGATCGGGTCATTGCCCGTGAATCCGCCATTGACGATGAAGTCGTGGACGAAGGCCCAGGCCCGGAATTCGGGACCCCAGTTGGGCGGGTATGGCAGCGTCGGTACCGTGAGAGCGGCGGGAAACGGCACCGGAATCAGCTTGGCAAAGTCCTCGGTGTTGTATCGCGGGCCGAGCCCTGCTCCGCGATTGTCTCCCACGCCGAGATTGAGATTCTGGTCCAGGTTCAGATTGAGATTGAGGTTCAAATTGTCAGGCATGCATCCCCCCACAGTGGAGCACACGCTACGCTTGCATTTCACCAGCCCACAAACCCTGCTGCAGTGTGCAACCTCCGGACGTTGCCGTCATCGGGCCTGCGCGTCCGACCATAAAATAGTCACAGCTGCGATGCAGCCTTTCCTGCGAAGCAGAAGCCCAGTAGCTGCCCATGTCGCGTTCATCGAGTGTGCGGGGTAAGCCAATGGCTCGCAGGCACAGCACCGCAGCGATCGCCGACAGGGGTTACGCCAGCCGGCGGCTGGTGGTTGTCGCCGCCTTCGATGTGGTGAACTTCAGCGGTCTGGTCGAAGCGGACGAGGAAAACGTCCTGGCAGCGTGGCGCATGCTGCGGCGCGCCATCGACCCGCTGCTCGTGGCGGGCGGTGGCCGCATCTTCAAGTCGCTGGGCGACGGCCTGCTGGTCGAGTTCTCCGACCCGGTGGAGGCCACGCGGGCGGCGCTGGCGGTGCAGGACGCTGCCGCCAAGCTGGCGCCGGAACGCGGCGTGCTCCTGCGATTGCGCTGCGCCATCCACATGGGCGAGGTGACCGTCGAGGGTACCGACCTGCTGGGCGACGGCATCAATATCGTGTCGCGACTGCAGCAGCACGCACCGACCGGCGGCGTGCTGGTCTCGGCCGCTGTCATGGACCTGATCGGCGGCCTGATCGATGCGCCGATCAAGGACGCGGGCATCCTGAAGCTGCGCAACATCAGCCGGCCGGTTCAGGCCTACATGGTCGGCGCGGGCAGACGGCCGCGCACGACGCCGGCCGTCGACAGCTTCCAGCGGCGGCGGCCGTCGATCGCGGTGCTGCCGTTCGTCGACCAGACGGCCGAGGCGGCGGCGTCCTACTTCAGCGACGGGCTGGTCGAGGACATCATCGCGGGGCTCGCCTGCCTGCCCGAGCTGGTGGTGATCTCGCGCAGCTCGACCCTGCGCTACCGCGGCACCGCGCCGGAACCGCGACAGGTCCGCCGCGACCTGCGCGTGCGCTACATGCTCTCGGGCAGCGTGCGGCGGGCGCCCGGCGACGCCGGCGACAAGGTGCGGTTATCGGCCGAGCTGACCGATTGCGAGAGCGGCGCCACGATCTGGAGCGATCGCTTCGCCGGCGAAGCGGCCGACATCTTCGCCCTGCAGGACGAGCTCGCGGCACGCGTGGTGGCGACGATCGCGCCGCAGGTTCAGGAGTCGGAGCTGCGCCGCGTGCTGCGCAAGCGGCCGGAGAGCCTCGATGCCTACGAATGCGTGCTGCGCGGGCTCGACCTGATGTACCACTTCGAGGGCGGGCAGTTCGACGAGGCGCTGCGCATGTTCGAGCGAGCGATGGCGCTCGATCCGAAGTATGCGACGGCGCATGCGCTCGCCGCGAACTGGTACAGCGTGCGCATCAGCCAGGGCCTGTCGTCCGACGTGGTCGCCGACTATACGGAGGCCGACCGGCTGAGCCGGCTGGCGCTGGCCTTCGACCGCTTCGATCCCATGGCGCTGTCGACATGCGGCCATGTCCGGGCCTTCCTGTTCCGCGACTTCGACCACGCCATCGAGCTGTTCAATCGGGCAATCGCCGCCAACCCAAGCTCCGCCATCGCCTGGGTGCGCAGCAGCGCCACCTTCAGTTACATCGGCGAGACGCGCGAGGCCAAGCGGCGCTGCGAGATCGGGCTGCGCCTGTCGCCACACGACGCTCACGTGTTCTTCGGCTACGCGACCATGGCGCTGGCCACCTATGCGGCAGGCGAGTACGACGAGGCCGTCCGCTGGGCGCGCCGCTCGGCGGCGCTCGTGCCGCGCTTCACCTCCAACCTGCGGTTCCTGGTGGCGGGCCTTGCAGCCGGCGGCAAGGTCGAGGAGGCCCGCGAGGCCGCCGAGACCCTGCTGCGCTTCGACCCCCAATTCAGCGCCCGGCAGTTCGCAGAAAGCCATGCCTTCAAGGATCCCGCGCAACGCCGGCTGTTCGGCGAACACCTGGTGCTCGCGGGACTGCCGGAATAGCTTCCCGGAGACCCCGGATGGTCGCTACGCCGCGACCGCCAGCCCGGTCGTCTCGTCGACGCCGGTCTTGAGGTTGATGCACTGCACCGCAGCGCCCGAGGCGCCCTTGCCGAGGTTGTCGAGCGAGGCCACGACCAGGATCTGCTCCTCGGCCTCGTTGCCGTAGACGGCGAGCTCCATGGTGTTGGTGTCGACCAGCCGGTCGGCCCGCAGGAAGCGGTCACGCTCCAGCCACTCGCGGTCGGCGAGCGGCCGCACCGGCACGAAGGTCTCGCCGGCGTAGTAGTCGCTGAGCACGCCGTGCACGTCCTTGGCGCTCACCTTCCTGGCCACGATGTCGCGCGTCAGCGGCACCATCACCAGCATGCCCTGGGCGTAGTGGCCGACCGACGGCACGAACATCGGAGCGTGCGCGAGATGCGAGTACTTCTTCATCTCCGGCACGTGCTTGTGCGTGAGCTCCAGCCCATAGAGGCCGAACGGCTCGACGCCGGGCTGCTCGTGGACGGCGATCAGCGCCTTGCCGCCGCCGGTGTAGCCCGAGACGCCGAACACGGTGGGCGTTGAATCGGCGCGCACGATGCCGGCGTCGACCAGCGGCCGCAGGATGGCGATGGCGCCCGTCGGATAGCAGCCCGGGTTGGAGATGCGGTTGGACGCGAGCAGCTTCTTGCGATGGTCCTTGGCCATCTCGGGGAAACCGTAGGTCCAGCCGTCGGCCACGCGATGGGCGGTGCTGGCGTCGATCACCACGGTGTCGGAATCGCCGAGGGCGGCAACCAGCTCCTTGGCCGCGGCGTCGGGCAGGCAGAGCACGGCGATGTCGGCCGCCTCGGCGATCTCGGCGCGCTTGCCGAGATCCTTGCGGTCGGCCATCGGCAGCTCGAGCAGCTCGATGTCCGGCCGGTCCTTCAGCCGGTCGAGGATCTGCAGGCCGGTGGTGCCGTGCTGGCCGTCGATGAAGATCTTGGTCTTGTTGCTGGTCATGGACTTCTCTCTCGCAAGGATTCGGGGCTTCAGGAGAAGCCGGCTGGAGAAGGAAGGTGAATGGGAAGCCGCCTGATCCTGTCCAGCGGCTTCACGATACGGCGCGGTTGTTACGCGCGCACGTCTTCACACCGCTCGGAAGAGCGGCGGCGTCGCGACCGGAGGGGAGCGAACGGCATCATGGTGGGCGCATATTTCATCGCAAGGCATCCCTGTCAAGGTGTAGGGTCGGAAATCTCTTCCCAGGAGCCAGCCATGAGCCGGAGCCCCGCCCCATCCGCCCATCCCGACGGCCTCTCCATGCTGGAGAAGCGCCGGATCGAGGCCGAGATACTGAAGGAGGTCTATCTCACCCTGAAGGAAAGCCACGGCGAGGAGGTCGCGAAGAAGACCATTGCCGAGTCGGTACGCCGCTCGGCGATCGAGCAGGCGCGCGCCTTCGCCGCCGCGGCGCCGGGTGGCACGTCGCTCAGGGCGTTCCAGGACGTGATGCCGCTGTGGACCAAGGGCGGGGCGCTCGAGATCGCGGTCGAGGAGCAGAGCGAGCAGGCCTTCACCTTCAAGGTCGTGCGCTGCCGCTACGCCGAGACCTACAAGGCGATGGGCCTGGGCGAGATCGGCCATCTCCTGTCGTGCAACCGCGACGGCGCGTTTTGCGAAGGTTATGACCCCAAGCTCAAGCTCGAGCGCAGACAGACGATCATGCAGGGCGCCAGCCACTGCGACTTCAAATACACGTACGAGACCTGAAAGCGAGAGGAATGGCGACAAGCTTGCTGATGTAGCGCCACGCCGCGACGACAAGTAATAAGGAAAGAGTCGCTGCAGTCCAGCGACCATGACTGGAACATCGTCGGGGGAGAGATGATCGGCGTCGGCAGGTTTCGTGCGGCTGTGTGGCTGGCCGCACCGCTTCTGTGTTCGGTTTCGACCACTGCGCTCGGCCAAGCGCTGAACTACACCACCTTCGGCACCACCGGCAGCACGGTGACCACGGTCACCGGCATCCGCGGCAACAACATGACCGGCGACTACACGCTCGGTAGCGGCGGCGACACCGGCGGGCAACTCTACACCCTGCCCTCGACGAACCCGGCGCCCTATCCCACAGCAACGTCTTCAGGCGTCAATCTCTCCGGCGCCACGACCAACACGCCCTACGGGCCGAGCTTCGGCTCGGCCAGCGGTATCCTGCGCGCCACGGGCAGCTACAAGACGACGGCCAACGGCAGCGGCGATCTCGGCTATCTTTTCGACGGCGCCAACGCGCCTGGCCAGCAGCTCACGACCCTGATCGGCGGCCCTGGCGCCTTCAACACGATCGGCCATTCGAACTTCGGCAACCAGCTCGTCGGCAACTGGGACACCAGTAACACCGGCGTCGGCAACGCCTTCCTCTACAACATCTCCGCCGGCACGATGACGACCATCAACCGACCGGGCCCCTACACCAGCACCACCGCCTACGGCGTCTACGGCAACCGCATTGCCGGCGGCTCGAGTCTCGGGCCGGGCCTGTCGCGGGCCTACATCCTCAACCAGGACACCGGGGTCTATACCGACTATGACGCGCCCGGCGCCGGCGTCGTGGTCACGCATTTCGAGGGCATCACCGGCGGTGGCCGCGCCAACACCTACAACCTGGTGGCCGATTCGGTCGACGGCAACGGCGTCGCCAGCGCCTGGGTCGTCCATATCGATGAGAACGGGGTGGCGACCTGGATCCCGCTCGCCGTCCCGGGCGCCAGCACGACCTCGGCCAATTCCATCTACGGCAACACCGCGATCGGCGTTTACGTCGAGAACGGCGTGACCCGCGCCTTCACCACCACCATTCCCGGCATCTACAATCCGATCACCAACAACGGCACGCTGTCGATCGGCACGGCGGGTGCTGTGGCGCTGCAGGGCATTGAGGGCGACGACATCGTCAACAACGGCACGGTGACGACGACCGGCGTGGGCAGCGCCGGCATCAACATCAACACCTACGGCGTCGTCACCAACAGCGGCACGGTCGCCGTCAGCGGCGCCGGCAGCACAGGCGTGTTGATGAGCGGCAGCTTCAGCTCGCTCCTGAACTACGGCACGATCAATGCCGCGCCCGGCACCTTCGCGATCAAGGCGGATTCGACGGCGGCCGGCACCCTCGTGTTCAACACCGGCGTGATCGACGGCCCGGTGTCGGTCAACGCCGGCTCGTTGGTCCGCTTCGAGAACAGCGGCTGGATGGGCGTCAGCGCCGCAGGCGCCGGCGTTACGCACCAGATCAGCGGCACCTTCGCCCAGACCTCGGCCGGCACCTTGTCGTTCCGCGTCGCGCCCAACGGCGTCTCCGATTCGCTGCAGGTCAACGGCGTGGCGCGGCTCGCCGGCACGGCCCAGGCGGTGTTCCAGCCCGGCGCCTACAGCCGCAGCACCTACACGCTGCTGACGGCGACGGACGGGTTGACCGGCACCTTCGGCTCGCTCGCAACGGAGAACCTGCCGACCTTCCTGTCGGCCAACCTGGGCTACAGCGCCAACAGCGTGACGCTCAGCCTGCAATCGAACATGGCGCAGCTGCCCGGCATCGCCGGCAACCAGACGGCCGTCGCCAGCGTGCTCGACAATGCCTTCAACTCGGGCGCCGGGTTGAATGCGGTGGCGGGCCTCTATGGCCTGTCGGCCAACCAGATCGGCCAGGCGCTGACCGTGCTGTCTGGCAGCAACGCCAGCGTCGGCATCTCGTCGTCGGTGATGGCGGGCGGCCAGTTCGCCTCTCTACTGTCGAATCGCGCGGCGACGCGCCAGCAGAGCGCCCCGCAGCAGTCGGCAGAGCTCGCCGCCGGTTGCCGTGGCAGCGAAGCGCAGGCCTGCGATCCGGCTCCCAACTGGAGCGCGTGGGGCAACGGCTTCGGCGGCCAGCAGTGGCTCAATGCCGATGCCGGAACGGCAGCGCCCGCCGCACAGTCAGGCATCCTGGGCGGCGCTTTCGGCGGCGACTATCGCGTCGGCCCCAGCACGCTGCTCGGCATCGCGGTCGGCCTCAGCGATTCGAGCTACTCGGTGGGCGCCACCGGCGCCAATGGCCGCGCCACCGGCTTCCATGTCGGCCTCTACGGCCTGCAGGAGTGGGAGGGCTTCTATCTGAACGCCACGGCCGCCTACAGCCGCTTCGACGGCAACACCACGCGCGTCATCGCGGGCATCGGCACGACCGAAACGGCCAAGTCCAACGCCATCGCCAACCAGCTCGCCGGCCGCGTCGAGATCGGCCGGCCATTCGTGCTCAATCCCGACGAGCCCAGTCGCTACAGCGTCACGCCCTTCGCCGCGCTGCAGCCGGTCCAGCTGTGGACCCCGGGCTACGCCGAATCGAGCGTGACGGCATCGGGCGCGCCGGGCGTATTCGCGCTTTCCTACCAGCCGCAGAGCACGACATCGCTGCCGTTGTTCCTGGGCGCGCAGTTCGATGCGGCAACCGAGATCAAGTCGCGGCCGGTCTCGGCCTGGGTGCGCGCCGCCTGGGTGCACGAGTTCCTGGCCGACCGCAGCGTCACGGCGGGGTTCACCGTCCTGCCCGGCGGCACCTTCACCGTCGACGGCGCCAAGGCCGCCTACAACGCCGCGCGCTTCGACATGGGCGTCAAGTACGCCGTGGGCGAGCAGACCTTCCTGTACGCCAATGGCGGCGCCGAGCTGTCGAACCGCGGGCAGACCATCGGCGGCACGATCGGGCTGCGCTTCGTGTGGTGATGCCTAGAGCACATTCCGTTCGGCTGGAATCAGCCGAACGGAATGTGCCCTTCGAAACCGGAAACATCCTCGCGCGCATTTCCGATCTGATGGAACCGCGAGCGGTTCCATCAGATCGGAAATCGCTTCAGGGGAAGCGACGATCGGAAAACAGCTCGCCGATCTCCTCGACCTTGATCGAGAAGTAGGGCGCACGGAAGCGCGCGCGCTCGACGGCCTGCGCCTGCGCGCTGATCCTGGCCGACTCGTAGAACGGACCGCCATTGTCGCCGGGGAAGAAGTGACCGGAGACGAAGACCATGGTGCCCCGCTTCATCTGCGCTATCTCGCCGTACAACGGCGACTTCGCGGTGATCTCCGCCGTGCGCAGGATGGTGCCCGGTCCGCTGTTCCAGTAGGTCGGGCGCACCATCCTCGGCGCGTCGAGGGCGCTGTCGAGGAAGCGCAGGAAAAGGCCGCCCGTCGGCGTCGGCTCCGTGCCGCTCAGGATCAGCCGCCAGCTGTTGAACCTCTGCCCCTCGCCGAGGGCATTCGCCAGCTCGGCTGCGCGCTCGGCCGCGAGCGCGCGCAGCTGGGCGACACCGGTCTCGACGTCGGCGCGGTGGTCGTACTTCACGAGCACGGCGCGGAACGCCGCCTGCGACGGCGGCACGGGCAACGGCGGCAAGGGCAGTGTCTGCGCCCCGGCGCGTGACGCGAGCGCCAGCCCGAGCGTCAGCACGGTCATCCAGACTCTCGCCACGCTTCTCCCCCTCGTGGCAGGACGCTACGTCGGAGCGGGACTTGCAACCAGAAGCCGACGCAGTTGACACACCATTGCCTCAGCGATGCATCGCCGTCGGCAACGCCTTCAGGCTTCTAGCTTTTGTCGGTCGGTGACCAGTCGGCGATGAAGCCCTGCGCCTTGTAGGGCGCGATCTTGTGCCATTCGGCGAGCACACGCTCGCGGAAGACCGGGTCGGTGTGCCAGCGCTCGACCGGCGCGCCGTAGGGATTGACCGTCACCAGCATCTTGGCGACCTCCGGCCAGTGACGCTGCAGGGTCATGGGATAGCGCCGTGCCGTGCAGATCTTGCCGAGGCAGATCGTGCTCTTGATGGTGTGGCGGCCGAGGGCGGCGTCGATCACCGGCAGGGAGAAGATCACGTTCTCGCCGGTGTTGGTGGCGCGATGCTCCTCGAGGATCAGCTCGCCCGGCACGCCGCCTGCGACCATGCCCGCCTTGATGATGGAACACTCGGTGCGCGGGTTACCTTGAGTCGGCCCGCCGCTCACGATGGCATGCCGGAACAGGCCGCGCTGCCACAGCTCGATCGCCTTCTCGGCGATCTGCCGGTCGCCGCGGCGCTGTCCGAAGACGAACAGAAGATCGGCCGGCTCCAGCGGCGTCGCCGTCAGATGCTCGGCGTTGATGCGCGCGATTTCGGGGTCGGTGAGGTCGGTCATCCACGGCAGCGATTCAATTCAGGAACTCGGCGATGACCAGGTGGTTCTCCTTCACCGGCCAGGTGCGGACCGGAATGGTCTCGTTGTTGAACATGGCCAGCACGGTGCGCGGGCCGGGCTCGAAGGTGAGCTTGGCGGTCGAGACAGCGGGCACGCCGTCGGTGATGCCGGGGGGCATCTTGCCGTCGAGACTGAACTTGTCGCGACCGACGCCGAAATAGCCACGCGGCCGGCTCATGGTGACGACGGCGGCGGCCTGCTCGTCGCCCTTGGCGAAGACGGCGGGCCTGAGATGAATCACGTCGCTCGAACGCAGGAACGGAGAGTGATAGGTGTGGGTGATGGGTTGCGACGCCATGCGCAGCACGAACTCGTAATAGGCATCGGCGCGGCCGATGAACGGGCCCCACACGCCGTCCTCGCCGGTGACCTTGCGATGCGCCGGCGTGGTGGTCTTGCGCTCGCCGGTCCTGGCGTCGACCTCGAAGATCTCGACTTCGGCGTCGGCCACCGCGAGGTTGGTGTAGATGCCGCCGTCCGACACGCCGGTCACCTTGCCGTTCAGCACCGGCAACGGCTCCTGGGTGATGAACAGGTTGCCCGCGGCCTTGCCGGCGATGAACTCGAACATGGCGCCGAAGGCGAGCTTGTTGAACGCCACCTCGCGGTGATCGAGGCCGTCGAGGATGACGTTCTTGGCGCCGCGCAGCTCGGAGGAATCGTAGCTGACGCCCGTGGGCTTGCCGGGCGCGCCGACGAAGCGGCCGTCGGGCTGCGAATACTTGTCGTTGGTGTCGGAGCGGATCGCCATCATCTGCACGCCGGGAATGAGATCGTCGGCACCCGCATTCAATTCCTTGAGGAAGGTGTAGGCGCCGTTGAACTCGCTGCCGACCAGCAGCGTGTCGGAATTGACCACGCCCTTGTTGGGCGTGCCGCACAGCACCGCGTGACTGACGAACTGGGCGCCGCCACCGTTCTTCAGGTAGGAGCGGATGGCGTTGCCGCCGCGCGAGGAGCCGACCAGCGCCACCTTGCGCCGGCCCGTCGCCTTCAACGCCTGTGCCACGAAGGTCGCCAGCTCCTTCATCTGTTCCTCGGCCGACGAACGAAAGAGCTCGGGCTTGGCGTCCTCGCGCCGGGCGTTGGGGTAGGTGAAGTCGATGGCGAAGAGCTGGTTGCGCTTGTAGCCGTTGGCCTCGAAGCGCCAGATGTTGTTGATCCAGAGCGCGCTCGATTCGCCGTTGCCGTGGACGAACACCACGATCGGCGGGCCGCTGTCGGCAGGCTGCTGCTGGCGGCGCGGTGGCGCCGGCTGTTGCTGGGCGAGCGCCATCGCCGGCGCCAGTGCCGTGGCACCGCCGAGCAGGGCGCGTCTCGTGATCCGCGGCGTCACCGACGCTCTCTTTCTCCCCCAGGCATTCACGTCCCTAGATTGGCAAAAGCAGGCGGCCAACGCTACGTTCGGTTCATGACGTTTTGTTGCGTCGACAGCCCCGTCGGCCGACTGGCCATCGAAGCGGATCACGGCGCCGTAACCGCGTGCGCTGGGTCAGCCCCGGTGAGGCGACGTGCGAGAAGGCGACGAGCCCGGTGCTGAAAGAAGCGGCGCGCCAGCTCGACCGCTACTTTGCCCGGAAGCTGAAGCGCTTCGAGCTGCCGCTCGATGCCCACGGCACCGATTTCCAGAAGCGTGTGTGGGCGGCGATGTGCGACATCCCCTACGGCGAGACCGCGACCTATGGTGGGCTGGCGATGGCGCTGGGGTCGGGCTCGCGACCCATCGGCATGGCCTGCGGCCGCAATCCCATCCCCATCATCCAGCCCTGCCATCGCGTACTGGGCAGCGGCGGAAGCGAAGGCGGTTTCTCGGGCGGCAAGGGGCTGCCGACCAAGCGGCAGTTGCTGGCCCTCGAAAGCGTCATTCTTCTTTGAGGCCGGGGCGCGCCACCGGAGTGGCGCGTCCCCAGCGCCATTGCGTCCGCGGACGGCGCCCGCTACGGAGAGCCCATGCGCGTGCTGATCATCCGGCCGGAACGCGAGGCGACGGCGCTGGCCGCAGCGCTCGGCGAGCGCGGCCACACGCCGGTGATTGCGCCGCTGTTCCGGCTCGAATTCCTGCACCCGCCGGCAGAGTTTTCCGCCGCGCTCGCCGCCTGCCAAGCCGTGCTGCTGACCAGCGCCAACGGTGCGCGCGCCCTGGCCGAAGCGAGCGATCAACGCGGCCGGCCGATCCTCGCGGTGGGCGACACGACGGCCGGCACCGCCGAGGGGCTGGGCTTCAGCGCCGTCACCTCGGCATCGGGCGATGCCGCGGCGCTTGCCGAGCTGGTGCGCCAGCGACTCAAGCCAGCGGATGGCCCCTTGCTGCACGTGTCGGGCCGCGAGGTCTCGGCCGATTTCGGCGCGCTTCTGCAGCCGGCGGGCTTCGAGGTGAGCCGCTTCGTTCTCTACGACGCGCGTGAGGAGACCGCCTTGCCGGATTCGGCGCGCGCCGCCCTCGAGGCGCGTGCGCTCGATGTCGTCACCTTCTTCTCACCGCGCGCCGCGTCGGTGTTCGCGAGCATGGTCGAGGGCGCGGGCCTCGCCGCCAACCTTCGCGACGTGACTGCCGTCGCCATCAGCTCGGCCGCCCTCGCCCCGGCGGCAGGCCTGCCGTTCAAGGCCGTGGTGGCGGCAAAGCAACCCAGCCGACAGGCCGTGCTCGACGAGATCGACCGACTGGCCGAAGCCCCTGTACAAGGACAGGCGACCATGAGCGACACTTCACCCGCCCCTGACGAACCGGCGGTTCCGCCGCCGGCGGCTCAGCCCGCCGTCGTGCGTCGGGGCCTGGGTCCGGTCAGCGCGTTCGTGGTCGGCGTGCTGGCCGCGGTGATCGTCCTGGCCGGTGCGCTGATCTCACTGCCTTTCTGGCCACAGCGGGCACAGAACATGTGGCGCGGCCAGGCCGCGGCGCCCAGCCCGTCCGCACCCGGCATCGATCTCCAGTCGGTGCGGGCGGACGCCACGGCCGTCGCCAACGCCGCCGTCGATGCGGCACGCAAGGACCTGACGGCGCGGCTGGACGATCTCGAGAAGCGCCTGCGCGCCCTCTCGGCGACGGCGGCCGAGCGGCCGGCAGCGGCCCCCGGCGGTCCCGATCCCGCCATCGCCGAGTTGCGCGGCCGGATCGAGGCGCTGGAGCAGCGCCCTGCCGCCAGCGTCGAGGCACCGAGGCCGCCCCCCGCGCCGAGCAACGTCGAGGCCGAAAAGGAAATCGCCGTGCTGACGCGCGAGATCGCGGCGCTGCGCGCGGGTCTCGGCGCGCTCGACCAGGCCGTTGCCGCCCAGCGCGACCAGGCCAAGGCGCTGAGCGACGCCGTCGGCGCCCGAGGCAGCGGCGAGCAGAAGGCGATGACGGCGGCGCGGGCGTCGATGGTGATCGGGCTGGCGGCGCGACTCGCAGCCTCGATCGATTCCGGTGTGCCGTTCGCGTCCGAGCTCAGTCTTCTGCAGCCGCTGACGCAAGGCGACGCCAAGCTCGGCGAGATCGTGGCCGCCCTGCAGCCCTACGCGCAGACGGGCGTGGCCTCGCGCGCCGCGCTCGATGCCGAGTTCCCGGCCGTCGCCAAGGCGGCCCTGGCCGAGGACCTGGCCGACGACTCCTACGGCGAGCGACTCATGGGCAAGCTGCGCGGCCTGGTCTCGCTGCGCCGCGTCGGTGACGTGCCGGGCGAGGCCACCGAAGCCAAGCTGGCACGCGCCGAGCAGGCCCTGCATGCCGGCAACGTCGCCAGGGCGGTCGAGCTGGTGAAGTCGCTACCGCCCCAGACCAGCAAGGCGACGGCGACGTGGCTCGCCAAGGCCGAGGCCCACCTCGCCGCCAAGCGCAGTCTCGACCAGCTCGCCGGCCACGCCGTCAGCCTTTTGGGCGCGGCGCGCTGACCATGTCTCACCGCCCCGCCTATTGCTCCGGGCCTCGCGCGTCTCGCGCGCTCATGATCGAGCCGGAGGCCCGCGGTTCGGGAGAGCACGACGACGCCCAATCGAAGGCTGCGCTGATCCGATGACCATGCTGCGCGTCCTGATCTGGTTTGGCGTCGCCGTCGTGGCGATGCTCGGCGCCGTGTGGCTGGCCGAGCGGCCGGGCACGGTCACCGCCGAGTGGCAGGGCTGGCGGCTCGACAGCAGCGTCGGCGTGCTGCTGGTGGCGCTCATCGTCCTGATCGGGCTCTGCATCGGCGGCTGGCTGCTCTATCGCTGGATCGTCGGCGCGCCGTTCGCCCTGCTCGAGGGCTGGGGCGAGAGCCGCAAGAAGCGCGGCTATCGCGCGCTGACGCAAGGCCTCGCCGCGGTGGCCGCCGGCGACGGCGTCGAGGCGCAGAAGTACGCCAGGAAGGCCGAGCAGCTTCTCGCCGAACCGCCGATCACGCTGCTGCTGTCGGCGCAGGCGGCCCAGCTCGCCGGCGACCGCGACGGCGCCAACCGCGCCTTCACTGCCATGCTCGAGGACGAGCACACCGCCTTCCTCGGCCTGCGCGGCCTGATCGGCCAGGCATTGCGCGAGGGCGACCAGGGCAAGGCGCTGGCCTACGCCGAGCGCGCTTTCCGCCTGAAGCCGCAGACGCCGTGGGTGGTGCATTCGCTGTTCGACATGCAGGCACAGACCGGCCAGTGGAAGGCGGCGCAGGAGACGCTCGAGGCCGGCCAGCGGCGCAAGGTCATCACGGCCGACAAGGGCCGCACGCTGAAGGCGCTGCTGCTGGTCGAGCGCAGCCGAGCGGCCGAGCGCGACGGCAACACCGCCGAGGCGCTTGCGCTGGCGCGCGAGGCCTTTGCCCTGGCGCCCGAGCGCATCGCGGTCACGCAGCGGTTCGCCGGACTGCAGATCAAGGCGGGCGACGGCAAGCGCGCGCAGAAGACTTTGGAGCGCGGATGGGCACTGGCGCCGCATCCCGATCTCGCCATGCTTTATCTCGAAGCGTCGGGCGAGAACGATCCGCTGAAGCGCATCGGCGTCATCCGACGGCTGATCGCTCACAACGAGAATGACATCGAAAGCCAGCTGGCGCTGGCCCAGGCGTCGCTCGACGCAAAGCTGTGGGGTGAGGCTCGGCGGCATCTCGAGATCGCGGGCGGCAGCAGTCCGCCGGTGCGCGTCTGCCGCCTGATGGCCGAGGTCGAGGAGCGGTCGGGCGCCGAGCAGGCCAAGGTGCACGATTGGCTGGCCCGCGCTGCCGATGCGCCGGCCGATCGTGCCTGGCGCTGCAGCGCCTGCTCCGCCCAGCACGAGACCTGGCGCTCGGTGTGCGAGAACTGCGGCGCGTTCGGCACGCTGCAATGGCGCGCTCCCGGGACGTTCGGCCATGTCCTGCCGCCGGAGGTTCGGGCAGAGCTGGAGTTCGCCGGCAACGACAAGAAGTAAGCAGGAAGGAAACGCGATGTTCGAGACGACGCTGGCAGGAAGCCTGCCGAAGCCCTCGTGGCTCGCCACCCCCAACGTCTTGTGGGCGCCGTGGACGCTGACCGGCGCGCCGCTGCTCGAAGCCAAGGACGACGCCACCGCGCTCGCCATCCGCCGCCAGGAAGAAGCCGGCCTCGATATCGTGAGCGACGGCGAACAGGCGCGACAGCATTTCGTGCACGGCTTCCTGGCCGAGGTCGACGGCGTCGACTTCGACAAGAAGGTGCGCATGGGCATCCGCAACAACCGCTACGATGCCGACTGCCCGACCGTGACCTCGGCGCTGAAGCGGCGCAAGTTCGTGCACGAACGCGAGGCGCGCGTCGCCCGCGCCGCCACCAGCCGCAAGCTCAAGTTCACCCTGCCCGGGCCGATGACTCTCATAGACACCCTGGCCGACGGCTTTTACGGCGACCGCGTGAAGATGGCGTTCGCCTTCGCGGAACTCCTGAACCAGGAAGCCAAGGACCTCGAAAGGCTGGGTGTCGACGTGGTGCAGTTCGACGAACCCGCCTTCAATGTCTATCTGGACGAGACCGTCGAATGGGGCGTGCCGGCCCTGGAGAAGGCGGCGGAGGGGCTCCAGTGCACGACGGCGGTGCACATCTGCTACGGCTACGGCATCGAGGCCAACATCAAGTGGAAGGAGACGCTGGGCGAGAGCTGGCGTCAGTACGAAAAGACCTTCCCCGCGCTCGATCGCAGCAAGATCCAACAGGTCTCGCTGGAATGTCGCCAGAGCCACGTCCCGCCCGAGCTGATGAAGCTGCTGCCCAGCAAGACCGTGCTGGTGGGTGTGATCGACGTCGCTTCCGACAAGGTCGAGACGCCTGAGGAAGTGGCGGCGACGCTGAAGCTCGCCACCAGATACGTCGATCCCGAGCGCATCCAGGCCTGCACCAACTGCGGCATGGCGCCGATGACGCTGGCGACGGCGTACGGCAAGTTGCGCGCACTGGCCGAGGGCGCGGCGCTGGCCCGGAAGACGCTTTAGCAGGCTGCTGACGACGTCGCCCGGCGGGCCAGGAAGGCGACATCGTCGCTATGGGGCAAGGAAATTTCGCCTTCGTTCCAACCGTCGTCTAGCTCCAGCGGATCGGCCCAGCCGGTGCCGTTTGCTGGCCCGTTTCATCGTTGCCTACCCAGGTGAACTCGACGGCGCTACCTTGCGAAATTCACTATAGTGAATGTTATTCCATATGTTGACTGCCTGAAGGCGCTGCGAATAGTGTCCCAGGGTGTGTTTCAATCGCCTCTTGCGCGAGTCGTCGCGAAGGGCAGGCCGCGTAGCCCAACTTTGAGCGATCTGCTCGAAGTCCTGCTGGAGACAATATGAAGAGATTGAAAATGTGGCAGTGGGCACTTGCACTGCTGATTGCGCTCCCAGTTGCTACCGCCAATGCGGCGTTTCCCGATCGAACTGTACGCATCATTGTTCCGCAGACGCCTGGCGGATCGAATGACATTCTGGCCAGAATCATTGCAGAGCGACTTACGCAACGATGGGGGCAGCCCGTTGTCGTGGAAAATCGGGGAGGCGCGGGAGGCAATATCGGCGTGGACTTCGTGGCTCACCGCCCCGCGGACGGCTATACGCTGTTGCTCGCGAGCGATGGGCCGATGGCCATCAATCCCGCCCTCTACAGCAAGCTGAGCTTCGACGTCACGAAGGATTTCGTACCGATCGCCAGCCTTGCGTCATTCTCGTTCGCACTCATCGTTCGGAAGGATCTGGACGCCGCGTCGTTTCCGGCGTTCGTCAAGCTCGCCAAGGAGAACAATCTCACATTGGCAAATGCCGGCAACGGGTCGACGAACCATCTGGCCGGAGAGCTTATCAAGAAGGCGGCTGGGATCAAGCTGACCAACGTTCCTTACAGGGGCGCCTCGGAGGCTATGAATGACGTGCTTGGTGGGCGCGTCGATGCGTTCGTGGTCACGACGGCTGCGGCGGTCCCGCAAGTTGCTTCGGGGAACGTGCGGGCTCTGCTGGCCACGAGCCGGGAGCGAAATCCTCTTCTGCCCTCGGTTCCAACTCTTGGGGAAGCCGGGGTGCCGCTGGTGGAGATCAAGGCATGGTTCGGCCTCTTCGCCCCCACCGGCGTTCCTGCAGACATCGTTAGATTCATTCATGCGCAGGTTGCTGCAGAGCTGCGAGATCCCGTGACACGCGAGAAGATCGCCGCGCAAGGCATGGAAGTCTTCGAGACGACCCTCCCCCAGTTCGAGGAGGTCTGGAAGGCCGCCCTGACAAGCTGGGGGACCGTGATCAAAGAGTCTGGCGTGAAGGTGGATTGAAGTCCTGCGCCTCCTGAAGTCTACCGAGATTGGAGATCGACCATGACTGCCGCCTATGATGTTCTCTGGCCGCGCGGCGAGCGCAACGCCGAACGGACATCGCTCGCGCCGCGCCACGCCACGCTGGCCGGCAAGAAGATCGCTCTGCTCTGGGACTACATGTTCAAGGGCGATGTGGTGATGGACGAGATATCGGTCGCTCTCAAGGAGCGGTTCCCGGGCGTGGAATTCGTCCATTGGGACGAATTCGGCAACACGCACGGGCAGCAGGAGCGCGAGATCGTCGCCGGCCTCGGGGCGAAGCTGAAATCGATGCAGGTTGATGCGGCCCTATCAGGGATGGGATGTTGAGGTAGCTGTACGCCCGCCGTGTTGCGGGTCAGTGCGGCTTGCGAAAAGGCTGGGATACCAGCGGTGACGCTGGTCTGCGAGGGCTTCGCCAAGCAGGCCCAGGCGACATCCCGCGGTCTGGGGCTGCCGGGTATGCCTCTGTCCATACTGCCGGGCCATACCGGTGCGCAGTCGGTCGACGTCGTTCGGGCCAACGTTCGCGCGCAGGCCGCGCAGCAGGTGATCGATGGTCTGGTCCAGACCGTCGACCAGGCGGACGACTCAGACGATCTTAATCCGCGAGAGGTTGCGTTCTCGGGGACGTTCGAAGAGGTCAACGAATACTTCTACGAGCGCAGCTGGAGCGACGGGCTGCCGATCGTTCCCCCGACACGGGAGAAGGTGGAGGCGTTCCTTCGGTACACGGACCGTGGGCCGTTCGAAACGATGGGTGTCATGCTGCCGGACAGCCGGCGAGCCACCCCATGGAATGTCGCGATCAATGGCGTCATGGCCGGCTGCCTGCCGCAGTACATGCCTATCCTGATGGCAATCGTCGAAGCCATGCTCGATCCCGCGTATGGGCTGGAGCACAGCGGCAACACGCCCGGGGCCGAGGCCGTCATCCTCTTGAACGGACCTTTGATCAAGACTCTGGGTTTCAATTTCGAGCAAGGCGTCATGCGGGACGGCATCCGCCCCAACACCTCGATTGGCCGTTTCTTCCGGCTTTATCTTCGGAATGTCGCCGGGTTCCTCCATGGAACCACGGACAAGGGAACGTACGGAAACACCTGGCGCGTGGTCATCGCGGAGAACGAGGATGAGCTCACGCGCCTGGGATGGACCTCGCATGCCATGGACATGGGGTTCACTCGGGAAGACACCGTTGTCACCATCGCGCGCTATACAGGAGGCAATGTTCTCGCGAGCGTGGCGGGATCCACGCCCCAGGAGGTGATGCCGTACATCACCGATCGGATGCTGAAGGAGCATGGCTTCCATGTTACCTTTACGGTCGGCTCAGGCTTGGGCGCGCTTCGTCCACTTCTGTTGCTGAGCCCAGTGCTCGCCCGCACGATCGCGGCTGCGGGTTGGTCGAAACAGGACGTGCAGCGTCATCTCTTCGAGAACGCGCGCATGAGTGCGCATCTGTTCGAACTGTATTTGATACACTGGACCGAGCAGGGGCACGGATCGCTCGCCGACAGGGTCGCAAAGGGAGAGGCGCCAAAGGAACTGTTCCATGCCTCCGACGACCCCGAGCGTCTCGTGCCGATCGTTTTCAAGCCCGAGGACTTCTTCGTCGTGGTGACGGGCGACCCGCTGCGCACCAACGCGTATGTCTTTACCCACAATGGACTGCGTGGGTTTCCTGTCGCCAAGAAGGTCAGGTTGCCCAAGGATTGGGAACGACTGATGGGGAAGGCCCCGTGAGACATTGTGCGCCGACGCGGGACAGGCCGATGTGCTGCGTCGGAGATGACGACAGATAGAATGGCGCGCCGACGTCGGTAAGCCGGAAAAGCCACCCACGCCAGGACGCAGCTGCGGCCGAACTGGCCGAATCGAGCCCGCTAGATCGGGCTGCCAACAGTCTCCAGGAACCGCTGCGCATCCAGTGCGGCCATGCATCCACTGCCTGCGCTCGTCACGGCTTGGCGATAGACGCTATCCTGGACATCGCCTGCGGCGAAGACCCCTGGAACGCTGGTGGCCGTCGCCATTCCCGTCGTGCCGGACCGTGTAACGATGTAGTTGCCGACCATGTCCAGTTGCCCCTCGAACATTGCCGTGTTGGGGCTGTGGCCAATGGCGATGAACACGCCATCCGCCTTGAGTTCGCGCACGCTGCCGCCCTCCTGCTTCAATCGAAGGCCCTTGACCTGCTCGCCATCGCCGAGGACCTCGTCGACGACGTGGTTCCACAGGACCGAGATCTTGCCTTCGACCACCTTCTGCATCAGGCGTTCGACCAGGATGGACTCAGCGCGGAACTTGTCGCGCCGATGCACGACTGTGACATGGCTGGCGATGTTGGACAGGTACAAGGCCTCCTCGACCGCCGTGCTCCCACCGCCGACGACTGCCACGCGCCGGTCCTGGAAGCCGTACCCATCGCAGGTGGCGCAGCCGGACACACCCTTGTTCAGATAGTTCTGCTCGGAGTCCAAGCCGAGGTATTTAGCCGACGCGCCTGTGGCGATGATGAGAGCATCGCACGTATAGGTTCCGGCATCGCCTTCCGCTCGAAACGGACGGCGATCCAGGTGAACCGACCGGATCGTGTCGAAGACAATGGTCGCGCCAAAGCGCTCGGCATGAGTATGGAAGCGCGCCATCAATTCGGGCCCTTGAACGGGCTCGCTGTCGGCCGGCCAGTTCTCGACGTCGCTCGTCGTCGTCAACTGGCCGCCGAATACCTCCCCCGTGATGAGCAAGGGCTTGAGATTTGCGCGTGCCGCATACAAGGCCGCCGTGTATCCGGCAGGCCCCGACCCCAGGACGATCAACCGGTTGTGTGCGATATCAGACATTGGCTAACGCTCGCTTTTTTCGCTGCGTCCATCCCGGCAACCAAGGATCTCGGAAGTGCACGGATGGTCCATTTTCCCGGCCACATAGCGCTCGGGTGTAGGCAGATGCCCTATATGGAGTCAATACTATACGGAATACCATTCATTGGGGTGAATGACACTAGGTCGGGATCACGGTCGATGTGCCAGCGGCTAGGGTACGAGGTCACTGGTTGAGAAGATCGTTTTCTCGAGAAGGCTTCTGAGGGCAAACATAGCCTGCCCCAGCCGTCTCAGCGCGTTGGCATCGAGTTGTCCAAAAAGCGTCAGCGCACCGATGCCCATCCGCGGCGCGCCGTGCGAATCGAGCACGACCGCACCGACGGCATTGATGCCCTTGAGCCAGTTTCCGCAATCGATGGCAAAACCGTCCGTCCTGGACCGGTGCATATCGGCAACGAAGGATTCGAAACTGGGTGAGTTCTCCCAGGTCATGGCGCCGAACTGCTTGCGCAGTTGCTTGGCGGACAAGCCGAGATGCGGGGCGACACAGCGCCCGACCGCGCCGGAGAGCGCGGGCAAGCGCTGGCCGACGCGCATTTCGATCCGGACGGCCCTCGGCGCGGCAACGCGATCGAGCAGGACCATCCGTTCGTTGTCGATGATTTCCCACAGTGTGACGAGCGCATCGTGCGCGCCCGCCACCCGCAGCAGTTCGGGCCTGATGATCTCGAGGCGCGTCAGGCTCTGGACGCCCCCGGCAATTTCCAGGAGGCCGAGGCCCAGCGTGTAGGTCTTGCTTTCGGTGTCGAAATTCAGAATGCCTTCCTGCGCGAGGGTGCGCAGCAGGTTGAAACATGTGCTCTGGCTGATTCCGGTTTCGCGAGAAACCGTCGTGACGCTCAATCCCTGCTGCGCCCTTGAAACCGTGCGCAATACCTTGGTGGCCTGTACGACAGCCGGAACCACCCGTATTGCGCCTGGCCGGGCTTTTGTCGTCGACATACTTGGCGTCAGTCGTGCCTTTGTGACCATCGGGCATTGATTTCTATCTGCCAGCCGGCCTGTTCACACGGCCCGTATCCTGCCTCGCCAGCGTAACATGCAGCCATTCGAGCATTCGTGTACCACGGCAGTGGCGCGGCGACCACTTCAGGCGCGGAAGCAGGAGCGGCCTCGGGATTGTCGAGCACGCCGTTGACCCGGCGCGAAGCAACCCCACCGCGAGGGCGACGAGCTCGCGGTGTTCAGAAGATGAGGGGCCGACGGCACGTTGCCAACGGGAGATCGATATTCGCGAAGATCGAGTATGCAGGGCGACTCCCGCGAGGTGGAAATGCCGGCGGTGGCGGCAGCGGTATGCCTGTCTACGCCGTCGGCGAGTTCGCCAATGGCGTCGCTGTCGGTCGCACCGCCAGCTCAGACGTTATCGCGGTCAATCGAGCGCCGGGAGACACGTTCGACGTGCTCGTGGACGGCGTGTCAGCTGCCGGCGCTGAAGCTCGGCTGCGAGAAGGCCCCTGGTCGGATCGCGGTAATTCGTGAGGCCGACGAGACGCCCGCGCTCCCTCAAGACTTGAGGCGCTGGCGCAGACTGTAGAGCAACTCCAGCGCCTCGCGCGGCGACAGTTCGTCGGGATTGATCTCGCCGAGCGCCTTCTCCACTTCCGACGCCTGTGGCTTGGCAACGCCGCCGGCCGGGCGCGTCGGCGCCGCGGCAAACAACGGCAGATCGTCGGCGAGCCGCGTCACCGCGCCCGACTGTTCGCCCTTCTCCAGCGCCGCCAGCACCTGCTCGGCCCGCCTCACGACGGCGGTCGGCAGCCCTGCAAGCTGGGCGACGTGAATACCGTAGGAACGGTCGGCGGCGCCCGGCGCCACCTCATGCAGGAACACGACCTCGTTCTGCCATTCCTTGACTCGCATGGTGTAGGGCGCCAGTGCGGCCAGGCGCTCCTTGAGCGCGCCCAGCTCATGGAAGTGAGTGGCGAACAGCGCGCGGCAGCGATTGACGTCGTGCAGATGCTCCAAGGTCGCCCAGGCAATCGACAAGCCATCAAACGTCGCCGTGCCGCGGCCGATCTCGTCCAGGATGACGAGGCTTCGGGCCGTCGCCTGGTTCAGGATCGCCGCGGTCTCGACCATCTCGCCCATGAAGGTCGAGCGGCCGCGCGCCCGGTCGTCCGCCGCACCGCCTCGGCTGCTCAGGCGGTCGACGATGCCGATGGTCGCGGCCTTGGCCGGCACGAAAGATCCGGCCTGCGCCAGGATGGCTATGAGCGCGTTCTGGCGCAGGAAGGTCGACTTGCCGGCCATGTTGGGGCCGGTCAGCAGCCACAGCCGCCGTGCTTCGCCGAGATCGCAATCGTTAGGCACGAAGGCAGCACCGCCATGGCGAACAAGAGCGGCTTCGACGACGGGGTGGCGGCCGCCATCGATGGCAAAGGCGGGCGCGTCGCTCAGCGCCGGCCGCACATAGTTTTCGCCGGCGGCAAGCTCGGCGAGGGCGGCGGCGACGTCGAGGCTGGCGAGCGCGCGGCCGGCGGCGGCGACGTTGGCCGACACTTCCATCGCCTTGGCGACCAGCTCGTCGAAGATCGCAAGCTCCAGAGCGAGCGCTCGGTCGGCGGCGCGGCCGATGCGGGTCTCCAGATCGGCGAGCTCGGCGGTGCTGAAGCGCGTGGCATTGGCCATCGACTGGCGGCGGGTGAAGCCGAGCTTGCCGAGATCGAGCTTGTCGGCGTGCGTCGCCGTCACCTCGATGTGGTAGCCGATCATGTTGTTGTGCCGGATCTTCAGCGACGGCACGCCGGTCGAGGTCCGGTACTTGGCTTCGAGCGCCGCCACGGTCTTGCGGCTGTCGTCGCGCAGAGTTCGCTGCTCGTCGAGCTCGCTGCGATAGCCCTGCCGGATGAAGCCGCCGTCGCGCGCGAACAGCGGCGGCTCGTCGGCCAGGGCTTCGGCGAGGGCCGTGATCAAAGGCCGATGGTCGACGCAAGCGGCGACGATGGCGGCGAGCGGCGCCGGTGGCGGCGCCAGGGCTTCGGGCTCGGCGCGCAGCGTCGCCGCCAGCGCCCCGGCGGACTCGAGCCCGTCGCGCAGGGCCAGAAGGTCGCGCGGGCCGCCGCGGCCGACCGACAGGCGCTGCAGGGCGCGCTCGATGTCGGGTGTGCGGCGCAGCGCCTCGCGCACACGCTCGCGCACGGCCGGACGCTCGACGAAGAGCTGCACCAGGTCGAGGCGGCGCTCGATCTCGGCGCGGTCGGTCAGGGGGGCGGCGATACGCTCGGCCAGAAGTCGCGCGCCGGGACCGGTCAGCGTGCGGTCGATGGTGGCCAGAAGGCTGCCGTCGCGCCGGCCATCCAGCCCACGCACCAGCTCGAGATTGCGCCGTGTGGCGGGATCGATCTCCATCGTGCCGTCGGCGCGTTCGCGGCGCGGCGGCGTCATCGCGGGCAGCCTGCCTGCCTGCGTGAGCTCGACATAGTCGAGCAGCGCGCCGCAGGCCGCGACCTCGGCGCGCGAGAAGGCGCCGAAACTGTCGAGAGCGGCGACCTTGAACGCCGACTGCAGGCGCTTGCGGGCGTTGTCGCTGTCGAAGCGGGCGGAGGGCAGCGGCGTGAGCACCGCATTCCATTCTTCCAGCGCCGCTTTCAGCGGCTCGCGCGCCAGCAGGCGGTCGGGCACCAGAAGCTCGCCCGGCGCCAGCCGCGCCAACGCGGCCGCGACCTGGTCCTGCGCCAAGGGCTGGGCGGCGAAGTCGGCAGTCGAGAGGTCGAGCCAGGCCAGCGCCAGCTCGCCCTGCGCCTCGGCAATGGCGGCGAGGTAATTGTGGCTGCGGGCATCGAGCAGCGAGTCTTCGGTGAGCGTGCCCGGCGTGATCACCCGCACCACGGCGCGCTCGACCACCGACTTGGCGCCGCGCTTCTTGGCCTCGGCCGGGTCCTCGACCTGCTCGCAGACGGCGACCTTGAAGCCTTGCCGGATCAGGCGCGACAGGTAGGCCTCGTGGCTGTGCACCGGCACGCCGCACATCTTGATGTCTTGGCCGAGATGCTGGCCGCGCTTGGTAAGGGCGATGTCCAGCGCCGCCGCCGCCTTGACGGCATCGTCGAAGAACAGCTCGTAGAAATCGCCCATCCGGTAGAACACCAGATGGCCGGGATGCGCCGCCTTGATGGCCAGGTACTGGCGCATCATGGGCGTGGCGTCGGCCGGGATGTTGGCGGTGGTCATGCTACTGTCGGGCACGGAGTCGGTTTAGCATGCCGGGGCCTCCGACGACTTGGGGGCCAATTGGGGGAAATGAGCATGGGGAAGCTCGATGACGCCTCCTATCATATGGGCGCCGATGACTTTCCGGACGATGCGCCGGAGGAGAACGGCGCCACCCATATCGGCATGTTCCTGACATGGGCGATCCGGAAGGGCCTGTTCGCCAGTCCAGACGCTCCGCCGGAGGCCGTCGAAGCCGTTCGCACCGGGAAGCTATCCGGACGTGAATTCGTGCTGGAGTACTACTACGGCAAGCTGCTTTCGGAGTTCTTCAGTCCGGCCGGCGCCGCTTTCGCGACGCAGCACTACGAAGCCTATCTGGCCGATTTCGGACGTCTGCTCGGCAAGGGCTTGAAATCCGAATATCTCGTCGAGGACAGCCGGGCGAACTACGAGGTCGTAGCCACGATCCTCGACCAGCGTTGGGAAGAATTCCAACGGGCCGGCGGCGCGCGGTGAGGGCCGGGCACTTGTTGAACGCCCTCGATCGTGCGGTCGGACGACTGATCGAAGCCGGGCGCTGGCTGGTGCTGCCAGTGGCGCTGATCCTGTTCCTGCAATGGCCGTTGTGCGACTTCGTTCGAGCCTATTCGCGCGAGGCCAACGATCTCGGTCAATGGGTCTTTGCGCTCTATGTGAGCCTTGCCATGACCTTCGCGACGCGCCAGCGCACGCATCTTGCCATCGATGCCGTCGCCCACGGCTACAGCGAACGTCTGCGCGGGCTGGTCGAGCGCTGGGGCGGTTTTCTCTGCGTGGCGCCGTGGGGGCGGCCTTCATGATTTGGACGGTCTGGCCCACCGTGCAGCGCTCGGTAACGGTCCTGGAAAAATTCCCCGACACCAACAATGCCGGCTACTTTCTGATCGAGGTCGCCGCCTTGCTGCTGGCCGTGCTGGCGTTGATCCAGGCGATCATCGACCTGCTGCGGCCCGCGAGGCCCTGACGATGGAGTCGTCCGGCCTTTGGATGCCGCTGGCGGTCGCGGTCGTCCTGCTGGCGACCGGCCTGCCGGCCTATGCCGTGTTGATGGGCGTGTCGTCGGTGCTGTTCGCCGTCGCGGGGCTGGCGCTGGGCGGGTTGGAGTGGGGCCCATCATCGGCTTGCTGGAGAACGACCTGCTGCAGGCGCCACCGCTCTATGTGCTGATGGGCTCGCTGCTCAATCGCCGGCCGCTGGCGTCTGCGCTCGCACCCTATCTCGGCGTGCAGCTCGTGGTGCTGGCCCTGGCCGGTCCAGCAACTCGACGACGATGCGGCACGAAAGCGCTTCAACGACATGCTGAAATTACCACTGCCACCGCAGGAATAATCGTCGCCGCCAGCTCTGCGTTGCAGCGCGGCATGGCCGTCTGGCCCGACCGGTGGATTGCCGCCAATATGCACCTTGAATCGGGAGAGGAAGGCGCATGGCGAGCAGTGGCTCGGAAGCAATGGTCAGCAACGAGATGGGCGATCTGGACGGCGATTCGCTCATCATGCACCGGTCCGGCCGGCCGGGAAAAATCGAAATCATCGCGACAAAACCCCTGGTCACACAGAGGGATCTCGCCCTTGCCTACTCTCCGGGCGTCGCCGCCCCCTGCCTGGAGATCGCCAAGGACGCCAACACCGCCTACGACTACACCGCCCGCGGCAACCTGGTGGCGGTGATCTCCAACGGCACCGCCGTGCTCGGCCTCGGCGACATCGGCGCGCTCGCCAGCAAGCCGGTGATGGAGGGCAAGGCGGTCCTGTTCAAGCGCTTCGCCGACGTCGACTGCATGGACATCGAGGTCGGCACCAAGGATGTCGACGAGTTCGTCAACTGCGTGCGCTTCCTGGGGCCGACCTTCGGCGGCATCAACCTCGAGGACATCAAGGCGCCGGAATGCTTCATCATCGAGCAGCGGCTGCGCGAGCTGATGGACATCCCGATCTTCCACGACGACCAGCACGGCACGGCGATCGTCTCGGCCGCCGGCCTGATCAACGCCCTGCATCTCACCGGCCGCTCCATCAAGGACATCAAGATGGTGGTGAACGGCGCGGGCGCGGCGTCGATCGCCTGCATCGAGCTCGTCAAGGCGATGGGCATGCCGCACGAGAACGCCATCCTGTGCGACACCAAGGGCGTGCTGTGGCAGGGCCGCACCGAGGGCATGAACCAGTGGAAGAGCGCCCACGCCGTGCGCACCAAGGCGCGTACGCTGGAAGAGGCGATGAAGGGCGCCGACGTGTTCTTTGGCCTGTCGGTCAAGGGCGCGGTGACCAAGGCGATGGTGAAGTCGATGGCCGACAAGCCGATCATCTTCGCCATGGCCAATCCCGATCCGGAGATCACGCCCGAGGACGTGCGCTCGGTGCGCAAGGACGCCATCATCGCCACCGGACGCTCGGACTACGCCAACCAGATCAACAACGTGCTGGGCTTCCCCTACATCTTCCGCGGCCCGCTCGACGTGCGCGCCCGCACCATCAACGAGGAGATGAAGGTGGCGGCGGCCGAGGCGCTGGCCAAGCTCGCGCGCGAGGACGTGCCCGACGAGGTCGATCGCGCCTACTCGGGCCGCCGGCTGCGCTACGGGCCGGAGTACATCGTGCCGGTGCCGTTTGATCCGCGCCTGATCTCGACCGTGTCGGCGGCGGTCGCCCAGGCGGCGATGGATTCGGGCGTCGCCCGGCGCAATCTCCCCGACATGGCGGAATATCGCCGCGCGCTGGCCGGCCGGCTCGATCCGACCAATCATTGGCTGCAGAGCCTGTTCGAACAGGTCAAGGCCAACCCGCAGCGCATCGTCTTCGCGGAGGGCGAGGAGGAGCGCACCATCCGTGCCGCCGTGGTGTTCCGCGACAACGGCTACGGTACGCCCATCCTGATCGGGCGCGAGGAGCTGGTGCGCGACACCATGGCCTCGCTCGGCATCACCGACACCGCCGGCATGGAGATCCACAATGCCCGGCTCAGCACGCGCAACGCCCCCTACACCGACCTGGTCTACAAGCGCCTGCAGCGCGACGGCCACCTGCGCCGCGACGTGCAGCGCATGGTCAACCAGGGCCGCAACGTGTTCGGCGCCTGCATGGTGGCGATGGGCGACGCCGCCGGCATGGTGACCGGCATCACGCGCCGTTTCCCCGAATGCTACGGCGACATCAAGCGCGTGATCGACGAGGAGCCGGGCAAGGTGCCGATCGGCTATTCGATCGTGGTGGCCCGCCACGGCACGGTGTTCCTGGCCGACACCTCGATCAACGAGACGCCGTCGCCCGAGCAGCTCGCCACCATCGCCAAGCAGATGGTGCGCAACGCCCGCACCATGGGCCACGAGCCGCGCGTGGCGTTCCTGTCCTTCTCCAACTTCGGCAGCCGCGAGATCGAGCGCATCGACCGCATCCGCAAGGCGATCCGTCTGCTCGACTCCGAGAAGGTCGACTTCGAATATGACGGCGAGATGCAGGCCGACATGGCGCTGGACTACGAGTTGCTGCGCGAGACCTATCCGTTCTGCCGCCTCACCGGGCCGGCCAACGTGCTGGTCATGCCCGGCCTGCATTCGGCGCATATATCGTCGCGCCTGATGCAGAGACTGGGCGGCGTCACGGTGATAGGTCCAGTGATCGACGGCCTGCAGAAGCCGATGCAAATCGTGCAGATGGGCGCGACGGTCAGCGACCTCGTGAACCATGCGGCACTCGCCGCCTACGGCGCGCTCAAGAACGGACGGAGGTAGGGATGGTCGATCTCGTCATTCGCGGCGCAACGGTCGTCGACGGACTGGGCAACGATCCCAGGCGCGCCGATGTCGCGGTCAAGGACGGCAAGATCGTCGCGATCGGCGCGGTGAACGCCAAGGGCAACGAGACGATCGACGCCGACGGGCTGGTGCTGTCGCCCGGCATCGTCGACGTGCACACGCACTACGATGCGCAGGTCACCTGGGACGCAACGCTCTCGCCCTCGCCGTCGCTCGGCGTCACCACGGCGGTGATCGGCAATTGCGGCTTCGGCATCGTGCCGGCGCCCGCCGCGGTCCGCGATCTCGTGATCCGCAACCTCTCGGTCGTCGAGGGAATGGACCTCGATGCGCTGCGGACAGGCATCAACTGGGACTTCGAGAGCTTCGGCGATTACATGGGCATGCTGCGCCGCAAGGGCGCCTACGCCAATCTCGCGGTCCTGGCCGGCCATTCGACCATCCGCACCGCGGTGATGGGTGAGGATGCCTCGCAGCGCAAGGATGCCACGCCGGAGGAACTCGCCAGGATGAAGGCCATGGTGTCCGACGCCATGCAGAGCGGCGCGATCGGCCTCGGTGCCTCCTATTCGCTCAACCATTCGGGATATGGCGGCGTGCCGATGCCGTCGACCATCGCGCCGATGTCCGAGCTGGACGCGCTGGTCGGCGCCATGGGACCGCGCGGCAAGGGCGTGATCGCCATCGCCTCGGGCGTGAAGACGCCACAGGAGCTGGAGCCGATGGCCGCCAAGTACGGCCGGCCGTTCTTCCAGGGCACCGGAATGGCGATGTACAACGAGCAGGAGCCGACGCGCTCGATCAAGATCTTCGAGGACTGCGCCGCCGCCATCCGCCGCGGCAACGGCCTCTACGTGCAGATCCCCTGCCAGCCGCTGTCGTTCGACTTCACGATGGCCAACGCCTATCCGTTCTACAGCCATTCGGCGTTCGACCCGGTCAAGGCCTATTCGCCCGAGCAACTGAAGACGGTGTTCCGCGATCATTCGTGGCGCGAGAAGTTCCGCGAGAATGCCAAGAACCCCAAGCCGGGCATGATCTTCCAGGGCAACTGGGATCGCGTCATGGTGGCGGTGGCGCAGAGGGATCGGAACGCCAGGTACGTCAATCGCTATGCCGCCGAGATCGCCAAGACGGAGCATCGCGATCCGCTCGACGTCATGCTCGACCTGGCCCTCGACGAGGACCTCGAGACGGCCTTCCTCGGCCGGTTCCTCAATGTCGGCGACGACGGGGTGGCGCGGCTGCTGAAGCATGAGGCGGGCGTGGTGGCGCTCTCCGATGCCGGCGCCCACCTCATCTATATGTGTGACGCGGGCTTTGGCCTGCACTTCCTGGCGCACTGGGTGCGCGAACGCGGCGACTTCACGATCCAGGAGGGCATCCGCCGCCTGACCAGCCATCCGGCCGATCTCTACGGCATCCAGAACCGCGGCCGGCTCGCGGTCGGCGCGCAGGCCGACATGCTGCTGTTCGATCCGGCGACGGTAGGCATCAGCCCGGCCGAGCGCGTCGCCGATCTCCCCGGTGGCGGCCGTCGCACCATCCGCCGGCCGACCGGCGTGCATGGTGTGTTCTGCAACGGCGTGAAGACCTTCGACGGCAAGGGTTACGTCGAGCACGCCAAAGGGCCGGGCCATGTGCTCGACCGCTTCAACGCCTCGCAGGGCGGACACACGCTGCTGGCCGCGCAGTAGAGGGCTAGAGCGGCGATCAACCCGCTCCGTTCAGTTCCCGACGGTGTCTGTGACGCACTTCTTGGTGAAGCTGGTCCTGGCTGCGCCGCTCAGCTTCTTGTCCGCTGCCGACGTATCGCACGCCGCCTGGGCCTCGGTTTCACATTTCTTCATGAAGCTGTTCAGAGCAGCACCGGCCAGCTTCCTGTCCGTCGCCTGGGACTTGCAGGTCGGTGGCGCGGTTTGCGCCCAGGTGCCGGAGGACATGAGAACAACGGCCATTGCCATCAAAGCAGTTCGCATGAGCGGCCTCCTTTGTCAGAACGGTGTCGCTCTATACGGCCAACAACGGATTTCTCTCGCGACCAACCTGTGATCGGCGGGGCGCGGCGCCGGCCACCACGGACTTCTCGCAAGTGCCGCCGTACCGCTGGTCATTCCCATCGTCATCCTGGGCGGTTTCTTCGGGCGCGCCGAAGCTCTTGGCCGAGGTGTTGCACCCATTGCGCGACGCGCCGTGTGGGCGTGGGACTCCTGATGGCGCTACGCTTCGGTCGGCCAGCACTGGCGCGCCTACATGCCGTACGTCGCCGCGCTGATGATCAGCCTGCTGCTGATCATCCTGTTACCGCAGATCTCGCTGTTCCTGCCCAAGAGCGCCGGGCTCATCAAGTAGAGCAGAGCCGCCGGCTCAGTTCTTCACCTTCTCCACGGTGAGCTCGTGGCGGCGGCCGTCGCGCGCCGTCCACGAGATCGACTGGCCCTCGGCAAGGCCGATCAGCGCGGCGCCGACCGGCGTCATTACCGAGATGCGATGCTCATCGAGGCTCTCATCGGCGGGATAGACCAGCTTGAAGGTGCGGATGTTGCCGTCATCCGATCGGAAGGTGACGGTCGAGCCCATGCGCACGACGTCGTTCGGCACGCTGCCGTCCTGCACGACCTTGGCGCGGTCCATTTCCGACAGGAGCTCGTTCGCGACCTCGGGCAGTCGTTCGAGCGACGCGGTGGCGAGATCGGTCAGCCGCTCGTAGTCGGCATTGCTGACGATGATCTGGGGAACCGAGCGGGTACGAACGACATCGCGCATGGACGATCTCCTGAAAAGCACTCCCGATTGTCTCAGAGGGTTGGGCTTCGTTATTGAACGAAGCGTGCGCCCCAAGGTCGGGCGCAGCAAGGCCGGACCTGAGTTTACGCTTCGGCGCCCGGTTGGTTCCGGGACGCCACCAACCAATAAGGGGCCGCAGTCCTCATACCCCTAAGGATCGGGGTATGGAGCGGAAAGGTCAAGCCTTAGAGCGCGGGCTTGCCGATGCCGCCGCGGGCACGGCGGGCCTGGTAGGCCTGCAGCTGAGCATAGGCCATGCGCAGATTGGGCGTGGCGACCCCGGCCTTCGCGGCACGGGCGATCATGTCGCCGACGACGTGGTCGGCTTCGACCATGGAGCCCTTCTCCAGATCGTGCAGCATGGAGGCGGCAAACCGCGAGCCCTTCTGCGTGAGGTAGCCGCGTACGGTCTGCATTCCCTTTTCGCCGGGATCGCCGCCGGCGGCCGCCGCCACCTTGCGGCATTCCTCGACCGTCTCCAGCATGATCGACTGACCTTCGCCGGCCTCGAGGATGTCGCCCACCGTGCCGCGCATCAGCGTGGTCATCGCCGCCAGCGAGCAGAGCATGATCCACTTGTCCCAGAGATCCTGGATGATGTTCTCGTGCAGGCCGCCCTCGACGCCACTCTTTTTGATCGCGGCATCGAGCTCGACCAGGGCAGGGCGCGCGGGCTTGCCGTCGCGCTCGCCGAAGGAGATCGCCGCGAACGGGCTGGTGTGCAGGATCACGCCCTCGGGCGACATGGCCACGCCGACACGCGCCAGACCGCCCACGACCTTGGCGTCGCCGAACCTTGCCGCGAGCGTATCGATGTGCCGCATGCCGTTCAGCAGCGGCACGACGGTGGTGTTCGGCCCGACCGCCGGCGCAATCGCCTCGATCGCCGAATCGAGATCGTAGGCCTTGCAGGTCAGCAGCACGACGTCGTAGGGCCCACCTTTGCCGCCATTCAGCACGGCCTTCACCTTCTGCGTGATGTCGCCCTTGGTGCTCTTGATCACCAGGCCGTCGCGCTCCAGCCGCTCGCGCCGCGCCGGACGGACCAGGAAGGTGACGTCGGCCCCGCTCTGCTGCAGGCGCCCGCCGACATAACCGCCGATGGCGCCGGCGCCCAGGATCAGGGTCTTCATTTCAATCCACTCCGGGCACGACGCGCCTCATAGGCCTGCAGATGGGCATAGGCGAAGCGCAGATTGGGCGCCGGCAGCCCGGCCTTGCGGGCGCGCATCAACATGTCGCCGACGATCGAACGCGCCTCGACCGCGCCGCCCTTCTCGATGTCGCCCAGGATGGAGGCGACGGCCTTGCCGCCCGGCTGCGTCAGGCCGGTTTCGATCCCGGTGCGTACCTTGTCGCTGGGCGCATGGCCGGCAGCGGCCGCGACGCGGCAGCATTCGTCCAGCGTCTCGCGCACCAGAGCGGCGCCATCCTCGGCGGCGACGATGTCGCCCACCGTGCCGCGCATGGCCGCGCACATCGAGGCGATGGTGCCCAGCATCACCCACTTGTCCCAGAGATCCTGGTTGATGTCGGGGTTCAATCCGCCGTCGATGCCGGCCTTCTTGCAGGCCGCATCGAGCTCGACCAGCGAGGCGCGCGGCGGCTTGCCGTCACGCTCGCCGAACGACACGCCCGAGGCGCCGCTGTGCAGGATCTCGCCGTTCGGTCCCAGCATGCCGGAGATCCGCGCCAGGCCGCCGGCGACACGGGCCGCGCCGAAACGGGCGTCGAGCGTGGCGAAATGGGCGTGCCCGTTCAGCATGGGAACGATGGTCGTCTCCGGCCCGACCGCCGGCGCGATCGCATCCATGGCCGAGTCGAGGTCGTAGCCCTTGCAGGCCAGGATCACGACATCATAGGGGCCGCCCTCGTCGCCGCGCGTCACCACCTCGACCGGCACGGTGAAGTCGCCTTTGGGGCTTTTCACCACCAGACCGTTGCGCCGCACCGTCTCGGCGCGCTTTTCGCGCAACAGGAAGGTCACGTCGATGCCGGCCTGGGTGAGGCGCGCGCCCCAATAGCCGCCGACCGCGCCGGCGCCGAGAATCAGGATCTTCACTTCGGGACTTTCCTTTCGGCGATCCAGTCCGCCAGCCAGGTGGCGAGGTCGTCGGTCTCGTGATGGATGTGGCTGAGGTCGAGCTCGGCGGCACGCTTCACGCTCTCGTCGGTGCGGATCCACACCGTGCGCATGCCCATGTCGCCGGCGGGCTTCAGGTTGACGGCGATGTCGTCGGCCATGCAGGCCCGCATCGGGTCGACGCCGTGCTTCACCACGAGCTTCTCGTAGATCTGCTTGTGCGGCTTGGGCCAATAGTCGCCGGCGGCGATGTCGAAGATCGCCTCGAAATGATGGGCGACGCCCAGCCGCTCCATGACGCGCTCGGCGTGCGGGACGTCGCCCGCGGTGAAGATGATCTTACGTCCGGGCAACGCCTTGAGCGACGCCTCGAGCGCGGGATCGGCCTCGACCGGCGAGTAGTCGATGTCGTGCACGTAGTCGAGGAAATGCGTGGGATCGACGCCGTGCAGGGTCATCATCCCGCGCATCGAGGTGCCGTGCTCGCGCCAGTACTGTTTCTGCACGCGCCGCGCCTCCTCGGCATCCACCTTGAGCAGGTCGGCGATATAGCGGCCGATACGCACGTCGATCTGGGCGAACAGGTTGCAGCGCGCCGGGTAGAGCGTGTTGTCGAGGTCGAACAGCCAGACGTCGGGATCATGTTTTGGCGGCATTTGTTGATGGATTAGCCCCCGTCGGTGCGCTTGTCGAGCCGAGGGCTTATAAGGGCGGGCAATGGATCTCTTGACGATCATCCTTTTGGCCGTCGTCGTGCTGCTCGGCGTGGTTCTCGCCGTCGTCCTGCTGCGCCAGGGCAACAGCCGCGACGCCGAGCAGATGCGCCAGCAGCTCGGCCTGGCGCTCAGCCAGCAGGCCGAGACGGTGCAGCGGGTCGAGCGTTCGCTGCGCGAGCAGGAGCAGGCGCTGGCCAAGGCGGTCGGCGAGCGGCTCGATCGCACCGAAAAGGCGACCGGCCAGATCGTCACCGACCTGCGCGAGCGCCTGGCGCGCATCGACGAAGCGCAGAAGAAGATCGGCGATCTGTCGACCCAGGTGGTGAGCCTGCAGGAGGTGCTGTCGAACAAGCAGGCGCGCGGCGCCTTCGGCGAGGTGCAGCTCAACGACCTGGTGCAGAGCGCCCTGCCGCCGCAGGCCTATGTGTTCCAACACACGCTGTCCTCGGGCGTGCGCGCCGACTGCCTGCTGAAGCTGCCCAATCCGCCGGGCTCGATCGCCATCGACGCCAAGTTCCCGCTGGAGAGCTACAGCGCCCTGCGCGCCGTGCCGGCGGGCGACGGGCCGGCGCTGCTGGTCGCCCAGCGCGCCTTCCAGCAGGCGATGCGCAAGCACATCGGCGACATCCGCGACAAGTACATCGTGCCCGGCGAGACCGCCGAATCGGCGCTGATGTTCCTGCCGTCCGAGGGGGTCTACGCCGAGCTGCACGCCAACTTCACCGGCCTGGTCGAAGAAAGCTTTCGCGCGCGGGTCTGGATCGTGTCGCCTACCACCATGATGGCCACTCTCAACACGGTGCGTGCCGTCCTGAAGGACGTGCGCATGCGCGAGCAGGCTGGCGAGATCCAGAAGACGGTCGGCTTGCTGATGGGCGATGTCCAGCGGCTGGGCGACCGCGTCGAGCGGCTGAAGACGCATTTCGGGCAGACCGAGAAGGACCTGCGCGAGATCGACATCTCGGCCGACCGCATCACCAAGCGCGGCCAGCGCATCCTCGACGTCGATCTCGGCGAGGAACCGGAGCTGCCGAAGCCTCAGGTGGAATCACTGCCCTTCACGGAACCCGCCAAGGGGAGGAAATGACATGAGCCCCCGCCTCGCCACGCTGAAGGCCCTGTGTCAGGCCTTCAACGACCATGACCTCGACCGCATCATGAGCTTCTTCGCCGACGATGCGGTGCTTGAGATGCCGCGAGGGCCCGATCCCTGGGGCCGCCGCCATGTCGGCGCCAAGGCCGTACGGGAAGGACTCGCGGCCCGTTTCGAGGGCTTGCCCGACGTCCACTACGGCGAAGACAGCCACTACGTCGACGGCGACATGGGCATCTCGCAGTGGATGGTGAGCGGCACCACGACGTCGGGCGGGCGCATCAGGGCGCGTGGCTGCGACTTCTATACCTTCCGCGGCGACAAGGTCGTGAAGAAGGACTCTTTCTGGAAGATCGTCGAGAAGGCGTAAGGCTCAGCCCCACGGCCCGCGGCGGGGTGCCTGCGGCGCGGCGTTGGCCCACGGGCCGTTGGGCGACATCTGCGGCCGCGACGGACCGCGCGCCGGCATCTGGCCGGCCATCGCCTCGAGGCGCGCGATGCGCTCTTCCATCGGCGGATGGGTCGAGAACAGGCCGCGCAGGCCGCCGGCCGACAGCGGGTTGGCGATGTAGAGATGCGCCGTCGCCGGGTTGGCCTCGGCCACCTGGTTGGGGATCTGCTGCGTGCCGGCGTGCAGCTTGCCGAGCGCCGAGGCGAGCCACAGCGGCTGGCCGGAGATCTCCGCGCCCATGCGGTCGGCCTCGTACTCGCGGCTGCGGCTGATCGCCATCTGCACCAGGCTGGCGACCAGCGGCGCCAGGATCATCATGGCGATGGCCGCGATCGGGTTCATCAGCGGACGGCCGTTCTCGTCGCGGCCCCCGCCCATCATGCCGCCGAAGCTGGCCAGCATGCCGATGGCGCCCGCCAAGGTCGCCGCGATGGTCATGGTGAGCGTGTCGCGATGGCGAACGTGGCTCAGCTCGTGCGCCATCACGCCCGTGATCTCGTCCCGGTTCAGGTAGCGCAGCAGGCCGGTCGTCGCGGCCACGGCGGCATTCTCGGGATTGCGGCCCGTGGCAAAGGCGTTGGGCTGCTCCTCGTCGATGATGTAGACGCGCGGCATGGGAAGCCCGCCGCGCTGGGCGAGGTCCTGCACGATGCCGTAGAGCTCGGGCGCCTCGTTGGGCCCGACCTCCTGCGCGTTGGCCATGCGCAGCACCATCTTGTCCGAGTTCCAGTAAGCGAACAGGTTCATGCCCAACGCCACGACGAGCGCCAGGATGAGGCCGGCCTGGCCACCCAGGAGGTAGCCGACGGCCAGGAAAAAGCCGGTCAACGCCGCCAGAAGGAGGGCAGTGCGAAAGTAGTTCATGGCGGGAAAGATGGTCCGCGACTGTGGCGAATCAAGGCTGGGAACGGCATCATGCGGCCATGACCGACGCCAGGAAACCCGCGGCCGAAACGGCCAATCCCGAGCCTCCCAAGCCCGTTCCGCCGCCTCAGCCGAAGAAAGTCGAGGAGATCGGCGGCCCGCCCGGCCCCGAGCCGACCCGCTACGGCGACTGGCAGTTCAACGGCAAGGTGACGGATTTCTAGGATGGCGTCCGGCATCTTCCACCCCGACTTCAAGGCCGCCCCCTGGTGGTGGGAGGCCTGGACGCCCGACAACGCCCTGTCGCAGGACCCACCGGCCAGGACCGACGTCGTGATTGTCGGCGCGGGCTACGGTGGCCTGTCGACGGCGCTGGAACTCAGGCGCAACGGCGTCGGCGCCGTGGTGCTGGAGCGCGGCGACTTCGGCATCGGCGCCTCGACGCGCAATGGCGGCATGATCTCGGGCGGCACCAACCTCGGCAAGGGGCTGGGCGGCAAGAGCCCGATCGCCGAGGAGTTCGAGCGCAAGAAGGCTGAGCTGATGGGCGCCGGCGCCGATTCGCTCACCGTGCTCGAGGACATCATCGCGCGCGAGAAGATCGAGTGCGGCCTGCACCGCAACGGCCGCTTCGTCGGCGCCTGGACGCCGCGCCACTACGACGATCTCGCCACCAAGGTAGAGATCTACAACAAGTATGCCGACGCCGGCTCGAGCATGGTGCCGCGCAAGCGCCAGCGCGAGTTCATCGCCTCGGACTATTATTACGGCGGCATGTACGCCAGCCGGGCCGGCCATCTGCATCCGGCGCTCTACTACAAGGGACTGCTCGAAGCGGCCAACCGCGCCGGCGCCATCCTGTGCGCCAGGGTCGAGGCCGAGCGCACCGAGAAGACGGCGACGGGCTGGCGCGTGCTCACCGCCAAGGGCCTGATCGAGGCCAAGGAGGTCGTGGTCGCGACCAACGGCTATACCGGCGATCTGACGCCGCGGCTGAAGCGGCGCGTCGTACCGGTGGCGAGCCATATCATCGCCACCGAGGACCTGCCCGAGCCCGCCGACAAGATGCTGATCCCGGGCATGCGCGCCATCGGCGACACCAAGCGCGTGCTGACCTATTACCGGCCCTCGCCCGACGGCAAGCGGCTGATCTTCGGCGGCCGCGCGCGCTTCACGGCGGCGCCGCCGGAAGTGAGCGCGCCCGCGCTCTACCAGTACATGGTCGACCGCTTCCCGCAGCTCAAAGGTATCCGCATCACCCACGCCTGGACGGGCAACGTCGCCTTCGCGCTCGACTACATGCCGCACATGGGCACGGACAACGGGCTGCACTACCTGCTGGCCTGCAACGGCAACGGCGTGGCGATGATGACCTATCTCGGCACCCAGACCGCCAAGAAGATCGCCGGCGGCAGCAACGTGCCGGTCAATCCGCTCGACGGCCGCGACTTCCCCGAGCACGCCCTCTACAACGGCGATCCGTGGTTCCTGCCCATGATCGGCGCCTGGTACCGCACGCGCGACTGGATCGATCGCCGGTTCGCAGCCTGAGGAGGCCGACATGTCCGTGCTGCTGGTCGACACGCCCCTGCCGGGCGTGCGTCGTCTCACCCTGAACCGTCCTGAAAAGCGCAACGCGCTCAACAACGAGCTGCGCGGCGCGATCTTCGCCGCGCTCGAGGCGCACGACCGCGACGGCGAGGTCAAGGTCACGATCGTGCGCGGCGCCGGTCCCGCCTTCTGCTCGGGTTACGACCTGTCGGCCGACAATCGCGTCGGCCAGCCCTACCATTCGGCCGGCGGGCTCGGTCAGTGGTCGCGCCATGTCGTCGAAGGCTGGTTCCACGTCTGGGACCTGGCCAAGCCGGTGATCGCCCAGGTCCACGGCTACTGCCTGGCCGGCGGCACCGAGCTGGCGACGGCCTGCGATCTCGTCTACGTCGCCGATGACGCCCAGATCGGCTACCCGCCGGTGCGGCTGATGAGCCCGCCGGACATGCAGTTCCATCCCTGGCTGATGGGCATGCGCCAGGCGATGGAATCGATGCTCACCGGCGATGCGCTGTCGGGCCGCGATGCCGCGGCCAAGGGGTGGGCCACGCGCTCCTATCCGGCGGCCGATCTCGAGCGCGAGGTGCTGGCCATCGCCGAACGCGTCGCCAAGCTGCCGACCGAGCTTGCCCAGATCAACAAGCGGTCGGTCCATCGCGCCATGGAGATCGCCGGCCTGCGCGCCGCGATCCGCGCCGGCACGGAAATCCAGGCGCTCGCCTTCCAGACCGAGCCCAGCAAGGAGTACATGAACCGCTTCCGCCGCGATGGACAGAGCGTATCCGGCCTGCTCAGCGAACGCGACACCAAGTTCGGCGATTATCGCGAACGCAGCGATGACTGAGCTTCCCGTAACGCTCGAGGACATCGAGTTTGCCGCCGCGCGCATCGGCGATGCGGTCGTCCATACGCCCTGCCTGCGCAGCGAGACCCTGTCGCGCATCGCCAAGGCCGACGTCTGGCTGAAGTTCGAGAACCTGCAATTCACGGCCTCTTTCAAGGAACGCGGGGCGCTCAACACGCTGCTGCAGCTCACCGCCGAGGAGAAGAAGCGCGGCGTGATCGCCATGTCGGCCGGCAACCATGCCCAGGGCGTGGCCTATCACGCCGGACGGCTCGGCATCCCCGCCACCATCGTCATGCCGTCCTTCACGCCCAACACCAAGGTCGAGCACACGCGCGGCCATGGCGCGAGGGTGGTCCTGCACGGCGACACGCTGTCGGAGGCGGGCGAGGAGGCGCATCGCCTGGCGGCAGCCGAGAAGCTCACCTTCGTCCATCCCTACGACGATCCGCGCATCATCGCCGGCCAGGGAACGATCGCGCTGGAGATGCTGCAGGACGTGCCTGACCTCGACACGCTGGTGGTGCCGGTGGGCGGCGGCGGCATGATCGCGGGCTGCGCCGTCGCGGCGCGCGCGCTCAAGCCCGACCTGAAGGTGATCGGCGTCGAGACCGTGAGCTACGCGGCGATGCAGCAGCTACTGGCGGGCCAGCCGGTGGCAACGGGCGGCGACACGCTGGCCGAGGGCATTGCCGTACGCGACATCGGCAAGGCGCCGCTCGCCATCGCCAAGGCCCTGCTCGACCGGGTGCTGATCGTCGACGAGGTCGCGATCGAGCGCGCCATCGCGCTTCTGCTGGAGATCGAGAAGACGGTGACCGAGGGCGCCGGCGCCACCGGCCTCGCCGCCCTGCTGGTGCACCCCGAGCACTTCGTCGGCCGCAAGGTGGGCCTGGTGCTCTCGGGCGGCAACATCGACACCCGCCTGCTCGCCTCGGTGCTGCTGCGCGGCCTGGTGCGCGACGGCCGCATCGTGCGCCTGAGATTGATGATCGGCGACCTGCCGGGCCAGCTCGCCCGCGTCGCCGGCCTCATCGGCAAGGCAGGCGGCAACATCGTCGAGGTCCAGCATCAGCGGCTGTTCGGCGCCGTGGTCGCCAAACGCACCGAGCTCGACGTAACGGTGGAAACCCGCGGCCGCGACCACGTTCGCGAGCTGGTCGCGGCGCTCTCGGCCGAGGGCTTCAAGGTCAGGGTCCTGGAGGGAGCGGACGCTTAAGGCCTACAGGACGCGCTTGAGATCGGTCATCGCAAAATCGTTCCCCTTGAACAGCAGCGGCCAATCGAGCGACTTTGCCAACGCATAGGCGCAGCAATCGCCAAAGTTGAGCGCGGCAAGATGCCGGCCCTTGCCATAACGGCGGCGCGCCCCGTCGGGTCTCTGCCACCATCGAAGCTTCGAAAAAGTATGGCGCGCGATTTGAGGATTATCGGCAGCCACTATCGCCTCCGAGAAGACAACCTTCTCGGCCTCGTTCAGAAGAATTGCGATGAGCGCCGAGCTATCAACGACGATCAATCAAACATGCCCTTGTCGTTGTAGTCGAGGATCTCCTCCACGCCGCTGTCATGCTCCTGCCGAGCAAACGAGAGACGCGCCGCAATTTGCGCTCTGCCTCTGGGTTTTTGATGCTGATGGCCATGTCCGACCGAATTCCAGAATGTCGCAGGATAGGCCACAAACCAGCGCCTTACCACGCACGCCGGATGGGTCTATAGACCCGGCCATGTCCGCCGCCCCCCATTACATCCCCTCACCCACCCCCGATCTGGCCCGCGTCGAGCGCGCCCTGATCTCCGTGTCCGACAAGGAGGGTCTGGTCGAGCTGGGCAAGGCGCTGGCCCAGAACGGCGTCGAAATCCTGTCGACCGGCGGCTCGGCCAAGGCGTTGCGCGATGCCGGACTGAAGGTGGTCGAGGTCAGCGACCACACCGGCTTCCCCGAGATCATGGACGGCCGGGTAAAGACCCTGCAGCCCGCGATCCACGGCGGCATCCTGGCGCGGCGCACCGACGCCGGACACAAGAAGGCGATGGAAGACCACGGGATCGCGGGCATCGATCTCGTCGTGGTGAACCTCTATCCGTTCGAGGCCACAGTGGCGCGCGGCGCGGACTTCCCGACCTGCGTCGAGAACATCGACATCGGTGGGCCGGCGCTGATCCGCGCCTCGGCCAAGAACCACGACTTCGTGACCATCGTCGTCGATCCGGCCGACTACGCCGCGGTGATCGAGGAGATGAAGGCGCAGCAAGGCGCCACGACCCTGGCGTTGCGCCGCACGCTCGCGGCCAAGGCCTATGCCCGCACGGCCTCCTACGACGCAGCGATCGCCAGCTGGTTCGCCAAGCAGCAGGGCGAGGCCTTCCCCGAGCGCCTCACCATCACCGCCGAGCGCGTGCAGACCCTGCGCTACGGTGAGAACCCGCATCAGCAGGCGGCCTTCTATTCCGACGGCAGCAAGCGGCCGGGCGTCGCCACGGCGCGCATCGTGCAAGGCAAGGAGCTCTCCTACAACAACATCGGCGACACCGAGGCGGCCTACGAATGCGTGGCCGAATTCAAGGAACCGGCCGTCGTCGTGGTCAAGCACGCCAACCCGTGCGGCGTCGCCGTAGCGGCGGACCAGTACAGCGCCTATCTCAAGGCCTATGCCTGCGATCCGGTATCGATCTTCGGCGGCATCGTCGCGGTCAACACCACGCTGGAAGCGAGGACGGCCGAGGATCTTTCGAAACTCTTTCTCGAAGTGGTGATCGCGCCTGACGCTTCTCCCGAGGCGCTGGAAATCTTCGCCAAGAAGAAGAACGTGCGCGTGCTGCTGGCCGGCTCCCTGCCCGATCCGCTGTCGCCCGGCATGACCATGCGTAGCGTGGCCGGCGGCTACCTGCTGCAGAGCCGCGACAACGGCCATCTCGCCAAGAGCGATCTGAAAGTCGTCACCAAGCGTGCGCCGACGGCGAAGGAGCTCGACGACCTGTTGTTCGCTTTCACCGTCTGCAAGCACGTGAAGTCGAACGCCATCGTCTACGCCAAGGTCGGCGCCACCGTGGGTGTCGGCGCGGGCCAGATGAACCGCCGCGATTCCTCGCGCATCGCCGCCATCCGTGCAGCGGAGTCGGGTGAAGCCGCCAAGCTGCCCAAAAGCCCGGCGATCGGCAGCGTCGTCGCCTCCGACGCCTTCTTCCCGTTCGCCGACGGACTTCTGGCCGCGGCCGAAGCCGGGGCCACGGCGATCATCCAGCCCGGCGGCTCGATGCGCGACAAGGAAGTGATCGAGGCGGCCGACGAGAAGGGCCTGGCGATGGTCTTCACCGGCATGCGCCACTTCCGTCACTGATCGGGCGGAGGGTCCTTCCGCCGATCACGGTCGGCGGCCCAGACGAGGATCTCATCGAGGGCGGGGCAAAGCGCCCGGCCCCATTCGGTCAGGCAGTACTCCACCTTGGGCGGCACCTGGGGATGGACGAACCGGCGCACGACACCATCGCGCTCCAGCTGGCGCAGCTGCTGGATCAGCATCTTTTGCGACACGTCCGGGATCGCCCGTTCGAGGTCGGAGAAGCGATGGCGTGCGCCATCGAACAGATGAAACAGGATGACGAGCTTCCACCGGCCCGCGACGACCTTGAGGGCTTCCTCGACGTCCGCGGCAGCCGTCTGCGGCGTGTAAGGAACGCCGTGGCGATCGACCTCACTTTTCGGTTCGTACCTTACCTTCTTGTCGGTTCTTGCCATCGCCTCAGCCTACTCCCTAATCCAAGGGCCGAGGCATGGAGAGTTGAATGACGATGAACAAGCGCGTCCTCGTGACCGGCGCGAGCCGGGGCATCGGCCGGGCCGTCACGGAGCGCCTGCACGATGAGGGCGCCGTGGTTCTGGCTGCCGCGCGTTCGTTTGCCGGCGGGCCGGAGGGCAATCTCCTGTCGGTGTCGGCCGACCTCACGACCGTCGAAGGCTGCGACGCCGTCGTCGAAAGCGTCCGGTCGCGTCTCGGCGGGGTAGACATCATCGTCCATGCGCTGGGCGGCTCCTCGGCGCCGGCCGGCGGGTTCGCCGCCCTCGATGAAAGCCAATGGAAGAAGGAGCTCGATCTCAACCTCTTCCCCGCGATCCGCCTCGACCGTGCATTGCTCCCGCTGATGCTGGCCCAGGGCTCGGGAACGATCGTGCACGTCACGTCCATCCAGGCGCAGTCGCCGGTCTTCGAGGCGACGCTGGGTTATGCGGCGGCAAAAGCGGCGCTGTCGAACTACAGCAAGGGCCTGTCGAAGGAGGTCAGCCCGAAGGGCGTGCGGGTCGTTCGTGTCTCGCCGGGCTGGACGGAGACCGAGGCCGCCGTCGCTCTCGTCGAGCGTTTGGCGGCAGAAGCCGGCTCGGACTATGGAAGCGCGCGCAACAAGCTCATGGAAGCGATCGGCGGAATCCCGATCGGCCGGCCCAACAAGCCTTCCGAGGTCGCCGAACTGATAGCCTTCATCGTATCGCCGCGGGCACCAACCATGACCGGCGTGGAATTCCGCATCGACGGCGGCTCGCTGCCTGTCGTCTAATCTGGCCGAAGGTCAGTCGAGACCCAGACTGTCGTAGTCGTTCAGGTCGTTCACGATATCGGCGACGATGCGGTTGGCCTTTTCCATCAGGAGCACGTCGTCGTCGACACGCACGTACTCGTAGCCCGGCGGCACCGGCTCGAGCTGTTGCGTGACCACCGGGGGTACCGGCTGGGGGACGACCGCGGGCGGCAGCGGCTGGCCGATGACATAGAGCTTCTTCGCATGGCCCGGCGGCATGCACCCGTTGCGCTGTCTGGCCAGCCCCGGCGGGCAGCGGCCGGCCGAGAATTCGCTGCGGTAATACCGGTAGACGACCGCGCGGTCCCGGTCGGGGACGACCACGCGGATCGGCTGGACGATGACGACCGGCCCGCCGCGGTGACCATGGCGGTGACCGTGGCCATGCTTGCCTTTACCCTTGTCTTTGTCCTTGTCGGCAAAGGCCGGGGACGCAAGCGCCAGCACGAGAGCAGGGATGACCAGAGCCAGCGCACGGCGCATGAAGAAAGCCTCCCTGCGCCTTTTCGAACGCGGCGCTCGCCTGACTGTGTGGTTTAAACCGTACCGACCCGGAAGGCCTGTGGCAGTACAGTGACCTCCAGCGGCAGGGTCGCGACGCAGGCGCTTGGCAAGCGCAACCGGGATGGCCGGCTGGCGATTACTGACATAAACTGACAGCAGGCCTCGGTATGAGGGTAGCGTGTCGCGCGCCCAACGTCTTCTCGACCTGATCCAGGTGCTGCGCCGCCATCGCCATCCGGTCAGCGGCGCCACGCTCGCCGAGGCGACCGGCGTATCCCTGCGCACCCTCTATCGCGACATCGAGCTTTTGAAGGCCGAGGGCGCGCATATCGATGGCGAGGCGGGCGTGGGCTACGTGCTGCGGCCGGGCTTCATGCTGCCGCCGCTGATGTTCAGCGAGGAAGAGATCGAGGCGCTGGTGCTTGGCTCGCGCTGGGTGCACCAGCGCGCCGACCGCGCGCTCGCCGATGCCGCCGCCAACGTGCTGGCGAAGATCGGCGCCGTCCTGCCCAAGGACCTGCGCGAGACGCTGGACGAATCCGGCCTGCTGATCGGGCCGGGCGATCCCATCGCCGCCGGCGATGCGCAACTGCCCAAGATCCGCCAGGCCATCCGCACCGAGCGCAAGATCGGCCTCAGCTACCGCGACACCAACGGTGCCGACAGCAAGCGCACGATCTGGCCGTTTGCGCTCAGCTTCTTCGAGAAGGTGCGCGTGGTCGTGGCGTGGTGCGAGCTGCGCGAGGACTACCGTCACTTCCGCACCGACCGCATCGTCGTCCTGAACATGACCGAGAAGCGCTATCCACGCCGCCGCCAGGCCATGCTGAAGGAATGGCGCGAGCGCGAACTGACCAAGGAAGCCAGCGAGAGATGACAGGGGCACCTCGTCCTGAGGCTGCTGACATAATCTGACAGCTGCCAGGCGTATCTTCCTCTCCCAACAGTCGAGGAGAACCCCATGAGCAGGAACTGGCTGGCAGTCGCCTCCGCCGAGCACGTCGATATCGGGCGCAATGGGGGCTTCATGCAGGTCAACCAGGGAAAGGCGACGCCTCTGCGTCGCATCCAGCCCGGCGACCGCATCGTCTACTACTCGCCCAACCGCACCTACACGCCGAGCCACGCCCAGCGCGGCAAGGATCGGCTGCAGGCCTTCACGGCCATCGGCACGGTGAAGCCAGGCAAGCCCTACCAGGCCGACATGGGCTTCGGCTTCAAGCCGTTCCGGCGTGAGGTTGCCTGGCACGAGGCTGAATCCATGCCGCTGCTTGCATTGCAGGCACAGCTCGCCTTCACCCAGGAGAAGAACTGGGGCTACCGGCTGCGCCAGGGCGTGATCGAGATCAGCGATGCCGACATGGCGCTGATCGCCGAGGCGATGTTCACGGCAGCCGCGGCAGAACCTCATCGGCTAGCAGCCTGAAGGTGTCGCGGCTGAGCGGCGCGCACATCAGGTAGTTGAGCCCGATCTCCTCCTCGAGGCGAGCGATTTGCTCGACCACCGAAGCCGGCGTGCCGTACAGGATCACGCTGTCGAGGTAGTGCTGCACGGGTTCCTTGCCGTCGTAGGTCCGCTGCGCGTGCATGGTCTTCTGGCTGGCATGCTGCGGGCCGGCGTAGGAATCGACCAGCCATTGCGCGCCGCGGCGGGCGATGGCCTCGGCGTCGGCTTGGGTCGACGCCAGCGCCAGCAGCCGTGCCATCGGAATGTCGCGGCCCGAATCCTCGAAACCCGCTTCGGCGAGCTTGTCGCGATATCGCCGGCGCTTGGCGCCGAGCTCCTTCATCGAAGAGTGCGGATCCAACAGGATGGAAAAGCCGCGGCTCGCCGCCCAGTCTATGGCAGGCTCCGAGGTCGCCGCCATCCAGACCGGCGGATGCGGACGCTGCAGGGGCTTGGGCAACAGCTCGATGCCGTCGAAGGCGAAATGCTGGCCCTTGTAGGTGAGGCGTTCCTCGGTCCAGGCCTTCAGCACGATCTCGACGGCCTCGCGAAAACGGTCGGCGCTTTCCTCCGGCGGCACGCCGAAAGCATTGAATTCCGAACGGGCAAACCCACGACCAGCGCCCCAGTTGACGCGCCCGCCCGACAGCAGGTCGAGCAGGGCGACCTCCTCGGCGAGCCGCAGCGGATGATAGAGCGCCGCGAGCGACACCGCCGTGCCGATGCGCAGCCGCTTGGTGCGCGCGGCGGCCAGCACGCCCACCATGTGGACCGAGGGGCAGACGCTGTAGGTCGTGAAGTGATGCTCGGCCAGCCACACCGCATCGAAACCGGTGCGGTCCATGATCTCGATGCGCTCGAGGGCGCGTGCGTAAACCTCTTCAAGAGGCCCGTGCCGGCCGGGCCAGCTGAAGAATTGCAGAACTCCCAGTTTCATTCGGCCTTGATCCCCGCTTCCTTGACGATGGGCCACCACTTCTCGATCTCGGCCTTCTGCCAGGCGCCGAGCGCCTGCGGCGTGAGCTGGTCGGCGGGCGGGATGTCCTGACCAAGGGCGGCGAGCTTCTCCTTCGTGCCCGGCTCGGCCAGGGACTTCACGACGGCGGCGTTCAATCTGGCGATGATGTCGGGTGAAGTGCCCTTTGGCGCCCACAGGCCATGCCACACCGAGACGTGCAGGCCGGACAGGCCCGCTTCGTCGACGGTCGGCACCTCGGGCGCCGAGGCCAGGCGCTGCTTGGCCGTAACGGCAAAAGCCCTGATGGTGCCGGCGCGCAGTTGCGGCAGCACGTTCGAGGCCTGGTCGATCATGATGTCGATCTGGCCAGCCAGAAGATCGCGCATTGCCGGCGCGGTGCCGCGATAGGGCACGAACTGGAAGCGCGTGCCGGTCAGCTTCCGGAAGAAGATGCCGGAGATGTGCGGCGGGCTGCCGACGCCGCCGGTGCCGGCCGTCGCCTTGTCGGGATTTGCCTTCAGCCAGGTGATCAGGCCCTTCATGTCGCTGGCCGGCAGGTCCTTGCGGCTCACGACCAGCAGCGGACCGGTGACGATCATGGCGACCGGCGCGAAGTCGGTCAGCAGGTCGTACTGCAGGGAGTAGGTGGCGCCGTTCAGCACGTAGTGGCTCCACTGGCCGATGCCGAGCGTATGGCCGTCGGCAGTAGCGCGCGCGACCCTGCCGACGCCGATCGAGCCGCCGGCGCCGGCCACGTTGTCGACCAGCACCGCGCCGCCGAGATTGGCGGTCATGCGCTCGGCCATCACGCGCGCGACGGCATCGGTCGACCGCCGGCCGAGGCCGGGACGATCATGGTGACGGGACGCGAAGGGTATGGTTGTGCGGTGGCCGGATATGCCGCGAACAATGCGGCGACGCTCGCGGCCCTCAAAAGCCATCGACGCGGCGAGTTCATTGCTTCCTCCGGCCGCGAGTAGAGCATGTTGGCAAGACAGTTCAAACATTCCTCCGCGACTGCCGCTCCCTGAGCCGCGTCAATTGCTGGTCGGCGATGACGCCCATCAGGATCACCCCTCCCATCACTGCGAAGTTGAGCGAGCTCGGGATGCCGAGCAGGTTCACCAGATTCTGCAGGATCTGCAGCAGGATGGCGCCCAGCACGATGCCGAGGATCGAGCCCTCGCCGCCGCGCAGCGAGCAACCGCCCAGCACGGCAGCGGCGATGCCGTAGAGTTCGTAGAAATTGCCGTGGCTCGCCGGCGAGATCGAGCGTGTGTACATCGCCAGATAGATCGCCGACAGGCCGGCGAGACCACCGCTGATGATGTAGGCCGCCGCCACCACGCGCTCGGTCCGGATGCCCGAATACCGCGCCGCCTCCTCGTTCTTGCCGACGGCGAACAGGTAGCGGCCGAATACCGAGCGGTGCAGCACCAGCGCCATCACCGCGGCCACCACCAGGAACATGATGAACGAATGCGGCACGCCCAGCGTCCGTCCGGCGGCCAGCCATTCGAGCGTCGGGAAGGACTGACCGTACTCGAAGCCTGCGGTACCGTCGTTGGTGTAGTAGCGGGCGACGCCGCGATAGATCAGCAGGCCGCACAAGGTGACGATGAAGGGCTGCAGGGGCAGGCGGGTGATGAGAAAGCCGTGCACCGTTCCCAGCACGACGCCGCCCAGCACCACCACGACGGTGGCCAGCCACCAGCTCACCTGCCAGCCGACCAGCAGGTCGATGTAGACGACGCCCAGCAGGGCGAACACCGAGCCGACCGAGAGATCGATGCCGCCAGTGATGATGACGATGCCGGCGCCGAGCGAGAACAGGCCGAACAGGCCTATCAGGTTCGCCGTGTTGCCGAGATTGATCGGCGACAGGAAGCGCGGGTTCAGGACGGAGACGACAAATCCGACCACGAGGATCAGCACGAGCAGTCCGAGGTCTTTCTTCAGCATCAGACAGCCTTCGCTTCCTGCAGGTCGCGCCGTCCCACGGCCAGACGCATGACGTTCTCCTCGCTGAACTCGGCGCGCTCCAAAAAGCCCACGATCCGGCCGTCGCGCATGACCAGGATGCGGTCGCTGACGCCCACCACCTCCTCCATGTCGCTCGAGATCATGAGGACGGCGACGTCGGCATCGGCCAGGCCGCGCATCAGCTTGTAGATCTCCGACTTCGAGCCGACGTCGATGCCGCGCGTCGGCTCGTCGAAGATCACGATCCGCGGCGTCATCGACAGCCACTTGGCCAGGACGACCTTCTGCTGGTTGCCGCCCGACAACGTGCCGACCAGCGCGTCGATCGAGGCCGTCCTGATGTCGAGCGCGGTACGGCGCTCATCGGCATTGCGGCGCTCTGCGCCGCTGCGGACGATCAGGCTCGTGGCGAAGGCTCTGAGATTGGCCAGGGAGACGTTCTCCTTGACCGAGAAGTCGAGCACCAGGCCGGACCGCTTGCGGTCCTCGGGCACCAGGAAGATGCCGTGGTCGATGGCGTCGCGCGGTGTCCGGATGACGATCCGACGGTGTCGAGAGACAGCGCGCCGGCTATCGGCCGGTCGATGCCGAAGAGGACGCGTGCGAGCTCGGTGCGGCCGGCGCCCACCAGCCCTGCCATGCCCAGGATCTCGCCGGCGCGCAGGGCGAGGTCGATGGCGTGCCCAGGATGCGCCGGTGTCCTGAGGCCCGCGATCTCGAGCACCGCCTCGCCCGGCGCGCGCTCGGCCGGAACATGCAAGGACTTCAGGTCGCGGCCGATCATCATGCGGATCATGGCGTCGTGGTCGATCTCGCCCCTCACCAGCTCGCCGACGACGGCGCCGTCGCGCAACACCACGACGCGGTCGGCGCAGTGCTCGACCTCGACCAGCCGATGCGAGATGAAGATCACGGCGACGCCGCCTGTCCTGAGCTCGCCGATCACCTTCAAGAGCCGCGCCGTCTCGGAGGCGGTGAGGCTCGACGTCGGCTCGTCCATGATCACGACGCGCGCCTCCAGCGACAATGCCTTGGCGATCTCGACGAGCTGGCGCTGGGCGAGCGACAGGTTGGCGACCGGCGTGTGGGCCTCGAAGTCGACGCCGAGCCGCTGCAGCAATGGCGTCACCCGAGCTTCGAGGGCCGCCCGGTCGATCAGCCTGAGCGGCCGGGCGAAGACCGGCTCGCGACCGATCATGACGTTGGCCGCCACGTCGAGATTGTCGAACAGGTTGAGCTCCTGGTGCACGAAGGCGATGCCCGCCGCCATGGAACCGGCGACGGTGAGCGCGCGGTGCTCGACGCCGTCGATGCGGATCGCGCCGTCGCTCGGCTCGACGACGCCGCCCAGGATCTTCATCAGGGTCGACTTGCCCGCACCATTCTCGCCGATCAGCGCCACGACCTCGCCGCGCGCGACCTTGAGACTCACGCGATCGAGCGCCTTCACGCCGGGATAGGTCTTGCTGACCGAGGCGAGTTCGAGGAGCGGCGGGGTCACGGAACTCAGTCTAGTCTCGCCGGACCGCGGGCCTCCAGGCCCGCTCATGAGTCAAGCTCCTCTCCCCCCGCGAGGGGGAGAGGAGCATGACGAAGAGCAGAAGCATGAGCGGGCCTGGAGTCCCGCGGTCCGGCAAGCCCCTACTTCTTCCCCTGCCGTTCCTTCAGCGTCGTCCAGAAGCCATCGACGTTGCTCTTGTCGATGATCTGGGTGGGCACGATGATCAGCTTGTTGGCCGGCACGACGGACTTGTCGCCTTCGAGGTACTTGGCCATGAGCTTCATGCCCTGGTGGCCCCATTCATAGGGCTGCTGCACGACGGTGCCGACGATCGTGCCGTCCTTCACGCCGCCGAGCGTGATCGGGTCCTCGTCGAAGCCGATGATCGTCACCTTGCCGATCTTGCCGGCGTCCTTCAGCGCCTCGTAGATGCGCGGCGTGTTGTAGGAGTAGAAGCCGACCATGCAGTTGATCTCCGGCCGCGCGGTGATCGTGTCCTCGACGTTGCGCTTGGCGCGGGTTTGGTCGATGTCGTCGGCGCGCACGTCGACGAGCTCGATCTTCGAGCCCTTGATGGCCTCCTTCACCCCCTCGATGCGCTCGCGCGCATTGTCCGCACCCGGCAGGCCGACGAAGCCCATGCACTTGCCGCCGTTGGACAAGGCCTTCAGCATCAGCTGGCCGGCCTGCTTGCCGGCATCGGTGTTGGACGAGCCGATATAGGCCACGCGCTTGCTGTTGGGCGCGTCACTGTCGGTGGTGAACAGGGCAACCTGTCCACCGACGCGGTTCAGCGCATCGCCCATGGTCTTGGGGTCGACCGCGCTCACCATGATGCCGGCGACGCCGGCGGCGACGAGGTCGTCCATGATGCGCGTCTGGATGGCCGCCGACGCCTGCTCGGGATACTTGAACACCAGCGTGTAGTTCGGGAGCTCGGTCTGCGCCTTTTTCACGCCGGCTTCGGCCGCCTTCCAGAAATCGGAAGCGCCGTTGACGACGAAGGCCAGGGTCTTCTTGTTCTGCGATTGAGTGGTGCCGGCAAGGCCCAGCAGAGCGGCGGTGACGGCAGCGGTAGCGAAAAGCTTGTTCACGATCGTCCTCCCTCTCTCTGTCTCTTGAGCGCGACGCGATCGTTCGACCGATTTGAAATCGATGGACCGATCAAATCGTCATCGGCGAGCTTTTCGGACACCGGGGAGACCGTCAACCCGCCGGCAGAGGAGGGTAGATATGCAGACGAAGACTTCACTACAGCTGATAGTATAGCCCGCGCAGAGGCCGACAGCTCCCGCTGGGCACGCAGCAGCGCGCCGAAGAAGCTCGTATAGGCAACGACGAGAAAGGCCACCACCGACGCCAGCAGCCAGGCTGAAAGAGGGATGGCCATGAAAATCGATCGTGCGGGCGCATACTCCCTTCAGGGAACAGCGGTAACGCCTCGATCCTATCCGGGATGATTGCTAGGCCAAAGCGTCGTCCAGCGCGCTGCCCAGACGGTCGACGATCTCGCCGATCTGAGCTTCAGTCACGATGAAGGGCGGCGCCAGCAGGACATGGTCGCCTGTCGTACCATCGATCGTGCCGCCCATGGGATAGACCATCAGGCCGCGTGCCATGGCGGCCTTCTTGACCTTGGCATGGAGCTTTCTCGCCGGATCGAAGGGCGTCTTGGTCGAACGCTCCTCGACGAGCTCGATCGCCTGGAACAGGCCACGGCCGCGGATGTCGCCGACATGCGGATGGTTGCCGAAGCGCTCGCTGAGCCTTCGGTGCAGCAGCGCGCCTTGGGTGCGCACGTTGGCCAGGAGGTTGTCGCGCCGGATCGTCTCCTGCACGGCAAGGCCCGCGGCACACGCCATGGGGTGGCCCATGTAGGTATGGCCGTGCTGGAAGAAGCCGCTGCCCTTAGCGAAGGAATCGTAGATGTGCCGGCCGAGCAGCACGGCGCCGATCGGCTGGTAGCCCCCGCCCAGGCCCTTGGCGATGGTCATCAGGTCGGGCGCGATGCCATCCTGCTCGCAGGCATGCAGCGTGCCGGTGCGGCCCATGCCGCACATCACCTCGTCGAGGATCAAGAGCACGCCGTGACGGTCACAGATCTCGCGGATCCGCTTGAAGTAGCCCGGCGCCGGCGGCACGGCGCCCGCCGTTGCCCCGACCACGGTCTCGGCGACGAAAGCCATCACCGTGCCTTCGCCCATTTCCAGGATCTTGGCCTCGAGCTCATCGGCGGCGCGACGTCCGTATTCTTCTTCGCTCTCGCCCCGCTCCTGGAAGCGGTAGGCGAAGCAGGGCGCGATGTGATGCGTTTCAATGAGCAGCGGCGAGAAGGGCGCGCGGCGCCATTCGTTGCCGCCGGCGGCCAGCGCGCCCAGCGTGTTGCCGTGATAGCTCTGGCGGCGGGCGATGACATGCCGGCGCCTGGCCTCGCCGCGCTCGATGAAGTACTGCCGCGCCATTTTCAGCGCCGCCTCGATCGCCTCGGAGCCGCCGCTCACCAGGTAGGCGTGGCTTATGCCTCGCGGGGCGTCGGCGATCAACCGGTCGCCGAGCCTTTCGGCGACCTCGGTGGTGAAGAAGCCGGTATGGGCATAGGCGAGCTTGTCGAGCTGCTCGTGCAAGGCTGCGGTCACGGCGGGATGGCCGTGACCGAGGCAGGACACCGCGGCGCCGCCCGAGGCATCGATATAGCGCTTGCCCGCGGTGTCGACGATCTCGATGCCGCTGCCGCCCGCGGCGACGGGAAGGGTGCCGGCGATCTGGCGATGAAGGATGTGTGTCATGTCCTTGCCGGGAGGGCGGCACTCCAGTGCCGCTCATGGGATGTTGGATGAATGAGAAAGCGTCCTTCGAGGGACATCTCAGCGCCCGTTCCGTCGCGGCAGGTGCACGCCGAAAGCGGCGAGCTGCGCTTCCGTATGCTCAAGCGCGGCGAGTGCCTTGGCGCCGCCGCGCCCGGCGACCAGGGCGGCGAGGATCTCGGCGACGGCCAGGAGCGGCGTCATCGTATGGAAGTAGGACGGGCTGTTGGTCGCCACCAGGATCGTGCTGCCTGCGATCTGGGCGAGCGGTGAGACCTCCGAATCGGTGAGGGCCACGACCGGCACGTCGCGGCCCGCCGCATAGCGCGCCGCCTCGATGGTGGCGCGCGCATAGGGCTCGACACTGGCCGCCAGCAGCGCATCCTCCTTGCCGGCGTCGCGGATGGCGTCGAGGCCCGTGCCGCCGGCATCGTCCAGCATCACCGTCTTGTCGCCGAGCAGCGACAGCATGTAGTGGAAGTGCCAGGCGGCGGCGTGGCACGAGCGCAAGCCGAGGCAATAGACGCTACGCGCTTCGTGCAAACGCGTCGCGGCGCCGGCCAGGCGATCGAGCGCCGCAGGCTCGGCGAGCGCGGCGATCTGGCGCGACAGCAGGCCCGCCATCTCGGCCGCGAGCGCACGTTCGCCGCGCAGCGCCTGCGCCTCGACCTGCACGCCCGCCTTGCCCGCGAAGCCCAGGGTGCCGGCACGCACCGCACCGGCATAGAGCTCACGCACGCTGTCGTAGCCGTCGAGGCCGAGACGCTTGGCGAGCCGTGTCATCGTGGCGGGAGGCACGCCGGCGCGGCGCGCCTGCTCGCGCATCGACAGGAGGGCCACATCGTCGGGACGGTCCAGCATGTAGCGTGCGGCCGCCTGCAGTTGCGGCGGCAGGAAGTCGAACGCCTCGACGATCGAGGCGTTGAGCGGGCCCCTGCTTTCCATGCCCAACTTCTCCGGTCCGGCGCCTCAGCGCAGCGGGATGGGATACATCAGGCCGCCCTTGGTCCAGAGTCCGTTCAGGCCGCGCGCCAGCTTAAGCGGGCTGCCCATGCCGACATTGCGTTCGTAGCTTTCGCCATAGTTCCCGACCAGCTTGATGATGTTGTAGGCCCACTTCTCGTCGAGCTGCAGGGCCTTGCCGTTGCCGGGCTTGACGCCGAGGAAGCGCTGGACCAGCGCATCGGTCGACTTCAGCTGCTCGTCGACATTGGCGGTGGTGATGCCGCGCTCCTCGGCCTCCAGCATGGCGAACAGCGTCCAGCGCACGACCGTCATCCAGACGTCGTCGCCGCGGCGCACGAACGGCCCCAGCGGCTCCTTGGAAATCAGGTCGGGCAGGATCATGTAGTCGTTCTGGCGGCCGCGCGTGGCGAGTGCCGACGCGAGCGCCGAGGAGTCCTGGGTGATGGCATCGCAGCGGCCGGCGAAGAAGGCTTCGTACATCACGTCCTGGCTTTCGAACACGACCGGCTTGAAGGTCATGTTGCGGCCGCGGAACCAGCTCGCGACGTTGAATTCATGAGTCGTGCCCTGGGCGACGCAGATGGTGGCGCTGTTGAGTTCGGAAAGCCCCTTCACGCCGAGCTTCTTGGACACCATGAAGCCCTGGCCGTCATAGAAGTTGATGCCGGCATACTGCAGGCCAAGCCCGGCGTCGCGTTCGAGCGTGATGGTCGAGTTGCGCACCAGCATGTCGATCTCGCCCGACTGGAGGGCGAGGAAGCGCTGCTGGGCAGAGAGAGGCACGTACTTGGCCTTGGACGCATCGCCGAACACCGCGGCGGCGACGGCATTGCACATGTCGACATCGAGGCCGGACCACTTGCCCTGGCTGTCGGGCAGCGAGAAGCCGCCCAGGCCGACATTGACGCCGCAGATCACGTGACCGCGCTTCTTCACGGTTTCGAGGGTCGACGGCGTCTGGGCCGAGGCGGTGGCGAACGCGAAGGCGCCGAGCGTAACGCTGGCGACGAGGAGACGCTTGAGAATGGTCATGGGTATTCCCCTGGAAGAGATGGGGTGATTGCTATCGCTGCGCCGAGCGATTTGCAACATATGAATCTGATCCTATTATTTTGATCCATTTGGATCATCGGGAGTACGATGTTTCCTATGGTTACTCCTGACGGAATTGAAACCGGCCGCTGCTACAACCACATGTGCCGCGCCGCAAAAATGTTCGCGGGGGAGTGTCCGTTTGTCCCTACATCGCCGCCTTCTGGCCGCCGTCGGTCTTGCTTTCCTTTTCACTACATCGGCGGCCTTCGCCCAGGGCGGGCCCCCGGCCATGCCGGTCACCGTCGCAGCGCCGATGGCCAAGCGGGTCACCCAGTGGGACGAGTTCTCCGGCCGCTTCGAAGCGGTGGCCCAGGTCGAGGTGCGAGCCCGCGTCTCGGGCTTCATCGACAAGATCCACTTCAAGGACGGCCAGCTCGTCAATGTCGGCGACCTCCTGTTCACCATCGACAAGCGGCCCTTCGAGATCGCCGTCGAAAGCGCCGAGGCCGAGGTCGCGCGCAACAAGGCGCAGGTCGACATCGCCGAGCTGCAGGTCGAGCGCGGCGCGGCGCTGGTCAAGTCCAAGAACATTCCCGACGCCGAGTACGACCAGCGCAAGGCCAACCTCGCCGTAGCTCGCGCCCAGCTCAAGACGGCCGAAGCGGCGGTGCGCAATGCCGAGCTCAACCTCGACTGGACCGATGTGCGGGCGCCGCTTGCCGGCCGCATCTCCGATCGCAAGGTCGATGCCGGCAACTTGATCCAGGGTGGCCAGCAGGGTGCGACGCTGCTGGCCACCATCGTGACGCTCGATCCCATCCGCTTCGTGTTCGACGTCTCGGAGTCCGACTATCTGCGCTACACGCGCCTCTTCCTCTCGGGTGCGATGGCCTCGGCGCGCGACTCGGTGAACCCGGTGCGCATTCGCCTGGCCGACGAGAGCGAGTGGACGCGCGGCGGCAAGGTCGACTTCGTCGACAACACCTTGAGCCCGCGCTCGGGCACCATGCGCACGCGCGCCGTCGTCGAGAACAAGAACCAGCTGCTGACGCCCGGCATCTTCGGCCGCGTGCAGCTGTTCGGCGGCGAGTACGACGCTCTCCTGATCCCCGATTCGGCGATCGTGTCGGATCAGGCCCGCAAGATCGTGTTCACGGTGGGCGACAACAACGTGGTGCAGGCCAAGCCCGTGAAGCTCGGTCCGCTCGTCGATGGGCTTCGTGTGATCCGCGAGGGCCTTGCCGCCACCGACAACGTGGTGCTGGACGGGCTCGCCAATCCAATGGTGCGGCCCGGCGCCAAGGTCGTGCCGCAGAAGGGCGAGATCAAGACCGCCGAAGCCAAGTCCAGCAGCAAATAATACCGACCTCAGCCCTCCGGTTAGAAGATGCGTTTTTCCCATTTCTTCATCGACCGGCCGATCTTTGCGTCGGTGCTGTCGATCATCATCCTGATCGTGGGCGGCATCGCCCAGCGCGCGTTGACGGTCGCCGAGTATCCCGAGATCGCGCCGCCCACGGTCAACGTGACCGCGACCTATCCCGGCGCCTCGGCCGAGGTGATCGCCGAAACCGTCGCCACGCCGCTCGAGCTCGAGATCAACGGCGTCGACGACATGCTCTACATCGAATCGCAGTCGACCGGCGACGGGCGGCTTTCGATCAACGTCGTGTTCAAGCCGGGCACCAACATCGACCAGGCGCAGGTCA
>JAEZIF010000110.1 GCA_023416135.1 Pseudomonadota bacterium
CCGCCAAGGGCGAAGAGCGCGCCCATGTGGCGCTGCGGTCGCTCGAGACCCTGTGGTTCAACACCGGCACGCTCTGCAATCTCACCTGCCAGAACTGCTACATCGAATCCTCGCCGCGCAACGACCGGCTGGCCTATTTGTCGGCCGCCGAGGTCCGGGCCTATCTCGACGAGATCGAGCGCGACGGCCACGGCACGAAGCTGATCGGCTTCACCGGCGGCGAGCCGTTCATGAACCGCGAGCTGCCGGCGATGCTCGAGGACGTGCTGTCGCGCGGCCTGAAGGCGATGGTGCTGACCAACGCCATGAAGCCGATGCACAGGATGAAGTCCGCCTTGCTCGGCCTGCTGGCGCGCCACGGCCGCAACCTCGCCATCCGCGTCTCGGTCGACCACTACGAAAAGACACTGCACGAGAAGGAGCGCGGAGAGCGCAGCTGGAAGCCGACCGTCGACGGCCTGGCATGGCTGGCGCAATCGGGCTTCGACGTCCACGTCGCGGGACGGCACTTTTCGGGCGAGACCGACGAGCAGATCCGCGCGGGCTATGCCCGGCTGTTCGCCGAGCTCGGCATCGCGATCGACGCCAGCAGTCCGGTATCGCTGGTGCTGTTCCCCGAGATGGATGCCCGGGTCGACGTTCCCGAGATCACCACGGCCTGCTGGGGCATCCTGAAGAAGTCGCCCGACAGCGTGATGTGCGCATCGGCACGCATGGTGGTGAAGCGCAAGGGTGCCGAGCGCCCCGCCGTCGTCGCCTGCACCTTGCTGCCCTACGATCCGCAGTTCGAGCTCGGCGGCACGCTGGCCGAGAGCGTCGGTGCGGTGCGCCTCAACCATCCGCATTGCGCCAAGTTCTGCGTGCTGGGCGGAGCAGCCTGCAGCGCGTGACGACCGAGATCGACGTCGTCATCCCCACCTTGAACGCGGCCGCGCACCTCGACCGCACCCTCGCCGCGCTCGCCGTCGCTCATGGTCCGCGCCTCGGCCTGACGGTTTGCGACGGCGGCTCGCGCGATGGCACGCAGGCGATTGCGCGGGCGCGCGGCGCAGTGGTCGTCGAGACGGAGGCCGGGCGCGGCGGCCAGCTCGCGAGCGGCGCGGCCGCCGGCAAGGCACCGTGGCTCCTGTTCCTGCATGCCGACACGGTACTGTCGCCGGGGTGGGCCTCGGCCGCGCGTCGTTTCATGGACGGGCCCGCCAATGCCGCAAAGGCCGGCTACTTCCGCCTGCGCTTCGACTCCGCCGACCCGCGCGCTCGGCGCATCGAGCGCCTCGCCGGCTGGCGCAGCCGGTCCATCGGCTTGCCCTACGGCGACCAGGGGCTGCTGATCCCGCGCGCCTTCTATCGCCACCTCGGCGGCTTCCGCGCGCTTCCGCTGATGGAGGATGTCGACCTGGCGCGCCGCATCGGCCGACGGCGGCTGGTGGCGCTCGATGCGGAGGCCATCACATCGGCGGAACGCTACGAACGCGACGGCTGGCTGGCCCGCCCGATGCGCAATCTCGGTTGCCTCGCGCTCTACTTCGCCGGCCTGCCGCCGACCGTGATCCGCCGGCTCTACGGCCCATGACCCGCCACCTCGTGATCTTCGCCCGCGTCCCGCAGTTCGGGCGCGTGAAGCGGCGGCTGGCGAAATCGGTCGGACCTGCGAAGGCGATGCGCTTCTATCGCCAGACCCTGGCCGACCAGATCCGACGGCTGTCGCGGGACCGCCGTTGGATCGTCTGGCTGTTCGTCACGCCCGACCACGCGCTTCGTCACCCGGCGTGGCAGGACATCCCTCGCGCGCGATTGCGCGGCCAGGGCGCGGGCGACCTCGGCGCGCGCATGAAGCGGCCTTTCCAGCAGCTTCCTCCCGGCCCGGTCGTGCTGGTCGGCAGCGACATCCCGGAGATGCGGCCGCACCACATCGCGCGCGCTTTCGCCCTGCTGGGACGTCACGACCTGGTGTTCGGTCCGGCAAGCGACGGCGGCTTCTGGCTGATCGGCGCGCGCCGCGGCCGGCCCTTGCCGCGGTCGATGTTCACCGGGGTGGAATGGTCGACGGCCAAGGCGCTGGCCGATACGCTGGCCACTATTCCGGCGAGCTGTTCGGTGGGCATCGCCGACACCCTCGACGATGTCGACGATGTCGAAGATCTGTATCGCGCTTTGCCGTCCCGAAGGGAGTGAACCTCGTGCCTGCATCGTTCCCGACGCAGCCTGCCATCGGTCTGTTCGAGGCGATCTACACCGCCCGCTCGCTGCGGCACTTCAAGCCCGAGCCGGTGCCGCCGGCGCTGATCGAACGCGTGCTCGATGCCGCCATCCGCGCCTCGAGCGGCGGCAACACGCAGCACTGGACCTTCCTTGTCGTGCGCGATGCGGAGAAACGTCGCCAGCTTGGCACGCTCTACCGCCAAGCCTCGGACTACCAGAGCGCCGTCTACGCCGCACGGCCCAAGCCCGAGCACCTGACCGAAGCGCAGTACGGACAGTTCCTCGCCAACAGCGGCTACCTCTGGGACCACATGGCCGACGCGCCGGTCATCCTGGTGCCCTGCTTCGCCAAGCGCGAACTGCCCGAGCACGCGAGCCTGCCGGGCATCGTGCAGGCGCGCTACGCCGATCATCTCGCCAACGTGCAACGGGTCAGCGGGTCGAGCATCTATCCGGCGATCCAGAACGTCATTCTCGCCTGCCGGGCAGTCGGGCTCGGCACAGTGATCACGACCAACCATATCCTGTTCGAGAACGAGGTGAAGGCCGTGCTCGGCATCCCCGAGCACATCGCCACGTTTGCCCTGATGCCGATCGGCTATCCGACGCGGAAGTACGGGCCGCTCACCCGCAAGCCGGTGGCCGAGGTCACGTTTGCCGACACCTGGGGAAACCGCTGGTCGGACGCGGCACGATAGAGGCGAGCCCGCTCTAGGACCGCTGCTTGAGGTGCTCGAGCTCGCGACGCAGGTCGGCGAACACCGTGTCCCAGTCGCCCGGCCGCGGCTGGCGGAATACACGCGCGGTGGGGTACCAGGGCGCGCGCGTGCCGCCGAGCTGCCAGCGCCAGTCGACCGTCGACGGCGACAGCACCCAGGTCCGAAGCCCCATCGCCGCCGCGAGATGGGCGATCGGCGCATCGATCGAGATCAACAGGTCGATCTGCGACAATGCCGTCGCCGCCTCGGCAAAGTCGAAGATGCCGCGGCCGACATCGTGCACCAGGCCGCCGGCGCCGAAAGTCTGGATGTCCTTCTGATGCACGCCACCCTGCAGGCTGAACAGCAGCAGCTCGGGATCGCCGGTGAATTCCATGAAGCGCGCGAACGGCACCGAGCGCTGGCGGTCCTGCGGCCGGCCGGGCATGCCCGCCCAATAGATGCCGACGCTGAGCCTGGCCTTGTCGAGCTGGCCGAGCTTGATGCGGCTGTCGGCCGGCGGCCTCAGATAGGGCGCCTGCAGCGTGGGCGCGTCGAAGTCGGCGCGACAGAGATGGGGCAGCGACACCATCGAGGCGTGCAGGTCGAACTCGGGGAGCGATTCGCCCTCGGCGACGACGTGGTCGATGAAGTCGACAGTGCCCAGGAGGTCCTTCAGAAGTGCCTGGCAGAGCACGATCACCGTCGCGCCGCGACGCTTGAGCTCGCGGGCGAAGCGCACGAACAGAAGCACGTCGCTCAGCCCCTGCTCGGGATAGAGCAGGATGCGCTTTCCGCTCATCGGGCTGCCATCCCATGCCGGCTGCCGGAAATCGGGTGCCGGTGTCTCGGGCAGGCGCTTGCGCGCTTCGTAGGCGGCAAAGCCCGGCGCCAGCTCGCCGCGCATCAGCAACGCGATGGCGAGCTCGACGCGGGCGCGGCGATTGTCGGGATTGAGCGCCAGCGCACGGCCGAGGCAGCCGACCGCCTCGTCGATGCGGCCGAGATCGCGCAGACATAGCGCCAGATTGAAGAAGCCCTCGCCGTAGTCGCGGTTGAGCGTGATCGAATGGAAGTGATGCTTCACCGCCTCTTCGAGCCGGTTGGCGGCGCGCAGCGCGTTGCCGAGGTTGGAATGCAGCGCGGGATTGTTGGGCTCGGAGGCCAGCGACAGTCGATGATGCGAAACCGACGCTTCGAGCTTGCCCGCGAGCCTCAGCGCCACGCCGAGATTGTTGTGCAGCTCGGCGTGGTAGGGCCGCACGGCCAGGAGCTTGAGATACGAATTGATCGCCTCTTCGAGGCGCCCGGCGCGATGGGCCTGCGCGGCCAGGCGGAGCTGCTGGACGAACGTGTTATCGCCGCCGAACAGGGGCGTTGGCGCAGCAGAAGTCTGCGATTCCGGACGGAGAGGGTAAAGCGACGGGATGTCGTTCACTCTCCCATCTTACATGAATTATCCTTCTCAACCACCTGCAGTTGGGAGATTTTCATTTAGATTCAGGGCCATAGAAGGAATGCCGAGCCCATGTGCTCGCAGCAAACCTCCCTCCACTAGATGTAGCCCCGAACCAGCTCCTCGGCGATCTGCACGGCGTTCAGCGCCGCGCCCTTGCGCAGGTTGTCGCTGACGATCCAGAGCGCGAGACCATTGTCGATGGTGGGATCAACGCGCACGCGGCTCACGAACACGCCGTCCTGGCCGGTGACCTCCTGCGGCGTGACGTAGCCGCCGTTCTCGCGACGATCGACCACCAGCACGCCGGACTGCGCGGCGAGCACGCGACGCGCCTCCACCTCGTCGAGCGGCCGGTCGAGCTCGAGGTTCACCGCCTCGGCGTGGCCGATGAAGGTCGGCACGCGCACGCAGGTCGCGTGCACCTTGATCTTGGGATCGAGGATCTTCTTGGTCTCGACCACCATCTTCCATTCTTCCTTGGTCGAGCCGTCGTCCATGAAGACGTCGATATGCGGGATGACATTGAAGGCGATCGACTTGGTGAACTTCTTGGGCTCCAGCGTCTGGTTCACGAAGAAGCTCTTGGTCTGGTTCAAGAGCTCGTCCATGGCGTCCTTGCCGGCGCCGGACGTCGATTGATACGTCGACACCACCACGCGCCTGATGGTGGCCGCCTCGTGGATCGGCTTCAGCGCCGTCACCATCTGGATGGTCGAGCAGTTCGGGTTGGCGATGATGCCGCGCCCCTTGTAGCCAGCGATCGCCGGCGCGTTGACCTCGGGCACGACCAGCGGCACGTCGGGGTCCATGCGCCAGTAGGAGGTGTTGTCGATCACCACGGCGCCCGCCTTGGCGGCGCGCGGGCTGTGCTCGGCCGACACCTTGGCGCCGGGCGAGCTCAGCACGATGTCGATGCTCTTGAAGTCGAACTTGGCGAGGTCGTGCACCTTCAGCGTGCCCTTCTCGCCGAACGAGGTCTGCTTGCCGGCCGAGCGCGCCGAGGCGAGCGCCACGACGTCATCGGCCGGAAAATTCCGCTCGGCCAGGATCTGCAACATTTCGCGCCCGACATTGCCGGTCGCGCCGACGACGGCGACTCTGTAGCCCATGGCTCACCTGTGTGAAGAAGGCAGGGAGATACGCGCCGAGGGGCGGTTTTGCAAGGAACGCTGGACTACTGATCCGCCGATGCGCCCGAGGCCTTGATGATCGGCAGCCACAGCGCCAGGTCGTCGCGCACCAGCTTCTGGGCCTGGGCCGGCGATTCCGGCGGCAGCATCTCGATGCCCTGGGCCAGCATCTTTTCGCGCACGGCGGGCAGTTGCCCGATGCGGTTCAGCTCGGCATTGAGCTTGCCGACCACCGGCTCGGGCGTGCCGGCCGGCACGGCATAGCCCATCCAGGTGTTCACGACATAGTCCTTCACGCCCGCTTCGATCATGGTCGGCACCTCGGGCATCAGACCCGAACGCTTCTCGCTGGTCACCGCGATCGCCTTCAGCTTGCCGCCCTTGATCAGGCCGATGACCGTCGGCGTGTTGAACAGGCCCATGGTCACCTCGCCGTTGGCCACCGCCTGGATGCCGGCCGGTGTCGCCCGGTAAGGCACGTGCTGCAGCTTCACGCCGGTCCGCATCTCCAGAAGCACGCCTGACATGTGATGGCTGGTCCCCACGCCGCCCGACGAGAAGGTGAGCTGGCCGGGCGTGGCGCGCGCCTGGGCCAGCACGTCGTCCACCGTCTTGGCCGGATTGTCGGGATGCAGGATCAGCACGTTCGACACGCCGCCGCTCACCGCCACCGCCTGCAGGTCCTTCAGCGAGTCGTAGCCCGGCGCCTTGTACAGCCCCATGTTGAAGACCACGGTGCCCTGGCTCACCAGCGCCACGGTGTAGCCGTCGGCCGGCGCCCGCGCGACCTCGGCGGTGGCGATGGTGCCGCCGGCACCGGTCTTGTTGTCGACCACCACCGTCTGGCCCAGCGACTTGGCAAGCTCCTCGGCGAAGATGCGGGCGACGATGTCCGCAGTAGCGCCCGGCGCCAGCGGCACGATCAGGCGGATCGACTTGGCCGGATACGTTTGCGCACGCACGATAGGCGACGCCGCAACGAGCGACGCGGTGAGAAACGCCCTCGTCGTCAGCCCCATCTCAGCCTCCCGGATTCGGCTAAAGCCCCACCGATTGCGCCACCAGCGTCGCAAGCTGCCTGCGCAGCCGTGCAACCGTCGCCCGTTCGCCGCGCTTGTTGATCAGGTTGTGCATTTCATAGGGGTCGGCCTCGAGGTCGTAGAGCTCGTCGCACTCCACGCCGTCGAGCGACTTCTGCGTCCAGTGGATGTACTTGTGACGCTTGGTGCGGATCGCCTTGTAGCTCATGCCGATCAGCCACGGCATGGCGTTCTCGCTGAAGTATTCGCACATGAACGACGAGCGGATCGCCTTGCCGTTCTTGGCAATGGGCCTGAGCGAGCGTCCCTGCATGTGCTCGAAGTCGGCCTTCGGGACCCCGGCGAGATCGACGATGGTCGGCGCGATGTCGAGCGCCAGCACGAGTTCGTCCTTGATCGTCCCCGGCTTGAACCACGCGGGATAGCGGATCAGGAACGGCGACTTGATGCCTTCCTCGTAGGCGAAGCGGCGCTCGGGGCCGAGCCCGTGCTCGCCGAAGAAGTAGCCGTTGTCGCCGAGGAACAGGATGAAGGTGTCGTCGAGCTCGCCGGTCTCCTCCAGCGCCTTGAATACCTCGCCCATGCCTTCGTCGACCGAGGCCATCATGGCGGCGCGCAGCCGGATCTCCTCGTCGGTGCCGGCCTTGATGCCGTCCAGCACCTTGCGAGATGCCTCGTTGCCCTTGAGCTCGAAGGCCTCGGCCCAGGCCGGTTTGTCTTTCGCCACCTCGGCGAGCGGCAACGCATTGGGCCGGCGCGGGAAGTGTGCGCCCTTGTAGAGATCGGCGTGGCGTTCGGGCACGCGATAACCGCCCTTGCTGAGATCGATCGTGCCGTCGGCCGCCTGGAAGGCGTCGGGATGCACCGCCTTGTGCGCGAAGAACAGAGCAAAAGGCTTGCTGCGCGGCTTGCGCAGGAACTCGACGGCATGATGGTTCAGAAGATCGGTGATGTACCCTTCATGCCGGCGCTCATCGCCGTCGATGTTCAGCACCGGATCGACGATCGAGCCGTGGCCCGGGAAGCTCACCCAGCGGTCGTAGCCTGGCCGCGGGCCGCCCGAATTGCCCATGTGCCACTTGCCGACATGGGCGGTCTCGTAGCCCAGGCGCTGCAGGATGCCGTGGTAGTTGGGCAGGCGATGGCTGTGGGCATCGCGTGCGACGTTGTCGATGATGCCGTGGCGGCTCGCATATTGCCCGGTGATGATCGAGGCGCGGTTGGGCGAGCAGAGCGGCGTGGTGTGGAAGGCCGAGGTGAACATCGCGCCTTCATGGCCGATGCGGTCGATGTGCGGCGTCTTCATGAAGGGATGTCCGCAGATCCCGAGCTCATCGAACCTGAGATCGTCGATCAGGACGACGATGAAGTTCGGCTTTTTCTTTCTTGCCACGATGGATATCCCCCAGCACGCCGCGTGCCGAAACAGGCTAACGGCCGCCCTTGACGGAGGCCAGAGGCTCGCGCCCTTAATCGATGAAACCTCTTAAGGATTGCTCATGACCGAGCCTGGCCTGCCGCTGGCAGGATTGCGCGTACTGGATATCAGTTCGTTTATCGCCGCCCCCGCCGCGGCGGTGGTCTTGGGCGACTGGGGCGCCGACGTGATCAAGGTCGAAGGGCCCGACGGCGATCCCAACCGGCGGATCATGCACGACTCGTCAAACTACCCCAAGGGCGCGGTCAACTATCCCTGGCACATGGATTCGCGCAACAAGCGCTCGATCGTGCTCGACCTCAAGAAGCCCGACGCCCGCGCCGCGCTGGACCGCCTGATCGCGGTGTCGGACGTGCTGATCTGCAACTTTCCCCCGCCGGTGCGCGACAAGCTCAGGCTCGCGTACGACGACGTGAAGAAGGTCAATCCGAAGATCATCTACGCCTCGCTGACGGGCTACGGCGAGACCGGCCCCGACCGCGACAGGCCGGGCTTCGACGTCACCGCCTACTTCGCCCGCTCCGGCCTTCTCGACGCCCAGCGCTACGAAGGCGGTCCGCCCGGCGTGCCGGTGCCGGCGCAGGGCGATCGCGCCACGGCGATGACGCTCGTCTCGGCAATCCTGATGGGCCTGATGCAGCGCATGAAGACCGGCGAAGGGTCCTGGGTCGGCACGTCACTGCTCGGCAACGGCCTGTGGTCATGCGGCGTGGTCGCCCAGGCCGCCCTGGTCGGCGCCTACCTGCCGCACCGCCCGCCGCCCGACAAGCCGCGCTCGGCGCTGGGCAACATCTACCGCACCTCGGATGATCGCTGGCTGCAGCTCACCATCGTGCGCGAGGACAAGATGTGGCCGGGCCTATGCGAGACCATCGGCCGGCCCGAGCTCGTCGATGATCCGCGCTTCGCCAGGATGGAGGACCGTCGCCGGCACTCGGGCGAGCTCGCCACCATCCTGCGCGAGGCCTTCGCCAGCCGCGACTACGAGCATTGGCGCAAGACCATGTCGGCGCACGGCATCACCTTCGGCGTCATCAGCCGGCCGCAGGACGTGCCCGACGACCAGCAGGCGGTGGCGTGCGGCGCCGTCGTCGACACCGCCATCGCCGAGATGCCGAAAACGCTCAGCAACCCCATCCGTCTCGGCTTCGCCGAGCAGCAAAAGGCGCATGCCGCACCGTCGCTCGGTCAGCACAGCGACGAAATCCTGGCGGAAGCCGGCCTCTCGCCCGACGAGATCGCGGCCTTGCACAAGAGCGGTGCCGTGCCATGAGCGAGCTGCCGCTCGGCGGGCTGGTCGTTCTCGACGTCAGTTCGTTCATCGCGGCGCCGGCCGCGGCCGTCGCCTTGGCTGACTTCGGCGCCGACGTCATCAAGATCGAGCCGCCGGGCGACGGCGACCCCCATCGCAACAGCTATCGCAACGCCAGCTACCCGCAGAGCGACAGGAACTTCCCCTGGCAGCTCGATGGCCGCCTGAAGCGGTCGCTGTCGCTCGACCTCAAGAACGACAGCGCGCGTCCCGTGCTCGAGCGGCTCATCGAGCACGCCGACATCATGATCGTGAACTTTCCGCCGCCGGCGCGCGAGCGGCTGAGGCTGCGCTGGGAAGACATCGAGCCGATCAACCCGCGTCTGGTCTACTGCTCGCTCACCGGCTACGGCGAGACGGGCCCCGACCGGGACCGACCGGGTTTCGACGTCACTGCCTATTTCGGCCGCTCGGGCATTCTCGACCTGGCGCGATACGAAGGCGGTCCGCCCGGCCTTTCGCTGCCGGCGCAGGGCGATCGCGCCACGGCCATGACGCTGGTCGCCGCCATCCTGCTCGGCCTGCGCCAGCGTGATCGCACCGGCAAGGGCTGCTGGGTCGGCACCTCGCTCTACGCCAACGGCGTATGGTCCAACGGCACTTCAGCCGCCGGCGCCCTGGTCGGCGCGCATCTGCCGCCACGGCAGGCACCGGACAAGCCGCGCAACGCGCTGACCAACCTCTACCGCACCAAGGACGATCGCTGGCTGCAGCTCCTTCTGGTCCGAGACGACCGGCTGTGGCCGGTCCTGTGCGAGGCCATCGCGCGCCCCGACCTTCTGGCCGACCCGCGCTTCACCGAACGCGCCGACCGCCGTACGCGATCCCTCGAGCTGGTGAAGGAGCTGATGCCGGTGTTCGCGGCCAAGACCTACGCCGAATGGGAAGCGACCTTCGCCGGCACCGGCATCCCCTTCGGCGTGATCGGCCGGCTGGCCGACGTGGTCGACGACGAGCAGGCCGACCATGCCGGCATCTTCGCCGACACGGCCAACCCCGAGGTGCCGCGCACGGTGAACAACCCCATTCGCCTGGGCTTCGCCCAGCCGCGCAAGGCCGGGCCGCCGCCCACGGTCGGCCAGCACAATGAGGAGGTTCTGCGCCAAGCGGGATTCGCCGCCAATGAGATCGAGACGCTCAGGAAGTCCGGAGCATTGGGTTGAATCATGTCGTACCTGGGCCTCGTCGCTGTCGTCGTCAGGGAGTACGACCCGGCCATCGACTTCTTCGTCCGCATCCTCGGCTTCGAGCTAGTCGAGGACTCCCCCTCGCTCACCAATGATGGGCGGCCGAAGCGATGGGTGGTCGTGCGCCCGCCCGGTACCGCGACCGGGGTTCTGATCGCCAGGGCGGATAACGAGGAACAGGAGCGCATCGTCGGCAATCAGTTCGCCGGCCGTGTCGGCCTTTTCCTGCAGGTCGACGACTTCGGCTCGACCTACGAACGCATGGTCGCGGCGGGAGTGACCTTCGTGAAACCGCCGCGCGCCGAGGCCTACGGCCGGGTAGCCGTCTTCCTCGATATCGCGGGTAACAAATGGGACCTTCTCGGGGTATGATGGCGGCATGGCCATGCAGCGCACCTACGCCGAATTCTGGCCTTTCTACCTGCGGGAACATAGCAAGCCGCTGACGCGTGCGCTGCACTATGTCGGGTCGATCGCCTCGGTCGTCGTGCTGATCTGGGCCATCGCTACCCAGAGCTGGTGGTGGCTTCTGGCCGTGCCGGTGGCGGGCTATGCCTTCGCCTGGTTTGCCCACTTCTTCATCGAGAAGAACAAGCCGGCGACCTTCGAGGCCCCCTGGTGGTCGCTGATCAGCGACTACCGCATGTGCGGCCTTTGGCTGACGGGCCGGCTCGGTAACGAATTCATGAAGTACCAGATCCGAGGCTGAGAGATCCGCTGCCGATAGGGCCCGTACAGGAGGCCTGCGCCGCCTCCTCGCCCTTTTCCTGCCCGTCTTCGCAACTCCGGCCCAGGCTGAACTTCCGGTTATGCCCTGGGCCAAAATGGCAGCCGTCGCTGTTCGACCGCGCGGCACGCGAGGACAAGTACGACGACACCCATCTCGCAACCCCAGCATGTCGATCGAGCTCGGCGAGGCGATTACGCGCGACCATCGCGACCCGTCGGGCGGCTTCATGGTGCGTGCACCCGAATCCGTCGCAAGGGGCGTGCTGGCCAGGCCGGTGAAGCAAATCGACACGTCGCTGTCGTGCGCCTACTCAACCTGCTGGCCCGCGCCGCGGCCCGGCCCGGCCCGGTCCGCCTTCAAGGAAGCGGCCGGGCATGGCGTGCGCAAACCTGAAGGCTCGCCCGGGAAGACTTGGTCGTGCCCGGCGCCCCGCTGGCCGACCACGAGCTTCTACGCGAGCCTGCCCATCTCACCATCGTCGGCGCCAGGACGACCCCACAGCGCGCGCGCTCCACGAGGCCGCCCCGCACCTATCCGACGCGCTACTTCCGCATCGAATGGCTCGACCGCCGCGAGGGTCCGCTGCCGGCGGCCGATGTCGAATATCGGGAGCTGCCTGAAGGCCGCTGCCTTCGCCTGCGCCAACGGCGTCTGCTCGATCCCGGTCTTTTCTGCCCGGAGGAGGCCCATCGAATTCGGACGGAACCCCGCCCCCTTGCGCCCTCGGGAGCTGGAGGCCACATTGCGGGGCAACGCAGATTTCCCCCGTTCGAGGATCCATGGAACCGATGCTGAAGGGCGCCGCGCCGCAGGCTGCCCCCGCCGATCTCATCAAGGACAGCGACCAGACCAAATTCGCGAAGGACGTGCTGGAAGCCTCGCGCACCGTGCCGGTGATCGTCGATTTCTGGGCACCGTGGTGCGGGCCGTGCAAGCAGCTGCAGCCGGCGATTGAAAAGGTCGTCAAGGCGGCCAACGGCGCGGTCAAGCTGGTCAAGATCAATATCGATCAGAACCAGATGCTGGCCCAGCAGCTCAGGATCCAGTCGATCCCGGCGGTCTACGCCTTCTTCGGCGGCCGGCCGGTCGATGGCTTCATGGGCGCGGTGCCCGAGAGCCAGGTCAAGGCGTTCGTCGACCGCCTTGTCCAGGCGACCGGCGGCGCGGTGGACGGCGGCGGCGACGAGCTCGCCGAGCTGCTGGAGCATGCGAAGGCCGCCGTCGCGCAGAACGACCAGGACCTGGCCGCGCGCATCTACAGCGAGATCCTGGGTGCCGATCCGAAGAACGTCACCGCGCTCGCCGGTCTCGCGCGCTACAACCTGCAGACCGGCGACGTCGAGCAGGCCAAGGAACTGCTGGCCCAGGTCGAAGCCAAGGACAAGACCAACTCCGATGTCGTTGCCGTGCAGGCCTCGATCGATCTTGCCGAGCAGGCCAAGGAAGCGGGCCCGATCGACGAGCTGAAGTCCAAGGCCTCTGCCGACCCCAAGGACATGCAGTCGAGGCTCGACCTCGCCATGGCCTACTGGGCGAACGACCAGCGCCAGGAGGCGATCGACGAGCTGCTTGCCATGATCAAAGCCGACCGCAAGTGGAACGAGGAAGCCGCCCGCCAGCAGCTCCTGAAATTCTTCGAGGCGCTCGGCTTCACCGACCCGCTCGCCGTCGATGGCCGCAAGCGGCTGTCGACCATCCTGTTCTCCTGATCGACGCGCCGGCATGACCGAGCGGGTGCCCGGGCGCAATCCGTTCGAGCCGAGCTTCGAGCAGCTCCCCGAGACGCTGCCGATCTTCCCGTTGTCGGGAGTGCTGCTGCTGCCGGGCGGCAAGCTGCCGCTCAACGTCTTCGAGCCGCGTTATCTCGCGATGGTTTTCGATTCGCTCGCCGGCCATCGCATGATCGGGATGGTGCAGCCGACACAGCCCGGCGGGTTTGCCGGCGACGGGATGGCCGCCGAAGGCGGACCGCCCCGGGTGCACAAGATCGGTTGCGCCGGCCGCATCGTGAGCTTCAACGAGACCGAGGACGGCCGGCTGCTGCTGGCGCTCACCGGGGTCTGCCGCTTCGAGATCATGCGCGAGCTCGATCTCGCCCATGGCGGCTATCGCCGCGTCTCCTCGCTGTTCTCGCCCTATCGCGCCGACCTCGACCATGCCGACGAGCAGGTCGAACTCGACCGCGACCGCCTGATGGCGGCCCTGGCTGCCTTCTTTCGCGCCCGCAACCTGTCGACCGATTGGGACGCCGTGAAGCAGGCGGCCGATGCCAATCTCGTGACCTCGCTGTCGATGGTCCTGCCCTTCGGCCCGGCCGAGAAACAGGCCTTGCTGGAAGCTGCCGACTCCTCGGCTCGCGCCAAGCTTCTGGTCGCCTTCCTGGAAATGAACGCCTTCGGCCAGTCCGGCGAGACTCCGCCGAAACGGGCGAATTGATGCTCGCTGTCGAGCCAAACTCGCTGTCATGCCGGGGGTTGGGGGGGGGGGG
>JAEZIF010000125.1 GCA_023416135.1 Pseudomonadota bacterium
GCCTCGGGCCGGGCGACCGGCTCACCCTGACGATCGGCGGATCGAAGCGGGACGTCACGATAGCCGGCATCGCTCTCTCGCCCGAATTCATCTTTGCGCTCGGTCCGGGACAGATCGTCCCGGACGACCGTCGCTTCGGCATCGTCTGGATGGCGGGCCCCGCGCTGGCCGCCGCCCTCGGCCTCGCCGGCCGGTTCAACGATCTCGTGGTCCGCCTCAATCCGGCAACACCGACCGCCAGCATGCTGGCGCCACTCGCTCGCATGCTCGCCTCGCAGGATGGCGCCGATGTCCATGACCGCACCCGCCAGTTCTCGCACGCCTTCGTCTCGAGCCAGCTCGAGGTGCTTGGCGCCATCGGCCTGCTCGTGCCGGCCATCTTCCTGGGTGTCGCCATCTTCCTCCTGCATGCGTCGATGTTGCGGATCGTCGAGTTGCAGAGGGCCGAGATCGGCATCGCGAAGGCGCTCGGCTTCGACGGCAGGACGATCGGATGGCACTACGTGAAGTTCGCGCTGGTGCTGGCCGGCGCCGCGACGGTGCTCGGGCTGCCCATCGGCATCGCGCTCGGCTACGGCGTCACGACGATCTATGCCGAGTTCTTCCACTTTCCCTTCCTGCGTTACGGTCCCGACGTCCCGGCGATCATCGCCGTCGTTGTGGTCCTCGGATGCGCGGCCGCCCTGGCGGCGTTGCACCCTGCAGCGCGCGCCGCCGCACTTGCGCCGGTCGCCGCCATGCGGCCGCCCGTGCCGGTCACCTATTGCAGGATCGCCGGCAACCGCCCGGCACGGTACAGGACGTGGCTCCCGGTCATGGTTCTTCGCCAGCTCGGCCGGCGGCCGGTGCGCCCGCTGCTCACGATGCTGGCGGTCGCCTTTGCCGTGGGATTGCAGATTGCGACATTGTTCAGCTTCGATGCGCTCGACGAAATCGTCGATGTGTTCTACGCCCGCGCACAACGGCAGGACGCGACGATCGTCTTCGCCGGTCGATTGCCCGACACGGTGCTGGCCGATGTTTCCCGATGGCCCGGCGTGCGTACCGTCGAAGGCCGTCTCGACGTGGCGGCACGCCTTGCCGTCGCCGGCACGTCCCGTCAGGCCGTTCTCACCGGCCTGCCGGCCAACGGCACGCTCCAGAGCCTGCTCGACCCCGGGCTCGCTCCGGTGCCGATACCCGGCGACGGGATCGCCCTGTCTCGCAGGCTCGCCAGCCGCCTCAACGCCGGCGTGGGCGACCGCGTGACCATCACTCCCCTCGCAGGGCGGTCGTTCGAGCTCCCGGTCACGGCCCTGGTCGAGCAGTACATCGGCATGGGCGCCTACACGGAGCTTGGCGCCCTCGGCCGCCTTTTGGGCAACGGACCGGTCGTCAGCGGCGCCGACGTCAAGCTCGCGGCGGGCGATGCCTCGGGATTCCATGATGCGCTCAGGCACGCATCCCTGGTTGCCGGCTATGTGCCACGGGCAGCGACGGTGACGGCGTTTCGCGAGACCATGGCCCGGACCTTGACGATCATCGTGTCGGCCTTCGTTGCCTTCGCCGCAGTCGCCGCCTTCGCGATCGTCGATGCGACCGTTCGCGTCACCTTGTCGGAGCGGATCCGCGAACTGGCGATCATGCGCGCGCTCGGCTTCGGCGAGGTCACGGTCGTGCTCCTGCTCACTGGCGAGCTGGGCGCGGCCGTCCTGGTGGCGCTGCCCGTGGGAGCGCTCGTCGGGCTCGGCCTCGGCCAGCTGATCGTCTGGACTCTCGACAACGACCTCTTCCACGTGCCGCTGGTCGTGGGCTGGCGGAGCTTCTCCATTGCCGGCGCCACGGTGCTGGCGGCGGCGGCCCTGTCGTTCGTGCTGGCGGCACGCCGGCTACGCGATGTCGATATCCCAGCGGCCCTCCGGCTCGGGGCGGCGTGAACGCGAGAGGCCCCCTAGACCGGCATGATGCCGCGACGCGGGGCAGAACCAGCGTAGGTCTCGACGCTGACGGGAGCGCCCAACGCCTTCAGTGCACTGCGCTGTTCGGCGATCGGCACGCGCAGCACCGCTTCCTCGATTTTCGCCAGCATCGCGAGCGGCGGTGCGGCGAGCACGCGGCCGATCCAGGAAGCTGTCTTGGGCCAGCGCGCGGCATCGATCTGGAAGCGTACCCAGCCAGCATTGCGGAAGAAGGCGGCAACGGCGATGTCGGCGACCGACAGCACTCCGAACCGGAAGCCCTCCGATGGCGCCTCGCTCTCGAGATAGTCGAGCACGGCCGGCATCTCCTCCTTGAGCGTTCGGTCGACCAGCTCGCGATCACCCTTCTCGCCCCACACCGATGGGCGGATGGCGATCTGGTTGAAGAAGCGCCAGATGAAGACGTCGCCCATGCGCGTGTCGGCGAACTCCTCCAGCCAGCGCGCGCGGGCACGGTCGGCGATGTCCTGCGGGAACAGCGCCGGCTCGGGCTGCTTGTCCTCGAGGTACTGGCAGATCACCGAGGAGTCCGACAGCACGAGGTCGCCATCGACCATCACGGGGATGCGCCTGAGCGGGCTCAGCTTCGAGAACCTGTCGTCGCCGAAGAACGGCACGATATGGTCGACCTCGTAGGCCATGCCCTTGACCTCGAGACAGGCCAGGACCTTGCGCACATAGGGCGAGAGATAACTGCCGATGATGAGGATTGGCTTCATGGGTATTTCCATGTATCTACATTCTATGTATATACATACGCTACATGACCAAGCCTGAGCAAGCGCCCAGAACGCTGCGGTCCGACGCCCGGACCGCGCTCGAGACGTGCGCCGGCTGGAACCTGCGGCGAGCGGCGCGGCGGGCCACCCAGTTCCTCGAGGCGCGCATGATGGCATCGGGCGTCTCCTTCTCCCAGTTCGGTCTGATGGCCGAGATCGCCTCGGCCGATGACGACACCGTGAGCGCGCTCGCTGAGCGCATGGGGCTCGATCAGTCCACACTGTCGCGCACGCTGCGCACCCTCGAGGCCCATGGCCTCCTAGAGATAGCGGTGGTCGAGAGCGACCAACGCAAGCGCATGGTGTGGCTGACCGAAAAAGGGGCGCGCAAGCTCGAGGCGACGCTGGCAATCTGGCGCCAGGCCCATGCCAAGCTCGCCCGACAGGTTTCGGTGGAGTCCGTTCGGCGCCTGTCGCGTGAGGTAGAGTCGCTATGAAGAGTCTTCTGGACAGCCGCACCGCCTGGATCACGGCGAGCGCGGCGCTGGCGATCATGACCATCGCCTATGGCGCCCCGCTGGTCGTCGTGGTCGCCATGAAGCAGATCGCGGCGGAGCTGCAGACCAACCGATCGGGCCCGGCCGGCGCCAGCTCGCTTTCCTATGTCGGCGCGGCCTTCGGCGGCATCGTCGCGGGCTGGCTGGCGGGCCGCCTGGGTATCCGGCCCATCGTGATCTTCGGCTCGACCATGGTGGCGATGGGCCTGCTGCTTTCGGCGGTCGGCGGGCTGTTCGAGATCTATGTCGGCCACGGCGTGCTGATCGGATTGTTCGGCACCTCCTGCATGTTCTCGCCGCTGCTCACGTACGTGAGCCTGTGGTTCGAACGCCGCCGCGGCTCGGCGATCGCCCTGATCGCCTCGGGCCAGGCGGTCGCCGGCGCGATCTGGCCGCCGCTGCTGCAGCTCGGCGTCGATCATGTCGGCTGGCGCCACACCGCGCTGCTGTTCGGCGGCTTCGTGCTGGTGGCAGGCGTGGCGCTCACCATGATCTTCCTTCACCCCGCCCCCATAGCGCCGTCGGCGACGGCGGCAGGCGCCTCCGGCGCCGCACGGCGCGATTCGACGCTCGGCCTGCCGCCCAACCTCCTGATGATCCTGCTGATGGTCGCGGTCTATTCCTGCTGCGTTCCCATGGCCATACCGATGAACCACGTCGTGGCCTATTGCGGCGACCTGGGATTCGCCTCGCAGTACGGCGCCGCCATGCTCTCGGTCCTGCTGGGCACGGCCTTCCTGGCGCGCCAGTTCTGGGGCTGGTTGAGCGACAAGATCGGCGGCTTCCAGACGCTGCTCTTCAGCTCGCTCGTTCAGGCAACGGCGCTTTCGGGGTTCCTGATCACCCACGACATGGCCGCGCTCTTCGTGGTCTCCGCCGCCTTCGGGCTCGGCCTCTCGGGCCTGCTGCCCGCCTACGTCATCGTGATTCGTGAATGCTACTCGGCGCAGGAAGCCAACTGGCGCATCCCCACCGTCATGTTCGCCGGTCTTTTGGGCATGGCGAGCGGCGGCTGGGGCGCCGGCGTGCTGTACGACCAGTTCGGCGGTTACCTGCCGGCCTTCTCGACCGGCATGGCGTTCAACCTCCTGAACATCGCGGTGCTGCTGTTCCTTGTATCGCGCACTCACACCAGGTTGATGCGGCAGCCGCAGACCTCGACCTGAGCCGGCCCGCGATCGCGATGCCGCTTCTTGGCGGCGGCCAGCACGCGCTCGCGGTCGACCACCTTCACGTCGTAAGCCGACACGCCCGGGCCACGACCGTCGACAATGGGCGTGAAGCGGATCTCCCCGTCGTCGTCGAGGCGGATGATGTCGTCCTTCACTGGACGATTGAGAAGCTTCGACCAGTGGGCCGCCGCCTTGTCCGGATCCTCGGCCTGGATCTCGACGCCGGCGAGACCGTTGGTGACATCCGAGCGCGAGTGCTTCAGCCAGTCCTTCTCGGCCGGCGGCCACCATAGCTTGGGATCGACGCCGGGAGGCGCGAAGGTCGTGTCGAGCGATAGCAGCACGCCCGACGTGTCGGACGGATGGAAGTGGGTGTAGTTGTACTCCGGCAGATCCTTCTGGGCGACGGCGCGCACGCCCAGGGCGGTGACGCGCGCCCGCTCGGCCTTGGCGTCCGGCACCTGGATGATCACCATGTAGCCGCCGTCGCCCTTGCGTCGTTCGATGTAGCGGCCGGCCGAGGTGCCGGGCTGCTCGGGCGTGACGATCTCGAGGAAGTCATGGCCGATCGGACAGACGACGTTGACCAGGCCCCATTTGGCGACGCCGGGATCACGATAGGCGACCTCGATTCCCAGAATATCGCACAGCTCCTCCCGCGAGCTTTCGAGGTCCTTGGCTACGAAGACGCACTGCCTGAGCTTCATCGTTCCCCTCCCTAAGCCGTCGTTTGTCATCTATGGTAACGCCATGCGGACCGTGTGGACCATGGGCTTCGTGGCAGCGGCCGCCGTCTCGTTCTGCTTCCCGGATTTCATCGTCTTCCGCTTCACCCAGGCCGCGATCTGGGCCATGGCGCTGCTCGGCCTGGTCCTGCTGTGCGGCGTGAGCGGCCAGTTCTCCTTCGCCCAGGCCGCCTTGTTCGGCGTCGGCGGGTACAGCGCGGCCATGATCGGCACCCACACGCCGCTGTCGGTCTACTGGGGCCTGCCGGCTGCGCTGCTGATGGGCTACGCTGCGGGCTGGAGCCTGGGCCGCGTCGCCGGCGGCCACAGCCTCTGGATCCAGGCCCTGGTCACCTACGCCTTTGTCATCGCCTTCCCGCAGTTCCTGCGCTGGCCGCCGATCGAGCGATGGACCGGCGGCGTGCAAGGCCTCTATCTCGACTTCCCGACACCGCCCGGCGGCGTCAGCGCCGATCGCTGGAACTTCATGATGGCGCTGGCCTTGCTGGCGATCGGCATCTGGTTGGCGGGCAACCTGATCGCCGGCCGGTCGGGCCGCGCCCTGATGGCCACGCGCGACAACGATCTTGCCGCCGTCGCGCAGGGCATCCGCGTCGCCCAGGTGCGCGCCACGGTTTCGGGCATCGCCGGCGCCTATCTCGCGCTGGCGGGATGCCTCTCGTCCTACCAGTACGGCTATGTCGGACCGACCGGCTACGGCTTCGCGCTGTCGGTGCAGATGCTGTTCGGCCTCGTGATCGGCGGCATGTATTCTCCCGCCGGCGCCGTCGTCGGCGGCTTGTTCCTGCAGTTCTTCCCCGACCTGCTTGCCGGTCTGGGCAAGGGCCTGTCGGGGCTGCTCCATGCCGTGCTCCTGATCGCGGCAATGGTGCTGATGCCGCGCGGCATCGTGGGGACGCTCAGCCGCCTCCCGTTCAAGTTCCTCTCCCCCGCCAGAAAGAGAGGAGCAAGAGGCGCGTCGATCAGTACCCCTTGAACACCGGGGCGCGCTTCTCGACGAAGGCGCGGGCGGCCTCCTTGTGGTCCTCGGTCTCGCCGGTGCGGATCATGCGCGCGGCCTCCGAATCGAGCGCCTCGGAGAGCGAGCCCTCCTCCGCCACCTTCATGTTCTTCTTCACGTGCCACCAGGCGACGCGCGGGCCGGCGGCGAGCTTCTTGGCAAAGGCCATCGTCTCGCCGTCGAGGTTGGCGTCATCGACGATGCGGTTGGCCAGGCCGAGCTTCTCGATCTGCTCGGCGTTCAGGATCTCGGCGGTGAAATAGAGCTCACGCGCCTTGGCGGTGCCCACGAGCTTGTGCAGGAAATAGTGCGAGCCGAAGTCGCCGGAAAATCCCACCTTGGCGAACGCCGTCGTCATGCGCGCGCCCTTGCCGGCGAACCGCATGTCGGCCGCCAGCGCCAGCGACAGGCCCGCGCCTGCCGCCACGCCGTTCACCATGGCGATGGTCGGCTTGCCCATCTCGTGCAGGAGTTCCGACACCTTCATGCGAATGCGGATGTCGTGGACCTTGTCCTCGTAGGTCTTGTCCTGGTCGCGGCCCGCCGCCATCGACTTCACGTCGCCGCCGGCGCAGAAGGCCTTGTCGCCCGCACCGCGCACCACCACGCAGCCGATGTCGCGCGAACCCGCCGCCTCGTTCAACGCGTCCGTCAGCCCCTCCATCATGTCGCGCGACAGGGCGTTCATCGCCTCCGGACGGTTGAGCGTGATCTTCAGCCGTCTTCGACGGATTTCAGCAGGTGAGACATCGACATTCTCCGGGATTGCGGATCGGCTGTGTTGAGGCGAATGTTTCCCAAACCACGCGGTCGCGCAACGGCATTCGGTCTTGCGCAGCGGAACGAAAAGGTGAGGAAAAATCCATGGCCTACGAGACCTTGCTCACCAGCCTCGAAGACGGCGTCATGACCGTGACGTTGAACCGGCCCGACAAGCTCAATGCCTTCAACACGGCGATGAGCAAGGAATTGATCGACTTCTTCCAAAGCGTGAATGCGATGGATGAAGTGCGGGCAATCGTCGTGACCGGTGCCGGCCGTGCCTTCTGCGCCGGCGCCGATATTTCCGGCGGCAGCGGTGCCTTCCAGGTGTGGAACGACGGAACCGCGCCGCAGAAGCGCGAGGCCCGCGATTCGATCACGCTTGCGATCTTCAACTGCCTGAAACCGATCGTGGCGGCGATCAACGGCGCGGCGGTCGGTGTCGGCATTACCATGTGCCTGCCGATGGATGTGCGCCTGATGTCGAGCGCGGCGCGCATCGGCTTTGTGTTCAACAAGCGCGGCATGGCGATGGAAGCCGGCTCGTGCTGGTTCCTGCCACGGCTGGTCGGCATGCAGCAGGCGCAGGAATGGGTGATGACCGCCGAGCTGTTCGGCGCCGAGGAGGCGTTGAAGGGTGGGCTGGTCCGCTCGGTCCATGCGCCCGAAGAACTGGTGCCGGCCGCGCAGGCGCTGGCCAGGAAGTTCGCGGCCAGCACGTCCTCGGCGGTGGCGGCCGCGGTCAACCGCCGGCTGATGTGGAGCATGCTGGGCGCGCAGGATCCGCTCGACGCCGTGACCCTCGACCTGCAATGCGTCGGCTACCTCGCCACCGGCGCCGACGCCCAGGAAGGCATCAAGTCGTTCTTCGAGAAGCGTGCGCCCGCCTTCCCGCTCAAGCCCAGCAAGGACATGCCGCCCTTCGGTCCGTGGTCGTAGCACGCCAAATCAGATGGTTTCATTTCGAAACTCAATTACGTGGTTGAGGAGCAAAGCCGCCGAATCCAGTCAATTTCGCTGGCAAAGGCACCAAATGCCCCGACAAAGTCGCATGCAACCGACACGAAGATGAGCTAAGATCGCACAACCGTCGGACGTTCCTTCTTGCCTTTGTACTATCGGGGCAACCTTCGCAGGGGGCGACATGTCAGGCCAGCTTGAGCTCTCCATCGCAGCAAAAGGCGCGACCGACGCTGAGATCGCCGAACTCGCTCACGAACTCGAGGCATGGATCCGCGACGCGGCCCCAGGCTGCTCGGTCGCGCCTGCGACGACAGCGGGACCGGAGGGAGCCAAGGGAATTCTCGAAGTCCTCGGCGCGATCGGCGTGAAGTTCCTGGAGCCCGGCGCTCTGACCGCGCTCATCAACTGCCTGCCCGTCTTCATCAAGGAACGGCGGCGAGAGATCAACATCACGTTGAAGACGGCCTCCGGTGGAAGCGTCGAGGTCAAGGCTGGCGGCATCCGGTCGAAGGAACTGGACGACGTGATCTTGCGGTTGGGCACGATGATCAGCGCCGAGGCGAAGACCGGCTGACCATCAGGGAGACGCGGCCGAACTCACCATGGATGCGATCAGTCCCGTCGAAACCAAAGTAGCCAAGCGCGCCCTGCTGGTCGGTGTGTCGGCCTACGACGACCAGGACTCTTGTCCGAACCTGCGGACGCCCGGTGCCGACGTTCAGGCGATGAAAGAGGTGCTGGAGCATCCGGTTTGCGGTTTTGGGGTCTCGACGCTCGTCAATCCGACGCGGACGGGATTCGCCAGCGCTGTCGAGGAAATGTTCGGCAAGGCCGGTCGAGGCGACACCATCCTGCTGTTCTTCTCCGGGCACGGCAAAGGCTTCGATGGCCTCCATCTCTGCACCAGGGAAACCCGGGACAGCGCACCGGATTCGACGTCGGTCGGCATTTCCGACATCAAGAAGTACATCACGCCGTCGAAGCAGCTGCTCACCATTCTCGTCCTCGACTGCTGCTATAGCGGCCGGGCGATGGGCAGCTTCAAGGGCGGCGGCGACATCAGCAGCATGGTGTGGGAGCAGCTTGGCCGGCCGACCGGCACGTACATCATTACGTCCTCGTCGATGACCCAGCCCAGCATCGAGTTGAGCGGCGATCAGAACAGCCTGTTCACCAAGTGGCTGGTCAAGGGCCTGAAGGACTGGGAGGCCGCCCGCGCCAATCCGGACGTGATCTACCTCAGGGACCTGTTCGACTATGTGAGCGCCAAGGTGCAAGCGCAGAATCCCGGACAGACACCACAGTATCAAGGTTTCGGCAGCGCCGATCTGCCGGTCGTCCTCGCCAGCAAGCGCGGCACCGTCGCGGAGGAGACAGTGGCGACCGCTCCGCCGTACTTGCGGGCCGTACGCGATGCAGTCGACAACAACGAAGCCATCTTCTTCCTGGGCGACGGCATCTACCGCGACGGTCCGCTGAGCTCATCGCAGCTCATCCAGGACATAGGAATAGAATCGGAGCTCAATGTTCGCGGCCAGACATGTCTTCCGACCGCCGCCGAGCAGTTCCAGAGGCTGTTGAGCGACAAGCGGTCGAACTTCCTGAGGCGACTTGAAAAGATCATTCGCGACCAGGAGAGCCAGGCCGCGCCGCCCGCCATCCACAACATGCTGGTGAACCTCGAACCGCCGTGGCTGGTCGTTTCGACGACTCACGACTTGCTGCTCGAACGGCGCCTCGAGAGCGAGAAGCTGCCTTTCGTCGTGGTCACTCATATTCTCCGCGACCTGCTCCCGGATGGCACATCTCGCGCCAACGGCAAGATCTGCATGATGCGCCGCGGGCCGCAGCCGAAGGTCGAGATCGTCACTGCCGACAACCTGCCGGACCTCAGCCAGGATCGCGTCATCTACAAGCTCCTGGGCTCGCCGCGCTTCGGCATCTGGCGCGATCCTGCGGCCGGGTTCGACCCGATGGCCCTCGATACGATGGTTGCCACCGAGGACGACCACGTCACCTTCGTCGGCCTGCTGAGGAACGAACGAACGGAAGTCCCAACCGAGTTCAGCCTGCCTTTCAAGCGAAGGTCGGTGGTTTTCCTCGGCGTCAATCTCGACAGCTGGAATCATCGTCTGATCGCGACGGTTCTGAGGGAGCGAATGCGCAAGCT
>JAEZIF010000141.1 GCA_023416135.1 Pseudomonadota bacterium
CACGAACTCCGGGAGGCCGGTCACCTTTGCGGCCGCGAGCTTGATGTTCTGGACGAGCCGCACCGAGACGTCGAGCTGGTAGAGCGGGCAGAGCCAGCGATAGAGCGCGGCGGCCTCGGCGACGGCGCCGGATCGGCAGAGCTCGTAGAACGCGGCGGACTCGGCGGGCACCACGTTGCCCAGCCCGGCGACGAAGCCGCGCGCGCCCAGGATCAGCGCCTCGAAAGCGAACTCGTCGCCGGCGAACACGGCGAGCCGGTCGTCGTGGCGCTCCCGCCATTCCGGGATCCGGGCGGTCAGCTCGGCCGCTTCCTTGACGCCCTGCAGCAGCGGCTCGTCCTTCAGCCCCTCCGCGAGTCGCGGCGAGAAATCGCAGCCGAAGGCCGACGGCTTGTTGAACACCATGGTGGGGAGGCCGGCCTCGCCGAGGACCGACCGCAGGTAGTCGACGAACTCGCGGTCGCCCGGGCGATAGAGCAGCGGCGGGAACAGCAGGAGCCCGTCGGCGCCGGCTGCCGACAGCGCGGCGAGGAAACGGCTGCGCCGCCCCGGGGCGCTCTCGACCAGCGCCGCCACGACCGGCACGCCGCTGCCGCGCGCCGCCTGCACGGCGGTCGAAAGCACGTCGAGCCGCTCGGCCTCGTCGAGCGCCGGCGCCTCGCCCAGGGTCGAGCACACGATCAGGCCGTGGACGCCCGACGCGACGAGGTGCTGGCAATGGCGGTCGAGCGCCGCCAGGTCGAGGCCGCCGCCGGCATCGAACGGCGTCACGACCGAGGGGAAGACGCCAGCCCAGTCGACCATGTCGTTCTCCCCGTCAGTTGCCTTTGCCGAACACGCGGTCCAGCCCGATCATCTTCTCCAGCACCATGACCAGCAGGTAGGCGAAGACGATCAGCGCCGTCGAGACCGCGGCGATCATCGGATCGATGGCGAACTCGATGTAGTTGTAGATGCGGATCGGCAGCGGCGTAACGTCGGGCGAGCTCAGGAACAGCGAGACGGTGACCTGGTCGAACGACACGATGAACACGAAGATCAGGCTGACGAAGATGGCCGGCGCGATGGCCGGCACCAGCACCTGGAGGATCACGCGCGCCGGGCTGGCGCCCAGGCTCTCGGCCGCCTCGAGGATCGACTGGTCGAGGCCGACCAGGGCGGCGCCGACGGTGCGCACCACGTAGGGCACGGTGATGAGCGTGTGGCCGACCACCAGCGTGGCGTAGGGCATGTCGACGTCGATCCAGCGCACGGCCTGGAACAGCGCGACGCCGGTGATGATGGTCGGCAGGACCAGCGGCGACAGCACGAAGGTCGCCAGCGCCTCGCGCACCCGCGGGCAGCCGAAGAGCTGCATGCCGAGCGCCGCCAGGGTGCCCATCACCGCCGCCGCCGCGGTGGTCAGGACGGCGATGATGACGCTGTCGACGAACGACGCGAGGAAGTCGTCGCGCTTCAGCATCTCGGCGTACCAGCGCAGGGTGAAGCCCTCCGGCGGGAACTGGACGAACGGGCTGTCGGACACCGAGCCGCCGACGACGATGACCAGCGGGCCGACCAGGAAGACGACGCCGACCGAGGCCGCCAGGAAGAGCAGGATCCTGTTCACCTAGTCCTGCCACTTCGCGCGCAGCAGGCGCGTCTGCACGGCGAGCGCCGCGAAGTTCATCACCAGCAGCACGAACACCAGTGCCGCGCCCAGCGGCCAGTTGAGGACGAAGGTGAACTGCTCGTAGATCAGGGTGCTGACGGTCGAGACGCGGCCGCCGCCCAGCATCGCCGGCGTGATGAAGGCGCTGGTGCAGAAGCAGAAGACCAGAACGCTGCCGGCGCTGACGCCCGGCAGGGTCAGCGGCCAGATGACCTCGACGAACTTGCGCCACGGGCCGCTGCCCAGGCTGTCGGCGGCCTCCAGCACCTGCCCGCTCAGGCTTTCCATGACGCTGACCAGCGACAGCACCATCAGGGGCAGGGTCACCTGGGCCAGGCCGATGATCACCATCGTCAGGCCGCGGCCGATCGGCACCGGCGCGTCGACCACGCCGAGCCCCAGCAGCCAGGTGTTCAGCACGCCCTTGTCGCCCAGCAGCACGACCCAGCCGTAGGTGCGGACGACCAGGTTCACCAGCATGGGCGAGAGCACGACGGCGAGCAGGATGTTCTTCACGCGCTGGCTGCTCTGGGCGATCGTCCAGGCGAGCGGATAGCCGATGACGAGGTTGAGCAGGGTGACGGCGGCGCCGATCAGGATCGTGCGCAGCACGACCTGGAGATAGAAGCCGTCGGACAGCACCTTCTCGTAGTTGGCCAGGCTGAGGGTCTCGGAGAACAGCGTCGCCGGGTCGTAGAGGTTGAAGCTCATGCGCAGCAGGTAGGCGTAGGGCAGCACGAGGAACAGGAGATAGAACAGGAACAGGGGCGTGAGCAGGACCCACGCCCTCGTCGCCGGCTTCAGCTTCCCCTGCACCGTCGTCCGTCCCCTACCGTCCTGCCGCCGCCGCCCTGCCCGCGCTCAGGTGAACTCCTTGTTCCAGCGCTCGAGCAGCGCCGGCTTCTGGGGATTGATGATGGCCCAGTTGCCGACATGGTACTTCTTCATCTGCTCCTCGCCGTGCGGGATCTTGGCGGCGAGATCCTTGGGGATCACGGTCTTGCCGTTCGACGGGCCGTAGAAGTCGGCCAGGAACTTCTCCTGGTACTGCGGCCCCATCACCATGTTGGCCCAGGCGTAGCTGAGGTCGAGGTCGGGCGAGGTCTTGGGGATCTGGACGCCCGAGCGCTGCAGCCACGTCCCTTCCTTGGGGATGGTGAAGGCCCAGGGCTGGCCGGCATCGATCAGCATCTGCGCCCGGAAGGTGTAGAACAGCGTCGCGTCAATCTCCTCGCGTTGCAGCATCTGGAAGCCTTCGTTGATGCCGCGATAGATCTTCATGTTGTCCAGCTTCTTGAGCTGGGGGAAGCCCTTGGCGAGGTCGCTCTCGCCGCCGCCGTTCATCTGCGCGGCGATCAGCAGCATGTAGATGCCGTAGGCGGCCGAGGGATGGGCGACGCCGACGGTGATACCCTTCTGCCAGAGGTCGGTCCACGACGTCGGCGTCTTCATCTTCTTCGGGTTATAGACGAGGCTGAATTCGTAGAGGATGCAGGGGTAGAGGCTGGTCGCCGGCGGCCGCATCATCGAGTAGACGTCGGCGAAGTTCGGCACCTTCGACATGTCCATCGGCGCGAACAGGTTGGCCTGCTCACCGACCAGCGCCTCGTCCTCGTTGAGGTAGAACACGTGGTAGACGGGCCGGTTGCGGGCGGCCAGGGTCTTCTGCACGAAGTTGGTGCCGGTGCCGCCTTCGGTCTTCACCTTGACGTTTTGCCGGGTCTGGAACTCCGGGATGATGAACTCCTGCAGGCGGCGCTCGTAGAGGCCCGGGAAGGCGCCGACGACGAAGTCCTTGGTCTGCGCCGATGCCCGGCCGGCGAAGGCGGAGGTTCCCGCGAGCGCGGCGCCCGCCGTCAGGATAGCGCGGCGGCCGATCTGTCTTGTCGTCATGATGCCCCTTTCACCCATGGAACTGTTCCCGTAACCGTCAGCGCTCATCGAGCAGCAATCCGTCCCTGGCCAGCGAGTCGACCCTGACCCGGGCGCCCGGCACGAACTCGCCGGCCGATTCGTGCGGCACCAGCGCCTTCATGATCGTGTCGCCGTGGCGCACATGGACTTCCATCGTCGAGCCGAGGAAGCGCCGCGTCGTCACCTCGGCGGCGCTGTCCGGCGCCAGCGACAGCCTGAGGCGGTCGGCGCGCACGAAGACGCAGGCCTCTCCCCCGCGCGGCGCGGCGGCGACGCGGATGTCGCAGTCGGCGCGGCCGGCGACCCGGCTTTCGCCCGGCCCTGCCGCTTCCAGCGGACCGACGATCAGGTTGCCCGAGCCGATGAAGTCGGCGGCCCAGCGCGTGGCCGGCCGGCGGTAGATCGTCTCCGGATCGGCCTCCTGGACGATGCGGCCGTCGCGCATGATGGCGATGCGGTCGGCCATCGCCAGCGCCTCTTCCTGGTCGTGGGTCACGAAGATGGTGGTCACGCCGAGCCGCTGCTGCAGCGCCTTGAGCTCGGTCTGCATCTGGATGCGCAGCTTCTTGTCGAGCGCGCCCAGCGATTCGTCGAGCAGCAGGATGTCGGGCTCGATGGCGAGCGCGCGGGCGAGCGCAACGCGCTGCTGCTGGCCCCCGGAGAGCTGGCGCGGCCGCCGCTGGGCGAAGTCCTGCAAGCCGACCAGCTCGAGCGCCCAGTTGACCCGCCGCGTCAGCTCGGCCGCGGCGATGCGGCGGCAGCGCAGGCCGAAGCCGATATTCTCCGCCGCCGTCATATGCGGGAACAGCGCATAGCTCTGGAACACGACTCCGAGATTGCGCCGGCGTGGCGGCAGCGCGGTGACGTCGGCACCGGCGATGCGCACCGATCCCGCCTGCGGCAGGCGGAAGCCGGCGATGACGCGCAGCAGCGAGGACTTGCCCGAGCCGGACGGTCCCAGCAGGGCCAGGAACTCGCCCTTGCGCAACCCGACGCTGACGTCATCGAGAGCCAGGAACGTCCCGTAGCTCAGTCGGATGTTCGCGACGTCGAGCTGCAAGCCAAGCGGCATCGAGGGCTAACCCAGCTCCGCGCGGTCGAGCTCGACGGGATCGACGCCCGGATGGGTGTGGCGGCGCCACATCCACGAGCGCAGGAGCTGGCGCTCCAGCCCGGGCTGATCGGAATCGACGTAGGCGGTGCGCGAGTGCAGCGTCGTCAGGTTGTTGGCGACCAGCATCTCGCCGCGCTGCAGGGTGTAGCGGAACACCAGCTCGTCGCGCTGCATGCGCTCGTCGAGGAAGTCGAGCGCCGCCACCTGCCGCTCGTCGAGCGGCCGGCCGGCCATCCGGCTGCCCGCCTCGAGGAAGGTGCGGTTGTAGCGCATGTAGAGGTCGTCGCCGTGCAGCTGGTAGATCGGATAGACGACCGGCTTGTCGCTGGCGCCGGCGCGGGTCTGCAGCTTGGGCTTGTCGGCCTCGAAGTCCTCGTAGAGCAGCGGCAGCAACGCCCGCTGCTCGCGCAGCATCTCGTCGTGTAGCGTGTAGCCCGAGACCAGGACGCTCTCGCCGCCCTCCTTGGCCGGGCGCAGGCAGAGCAGGCCGATATAGTTGGGCGGGCGCGGCTCGAGCACGCCGTTGTCGGAATGAAACTCGAAGAAGCGGTTGGTCTGGCTGATGCGGTACGGGTCGCCGTCGTTGCGCTTCTGGTCGCGCAGCAGCTCGACGCGCAGGCCGCTGTAGTTCTGGCGGATCACCTTGCCCAGGTAGTTGCTCACCACCCACGACAGGATCTGGGATTCCTCCAAGCTGAGGCCGTCGAGCGGCAGGCCGCGCAGCACGAAGAAGCCCAGCCCGTTGTCGAGGCGCTCGCGCAGGGCGGCCACGTCGCGGGCGAAGGACGGCAGTCGCATGTCCTCCTGCTCGACCGTGCCCAGGCGGAACTCGTTGCCGCGGATATGGGCGATGCCGGCGCGGATCTCGGCCTGCGCCTGCGGCGTGAGGTCGTAGAAGATTTCACCGGTGCGGTCCGTGAGATCGGCCTTCGTCCAGGCGCGCGGGGCGCCCACGGAGCGCTCCATGCGGGCCCGGCTCCTGATCGAGGCCATGCCGTAGTCCGATGCCGCGGTGTCGCTCACGGGCGCCCTCCTCCACGAAAAGTGCTTTTGCGACGCGCTAGGTTAGCGCTAACCTAAAATCACGACGATTCGTCCGGGAGTCAATCGCCAATCGCTGGCGCGCGCCGGACACGGCAGGAGGAGCAGACATGACGCGGAAGATCGTGACGGCGGGAGCGCAGCTGGGGCCGATTGCGCGGGACGAGCCGCGTGAAAGCGTCGTCGCCCGGCTGCTGGCGATGCTGCAGCGTTCGGCGCGCTACGGCGCGGGCCTCGTGGTCTTCCCCGAGCTGGCGCTGACCACCTTCTTCCCGCGCTGGCTGCTCGAGGACGGCGAGCTCGACCGCTACTTCGAGAGCGAGATGCCGTCGGCCGAGGTCGGGCCGCTGTTCGACGAGGCGCGGCGCCTGTCGATCGGGTTCTATCTCGGCTACGCCGAGCGCGTGCACGAGGACGGCGAGTGGCGCCGCTACAACGCGTCGATCCTGGTCGACGGCGACGGCCGCATCGCCGGCAAGTACCGCAAGGTCCACCTGCCGGGCTTCGCCGAGCCGCAGGGCGACCGCGCGATGCAGCATCTCGAGAAGCGCTACTTCCGGCCGGGCAATCTCGGCTTCCCGGTGTTCGACGCCTTCGGTGGCAAGGTCGGCATGTGCATCTGCAACGACCGGCGCTGGCCCGAGACCTACCGGTCGCTGGCGCTGGCCGGCGCCGAGCTGATCGCGCTGGGCTACAACACGCCGGTCGGCTACTCGCCCGATCCCAAGCAGGCCATGCTGTCGGACTTCCACAACCACCTGGTGATGCAGTCGGGCGCCTACCAGAACGCGGCCTGGGTGGTCGGCGTGGCCAAGGCCGGCCGCGAGGAAGGCAGCGACCTGATCGGCGGCAGCGCGATCATCGCGCCGTCGGGCGAGATCGTGGCCCAGGCGCGTACGGTCGGCGACGAGGTCATCGTGGCCGAATGCGACCTCGACGCGGCCGCCGCCTACCGCCGCGACATGTTCGACTTCGCGCGCCACCGCCGGCCCGACCAGTACGGCATCATCACCCGGATGCCGGACGCCAAGGGCTGAGGGCCGGCAAAGGACCGGCAAAGGGGCCGCCAAAGGGTTTCCCCGGGTCGGCGCGGAGTGGCACGTAGCGCCCGATGTGGCGCACCCCAATGCCGGTTCTGCTGGCCGCCGTCCCGGCGGCGGCCCAGGTCGACGACGATACATTCGCGATCGACCCGCCGGAGCGCTACCAGACCTGCGACGACGGCCTCTGGCACCCCGGGCCGCTGGCCAGGCAGGCCCTGGAAGGCTTCATCGCCGGCCGCCCGGTGACCTGCAAGCAGGTCGACACCGAGGCTCGCCGCAGCCCGCCCGTCGCCCAGTGCTTCGTCGGGGAGGACGAC
>JAEZIF010000358.1 GCA_023416135.1 Pseudomonadota bacterium
CGCCCTTGAGCAGGCGGGCGATCTTGCCCTCCTCCTTGTCCACGCACACCACGTCATGGCCGAACTGGGCGAAGCAGGCGCCGGACACCAATCCGACATAGCCCGAGCCGATCATGGCGATGCGCATGGAAAGCTAGCTTTTCAGCAGGCGGCCGAGCACCGCCCGTGTCTCGGCCGCGGTATCGTCACGGTGTAAAGCGACGGCAACGTTGGCCTCGAGGAAGCCGATGCGGCTGCCGCAGTCGTACCGCTGACCGCTGTAGCGCAGCGCATGGAATGGCTTGTCACCGACCATCCTGGCCATGGCGTCGGTGAGCTGGATCTCCCCGCCGGCCCCGGTCTCGTGCTTGTCGAGATGGTCGAAGACCTCGGGCATCAGCACGTAGCGGCCGATGATGGCGAGCGTCGAGGGCGCTGCCTCCGGCTTGGGTTTCTCGACCAGGCCGGTGATCTCGGACAGCCCGTCCCTTTCTGCCTTCACCGCGGCAATGCCGTAGTTCTTGGTCTGCTCGCGCGGCACGTCCATGACGGCCACGACATTGCCGCCGGTCTTGCCGTGGGCCGCCACGAGCTGCGCCGTGCAACTCGGTGAATCGATGGTGAGTTCGTCGGGCAGCAGCACCGCGAAAGGCTCACGGCCGATCCAGTCGCGCGCGCACCATACGGCGTGGCCGAGCCCGAGCGGCCGCTGCTGTCGGGTGAAGATCGCATTACCTGGCTTGATGGTGGCGTCCTGGGTCTGCTGCAGCTCGCGCGCCTTGCCGCGCTGCTGCAGGGTGTCCTCGAGCTCGTAGGCGGCGTCGAAGTGATCCTCCAGCGCGCTCTTGTTGCGGCCGGTGACGAAGACGAATTCCTCGATGCCCGCCGCCAGACACTCCTCGACCGCATACTGGATCAACGGCCGGTCGACGACCGTCAGCATCTCCTTGGGCATCGCCTTGGTGGCAGGCAAAAAACGGGTACCCAATCCGGCCACGGGCAACACGGCTTTGCGGACACGCTGCGGCATGCTTCATCGACCTCATTGATACTGTCTCGCCAGGACGAAGGTTGTTGCCACGCTCGGGAAGACCCCGCAAGTTCAACCACTTATTAGCCACCGACCAACACGTCCTTTGCCCGGTTGATGCGTGCGGCAAGATCGGCGGTCCCGCCGGCGTCGGGATGCGTGCGACGGATCAGGCGCCGGTGCGCGGCCTTGATCTCCTCCTCTGTGGCGCCCTGGGCCAGGCCCAGCACCGCCAGGGCCTCCTCGCGCGTCATGTCGGTGCGCGGCCCCCGAGGCGGCGCCTGTTTCGCGGTGCGCCAATCGACGTTCAGCCTCCGGTCGAGATAGGCCTCCAGCACGCGCAGCGAATCGGCATCGCCGGTGCATTCCTCATGCAGATCCAGCAGCTCGGCATCGGCGAGGCGGTCCAGCGTGCGTCCCGCGAAACGGCCGGCGAGCACGGTGCCGCCGACGTCACCGGTGCCGTGATCGATCCAGGCCTGCAGGAACGCCGTACGCACCTCCGTGCGTTGTCCCGCCCCGGGGGAGCTGAAGCCGCCGGACGGCCGATTGCGCAGCGCACGGGCGATCAGACCGGTGATCACCAAACCGGCCAAGCCGAACAGCTCGGGCAGCAGGCTCGGCAGGAAGCGCAGGCCGAAAATCAGCATCCCGCCGGCGGCGATGGCGCCGAGAACAACCAGCACCATGCGCATGCGCCGCGCCAGGGTGGACGGACTGGCACGCAGGAACCATGCGATGCCGAGAGCGCCGACGGCCAGGACGACCAGGGCCAGCAGCAGCGGCATGGGTCATGGCCTCGGCGGCGGACGCTGCTGGCCGGGAGAAGGCGATGACGGTGCGACGGGTGTGCCCGGCGGCGGCGTCTGCAACTGCTGCTGCTGCTGCTGCTCGGCACGTTCGCGCTGGATCTGCCGCCAGCGCTCGACATTGCGATTGTGCTCGGCGAGCGTCGCGGAAAAGGCGTGCCCGCCCTGCCCGTCGGCCACGAACCATAGCGCGCGATCGCGCGCCGGATTGGTCGCCGCCAGGATCGCCGCGCGACCGGGGTTGCAGATCGGCCCAGGCGGCAGGCCGGCGACGACGTAGGTGTTGTAGGGCGAGTTCGACTGCAGGTCGGCGCGCGTAAGCTCGCGATTGAACGGCACCTTGCCTTGGGTGATGCCATAGATTGTCGTCGGATCGCTATCGAGCTTCATGCGCCGGCGCAGCCGGTTGATGTACACGGCCGCCACCTTGGGCCGTTCCGCCGGGACCGCCGTCTCCTTCTCGACGATCGAGGCAAGCGTCAGCGCCTGGAGTCGATTGGCCAGCGGCAGACCGGCGGCACGCTTGCGCCAGGCCTCGTCGAGTGTCTTGTCCATCGCCTCCTTCATGCGCATCAAAAGCCCGTCGCGGGTATCGTCGCGTGAATAGAAGTAGGTCTCGGGCAGGAGGTCGCCTTCCTTGAGATCGAGCGTGATCTCACCACTCAGCGCCGGCGTGTTCTTCACCAGGTCGACCACCTCGACCGTCGTCATGCCTTCGACCACGGTGAGCCGGCGCTGCACCTGCTTGCCCGACTGCAGGAGGTCGAGCAGGCCCAGCATGGAGATGTGGGCCGGGATTTCGTATTCGCCGGCCTTGATGGGCTTGGGTGTCGGGTCAATCATCACCGCCACCCGGAACAGCCGTTCGTGGTCGATGACGCCTTCCTCCTTCAGAAGCTTGGCCATGGTCTGCGGCCCCGCGCCGCGCGGGATGACGATGTTCTTGGACGCGACGAGCGGGCCGGACGCCGTCAGCAGCTGATTGCCGAGCCACAGCGCGCCGCCCATCAGGGTGACGAACAGGACGACGAAGAAAATGACCCAACGAAAGTAGCTGAGCAACCCCAGCTCCGATGATCAGACGGGACCGAAGATCAACGACGCATTGGTGCCGCCGAAGCCGAACGAATTGCTGAGCGCATACCGGACCTTGCGCTGCTTGGCCTGCTTGGCGACGAGATCGATGTCGCAACCCTCATCAGGCTCGTCCAGATTGAGTGTCGGCGGAACCGCCTGCTCGATGATCGACTTGATCGAGTAGATGGCTTCGATGGCGCCGGCGGCGCCCAGCAGATGTCCGGTCGCCGACTTGGTCGACGACATGGAGAGCGTGTAGGCATCCTGCCCGAACGTCTTCTTCACCGCCCCCAGCTCGATCACGTCGGCCATGGTCGAGGTGCCATGTGCATTGACGTAGTCGATCTGGTCGGTGTTGAGCTTGGCGCGCTTCAACGCCGCCTTCATCGCGCGCTGGGCGCCGTCACCGTCCTCCGACGGCGCGGTGATGTGATAGGCGTCTCCGGACAGGCCGTAGCCCAGGACCTCGGCATAGACCTTGGCGCCGCGCTTCTTGGCGTGCTCGTACTCTTCGAGCACCACCACGCCCGCGCCCTCGCCCATCACGAAACCGTCGCGCCGCTTGTCCCAGGGCCGCGATGCATGCGTCGGCGTGTCGTTGAAATCGGTCGACAGCGCCTTGCAGGCGTTGAACCCGGCGATGCCGATGCGGCAGATCGCGGCCTCGGCGCCACCCGCCACCATGACGTCGGCATCGTCGAGCTGGATCAGGCGCGCCGCATCGCCCAGCGCATGGGCGCCGGTGGCACAGGCCGTGACCACGGAATGGTTGGGTCCCTTGAAGCCGTACTTGATCGAAACCTGGCCCGAGGCGAGGTTGATCAGCGCCGAAGGGATGAAGAACGGGCTGACGCGGCGTGGCCCGCGCTCCTTCAGCACCAGCGACGTCTCGTAGATCGTCTGCAGCCCGCCGATGCCCGCGCCGATCATCACGCCGGTGCGGTTGAGGCTTTCTTCGTCGGTAGGCTTCCAACCCGAGTCCTCGACCGCCTGCTCCGCGGCGGCGATGCCGAAGATCAGGAACTTGTCGAGCTTCCGCTGTTCCTTGGGCTGGATGTAGCTGTCGACGTTGAAATGGCCGTTGGCCTTGTCGCCCAACGGCACCTCGCCCGCGATCTTGGTGGCGAGGTCGGACGTGTCGAAGGCCTGGATGGACCGGATCCCCGACTCGGCCGCCAGCAGGCGCCGCCAGTTGGTGTCGACGCCGTCGCCGAGCGGCGTCACCATTCCCATGCCGGTAATGACGACTCGCCTCATCGCTCGTTCTCCTTGCTGCACGAGACGATCAGGACTTGGCGTTGCTCTTGATGAAGCCGATGGCGTCACCGACGGTCTGGATCTTTTCGGCGGCATCGTCGGGGATCTCGATGCCGAATTCCTCTTCGAATGCCATTACCAGCTCGACCGTGTCCAGGCTGTCGGCGCCCAGATCGTCGATGAACTTGGCATCTTCCTTCACCTGCGCCGCCTCGACGCCCAGATGCTCCACGACGATCTTCTTAACGCGCTCGGCAATATCGCTCATTTTCTTGTCCTTCCCGTGTTCTCTAAAAACCCGTTACGCCCAAGGGGACGGCGATTTCCGGCTCTTATACATAGGTGCCCCCCTATTGGCTAGGGTCAGAAAGCCCACAGAATCAGGGACTTGCAGACCCCGGTGTGACCCCGAATGAAGCAAGGGACCCTCTACTCTCGCCGAAAGACCCCTCGCTTCTTGGAACGCGACGGGGACCTAGATCATTGCCATTCCGCCGTTGATGTGCAGGGTCTGGCCGGTGACGTAGGCGGCCTCGTCGCTCGCCAGATAAACTACGCCCGCGGCGATCTCGTCGGGCGTGCCCAGCCGGTCCGCGGGCACGCGACCCAGGATTCCCTTCTTCTGTTCGTCGGTCAGCACATCGGTCATCGGCGTGGCGATGAAGCCCGGGGCAACGCAGTTCACCGTGATGGCGCGCGAGGCGAGTTCCTGGGCCAATGACTTGGACATGCCGATCAGCCCCGCCTTGGCTGCGGCATAGTTGGCCTGGCCGGGATTGCCGGTGACGCCGACGATCGAGGTGATGTTGATCACCCTGCCGTGGCGGCGGCGCATCATCCCGCGCATGGTCGCCCGCGTGAGTCGGAAGGTGCCTGTCAGGTTCACCTGCAGCACCTTCTCCCATTCCTCGTCCTTCATGCGCATGGAGATGTTGTCGCGCGTGATGCCGGCATTGTTGACCAGGATGTCGATCTTGCCCATCGCCGCCTCGGCCTCCTTGACCAGGCGGTCGATGTCGGCAGCGTCGTCCATGCGCGCCGCGATCACGTGCGCCCGCTCGCCGAGCTCACCCTTCAGCTTGTCGAGCGCGTCGGCGCGCGTGCCCGACAGTGTCACCGTGGCCCCCTGCTGGTGCAGCGCGCGGGCGATGGCGCCGCCAATGCCGCCCGAAGCGCCGGTCACCAGCGCGGCCTTGCCGGAAAGATCGAACATTCAGCTCTCCTCGTGCTCCCCCAGCAAAGCTGGGGAGGTGTCGGCGTCTTATGTAACGGAGGGGTCATGAGGTCGCGCACCGACGGCGACTCATGACC
>JAEZIF010000361.1 GCA_023416135.1 Pseudomonadota bacterium
GCGTCCAGCCGATCTTGAATCTGCTTCATCCAGGCCTCTCGGCTCATGAAGCGCGGACGGCTGCGGCACATCGCTTCGGTGCGGGCGAGGATCTCGTCGTTCGACTGTTCGAGGTCGAGCGGCTCGCGCAGGGCTGCGGCGTGTAGAAGGGCGAATCGACATACAGCTCGACCGGATTGCCCTCGGGGTCCTTGAAGTAGAGCGCCCAGGCGTTGCCGTGGTCGGTGACGCGATGGTCGGTGATGCCTTCCTCGACCAGCACCCGGCGATAGCCCTTCAGCGTGTCCAGGGAATCGAGCCGATGGGAGATCTGGTTCACCGGATTGTAGGGGAGGTCGGTGGGCTTGCCGTCGAACAGCACGAACTGATGATGGCATTCGGGGTTCTGCGTCATGAACACCACGCGTGCGCCCGAGCGGCCGACGCCCTGGTCGCTGATCACGAAGCCCATGACGCGCGTGTAGAAGTCGACCATGCGGTCGAGATCGGTGGTGTGCACACCGAAGTGGGTGAGCTGGGCGGACAGGGTCATGGCGGCATTGTCCGGTTCGCCCCGAACGGCCGCAACGAAAAAGGCGCTGCGGTTGCCCGCAGCGCCTTCCTCACACAGGAGCCTGACAGTTAGTGCGTCAGGGCCGGCTTGGCAGCCTCGACGGGGATCGCACGGGGCTTCTTCTCCTCCGGGATCTCACGCTGCAGCTCGATCGTCAGCAGGCCGTTGGCGAGCTTCGCACCGACGACCTTGACGTGGTCGGCGAGCTGGAAGCGGCGCTCGAAGTTACGGCCGGCGATGCCGCGATAGAGGTACTGCCTCTCATCCTGGCCGTTCTGCGCGGTCTGGCCGGTGACCAGGAGCTCGTTCTCCTTCTGGGTCACGTTCAGCTCGGCCTCGGCGAAGCCCGCCACCGCCATCACGATCTTGTAGGCGTTGTCGCCCGACTTTTCGATGTTGTACGGCGGATAGCCGTTGGAGCCGGACTGGCTGGCCGCCGAATCGAGCAGGTCGAAGACCCGGTCGAAGCCGACGGTGGCGCGATAGAACGGGGAATAGTCAAAGGTTCGCATGATCATCATCCTCCAATGAGCGATGTGCTTGACGTCCCCGCCCCGGGATGGGCACGGGGAACGACGTTGATTTAGGTAGGGTCCCCGAACCGTCAAGGGGAGGAAAAATTTCTTCTCCGGGTCGGCTGGCGGCAAGAAATGCTCTTCCGGCGGGGACCTTCGGTAATTCAAGTCATGGCGAATGTGCGAAGACACGCCAGATCGAAAGGATCAGGCGGGAGTCGTGCGTATGTCCCAGTTTTTCGACCGCTATCCGGGCACCAAGCCCTGGGTGTTCGCCGCCAGCCAGGCGGCGGCCCTGCTGGGTTTCCACGTCCTGCTGCGGGTCGCCGTGCTGTGAAGCACCTGCCGCTGTTCTTCGATCTTCTCGGACGCAGGGTCGTGGTGGTGGGCGAGGGGCCTGCTGCCGACCGTCGCGCCGCCCTGGCGCGCTCGGCGGGCGCCGACGTACGGCAGCTCGCCGACATTCGAATCGACGATCTGCGCGGCGCGGCCGCGGTCTTCATCGCCACCGGCGATCTCGAGCGCGACACGGTAGCCCAGCGGGTGGCCAAGTCGCTCGGCGTTCCGGTGAACGTGGCCGACCGTCCGGCGCTCTGCGATTTCATCCTGCCCGCGATCGTCGATCGCGACGAGGTCGTGGTGGCGATCTCCACCGGCGGCGCCTCGCCGACACTGGCCGCCAGCCTGCGCGGCCGCGTCGAAGCGGTGCTGCCCGAGCGCATCGGCAGCCTGGCCAGGCTGGCCGCAACCTTCCGCGGCCAGGTCAACGCCCTGATCGTCGATCCTGCCCGCCGTCGCACCTTCTGGCGGCGGTTGGTCGAGGGCCCGGCGGCGCGTCTGGCGCTGGCCGGCGATGACGCCGCCGCCCGCCGTGCCGCGCTGGGCGAGCTCGACGACGCCCGGCGCCGGCAGACACCGGTCGGCATCGCCCATATCGTCGGCGCCGGTCCGGGGGATCCCGATCTCCTGACCTTGAAGGCCGCGCAGCTTCTGCGCGAGGCCGATGCCATCCTGCATGACGACCTCGTGCCGCCGGCGGTCCTGGCGCGCGCCCGCCGCGATGCCGAGCTCCTGGCCGTGGGCAAGCGCAAGGGCTTTGCGCGCTGGACACAGGACGAGATCAACGCCGAGCTGGTCCGCCGCGTGCGCGCCGGCCAGACCGTGGTGCGCCTGAAGGCCGGCGATCCGTTCATCTTCGGCCGCGGCGGCGAGGAGCTCGAGGCATTGCGCGAGGCAGGCCTCCCGGTCGCCATCGTGCCGGGTGTCACCGCGGCTCTGGGCTGCGCGGCGTCGGCCGGCATTCCGCTCACCCATCGCAAGCTCGCCTCGGCCGTCACCTTCGTCTCGGGTCACAGGGCCGAAGGCAGCCGTGAAGCAGCGTGGCCGGCGTTGGCGGCGCAGGGCCATACGCTCGCCATCTACATGGGCGCATCGGAGGCGGCTTCGGTGCGCGATCGCCTGCTGGGCGCGGGCGCCGATCCTGCCACGCCGGTCGCCGTCATCGAGAACGGCACGCGGCCCGACGAGCACGTTTCCACCGGTCGGCTCGCCGACCTCACCCGGCTTGCCGCCGCCCATGCGCGCGGCGACGCTGGTCCCTCTCTCATCATCGTCGGCGAGGTGGCCGCTTTGGCCGCTGCCGAGCAACAGCCTTTGGCAAAGGTGTCCTGATGGCCAAGAACCTGAGCGGCGACCTCTCGGTCGCTTCCGCCAACCGCCTGGTCGACGGCGTCGTGGTGTTCCTCGACGATGCCGGCCAGTGGACGCCGCGGTTCGACCTTGCGGCCGTGGCGCGCGACAAGCGTGCCGGCGAGATCCTGCTGGAGCGCGCCCGCGCCGAGGCCGTCGACGTGATCGATCCGTTCCTGGTCGCCGTGACCGAGGACGACGACGGCCATATCGAGCCGGTAAGCCTGCGCGAGAAGATCCGCGCCTCGGGCCTTACCTTCGACGCCATTGCTGCCGACGCGGTGCGGTATGCCTGACACCCACTTCCACCAACCGAACCACTTCTATCAGTACGACGACTACGACCGCGCGCTGGTGGCCGAGCGCGTCGAACAGTTCCGCGACCAGGTGCGCCGGCGCATCGCGGGCGAGCTCACCGAGGAGCAGTTCAAGCCGCTGCGGCTCACCAACGGGCTCTACCTGCAGCTCCACGCCTACATGCTGCGCATCGCCATCCCGTACGGCACGCTGTCGTCGCGCCAGCTGCGCAAGCTCGCCGACATCTCGCGCAAGTACGACCGCGGCTACGGCCACTTCACGACACGCCAGAACCTGCAGCTCAACTGGATCAAGCTCGAAGACGCTCCCGACGCCCTGGCCGCGCTGGCCGAAGTCGACATGCATGCCATCCAGACCTCGGGCAACTGCATCCGCAACGTCACGGCCGACCACTATGCCGGCGCCGCAATCGACGAGATCGAGGATCCGCGCATCTGGTGCGAGATCGTGCGCCAGTGGTCGACGCTGCATCCCGAATTCAGCTTCCTGCCCAGGAAGTTCAAGATCGCCATCACCGGCTCGCCCAACGACCGCGCCGCGGTCCGCGTGCACGACGTCGGGCTTCGCCTGTGGGCGAACCAGGCGGGCGAGGTCGGCTTCGAGGTGATCGTGGGCGGCGGGCTTGGCCGCACGCCGATGATCGGCAAGACCCTGCGGGAGTTCCTGCCGCGCGACGAGCTTCTCGCCTATCTCGAGGCGACGCTGCGCGTTTACAACCGCTACGGCCGGCGCGACAACCTCTACAAGGCGCGCATCAAGATCCTGGTGCACGAGATCGGCGCCGAGAAGATGCGCGAAGAGGTCGAGGCCGAGTACGCCGCGATCAAGGACGGGGCGCTCAAGCTGCCGGCCGAGACCATAGAGGCGATTGCCCGCCAGTTCGCGCCGCCGGCCTTGCCGCATCGGCCGGCGGTCGTGGCCGAGGTCGAGGCGCTGAAGCTGGAAGACCGCGACTTCGCGCTGTGGCTGAGGTCCAACGTGGCGCCGCACCGCATGGCGGGCTACCGCATCGTCACTGCTTCGCTGAAGCCCGCCGGCGCGCCGCCGGGCGACGCCAGCGCCGTGCAGATGGAAGGAGTGGCCGACATCGCCGACGCCTACAGCCAGGGCGAGATCCGCGTCAGCCACGAGCAGAACCTGGTCCTGCCGCATGTCGCGGTCGAGGACCTGCCGGCGGTGTGGCGCGCGCTGGGGCGGCTAGGCTTCGCCGAGGCCAATGTCGGCAAGATCACCGACATCATCGCTTGCCCGGGCCTCGACTATTGCGCGCTTGCCAATGCGCGCTCGATCCCGGTGGCGCAGCGCATCTCCAGCCATTTCGCAGAACTCGCGCGCCAGCACGACATTGGCGATCTCAAGATCAAGATCTCGGGCTGCATCAACGCCTGCGGCCATCATCACGTTGGCCACATCGGCATCCTCGGGGTCGACAAGAACGGCGTCGAGCTCTACCAGCTCAGCCTGGGCGGCGACGTCGATTTCGGCAAGACGGCGATCGGCACGATCCTCGGTCCGGCCGTGACCGCCGACAAGGTGGTCGAGGCCGTCGACGCCCTGGTCCACACCTATCTCGACAGTCGCGGCGAGGGCGAGCGCTTCGTCGATACCTACAGGCGCATCGGTGCCCGGCCCTTCAAGGAGCGAGTCTATGCCGCTGTTTAGCGAAACGGGGACCACCACCATCCTCGAGCCGCTGCCGTTTGCCGAGTGGCAGCAGCGGCCGGCGTGGCCCGCTGTGTCGCTTGCCAACACCGATCCGGTCGAGGACCTGGCGCCGCATGTCGGCCGGCTTCGCCTGATCGTGCTCAACTTTCCCAAGTTCAGCGACGGCCGCGCCTACAGCCAAGCCCGTCTGCTGCGCGGCCGGCTGGGCTACACCGGCGAGCTGCGCGCCACGGGGGGCGTCCTGCAGGACCAGTTGCCGTTCATGCTGCGCTGCGGCTTCGACTCCTTCGAAAGCGACCAGAAGGGGTTCGGCGAGGCCCTGGCCAAGGCCCGCACGCTATTCAGCGTGGTTTACCAGCCCGCCGAGGACGATCGGGCGCCGGCTTCGCTGCTGCGGCTGAGCCGGCGCAATGTGCACCCGGCGGTCTAGTTTCTAAAAAGTTTTAGGTTTACGCTTCCTTCAAAGAACATGGAGGAACGCGTGGCCAACGGACATCAGGTCGAAACGCGCAGTACGGCGCACTTTCTCCACGACTACGGCAGCGAGCAGGCCGATCTGCGCCGGCTCTACGAGCAGGCCAAGATCGACCAATGGAATGCCGCCACCGACATCGACTGGGCGGCGCCGCTGGAAGGCGATGGCGGGCTGATCTCCGACGATCTCGTCGACATCCATGGCACGCGTTTCTGGGACGCCATGTCGGAAGCCGATCGGGTCGAGCTCAACCGCCGGGTCACGCGCTGGCGACTGTCGACCCTGGTGCAGGGTGAGCACGGCGCCATGCTGCTCTGCAGCCAGCTCGTCGACTGCGTGCAGGGGCAGGACGCCAAGCTCTTCCAGGCGACCCAGGTCGCCGACGAGGCGCGCCACAACGAGGTGCTGCAGCGCTATCTCGAGCTCAGGCTGGATGGCGAAACCTATGGGCTCGGCGGCAACGTCAAGGAGATCTTCGACACGCTGCTCGGCACCTCGTCCTGGTACCTCAAGACCATCGGTCTGCAGCTCGTTGCCGAGACCTTCGCCGTCTCGCTGTTCCGCATGCTGGCGGAGTCCTCGAAGGACCCCGTGCTGCGCCAGGTCTGCCGCCGCATCCTGCAGGACGAGGCGCGGCACATGGGCTTCGCCATGCTGTCGCTGCCCGAGATCGTCGGCCAGGCGAGCGAGGCCGAGCATCGCGAGATGGAGGACTTCGCCGTGTGGGCGCTGAGCCGCACGCTGGGCGGCATCTTCCCGCTCGGCGCCTACCAGGACATGGGCTTCGGCAAGGCCGAGCTCGACGAGATCAAGCAGTTCCGGCGCGAGCGCGCGGCAGGCGGTGACGAGACCGCCTTCCGCAAGTATTTCCGCCGCGACCTGCATGACGGCCTGGCGCGCAACCTGCGCAAGGTCGGGCTGCTGACCGAGCGCATCACGCCCAGCCTGCAGTCGTTCGGCATCAAGCTCGCCGCCTGAGCGTACTCTTCCGGTCGTCTCTGTGGCATTCGCCACCGACCTTTTCGGGACCATCCTGTAAGGGGCGTAGCGTCGTGTGAGGTGTCCAGACTGCGGAGGCCCCAATGGACGCTCCCCAACAACGGCCTGTGCTGAGAGCATGGCAGCGGCGGATTCTGGTCCGCCTCGCCGCCTGCGTTGTTCCGGAGACGGCTACAGCCTCCGCCCAGTCGATCGACGCCATGGCCGACGCCATCGACAGGCAGCTGCAGCCGCGCCCACGCCTGCAGAAGATCGCGTTCAAGCTGCTTCTGCTGGGGCTGAGCTGGATGGCGCTGCTGCCCGCCGGCCTTCAGAGGAGCCTGCTGCGTCTTCTGGAGGCCTTCCCGCTCCGACTGGTGCGCGTCGGCATATGGGGCCTCAAGACCCTGATCTACCTCGGCTACTACGGCCAGGAGAGCGTTCAGCAACGGATCAACTACCTGCCCTTGAGGCTCGAGGGCAACGCCCTGCTGCATGCGCATCGGCTGCCGGGAGGCGCCTGAGCCATGGATACCGAGTTCGACATCCTCATCATCGGCTCAGGCGCCGGCGGCGGCACCGTGGCCAGCGCCCTGTCGCCGCTCTGCGCCGACGGCGCACGCATCGCGGTGCTCGAATGGGGGCCGCGCTTCAAGGACGAGGAGTTCACCGGCGGTGAGCTCGAGATGGCGCACAAGCTGTTCTTCGAGTCCGGCGCCATCACCAACCGCGACCAGACCCTGACAGTGGCCTGCGCGCGCGGCTATGGCGGCTCCACGCTGGCCTATACCGGCACCTCGATCGAGGTGCCGCAGCGCTCGGTCGAGCACTGGGGTATCCCGGGCCTGACGATCGCCGACCTCGTCCCGCGCATGCGGCACTACAAGACGCAGAACAACGTTCACGAGCTGCCCGAAGAGGACATCAACGAGAACAACCATCTGTTCGCGGCGGGCTGCCGGGCGCTCGGATATTCGGTCAAGAAGTTCCCGGTGAACATCAAGGGCTGCAAGGGATCGGGCATGTGCAACATGGGTTGCCCGAACGGCGCCAAGCAGGGCACCAACCGTGTGCAGCTGCCCGCGGCCGAGGCGGCGGGCGTCCAGGTCATCACCAACTGCCGCGTGCACCGCATCCTGCCGCACGAGGTCGAAGCCGAGGTGGCGCCGTCGTCGTACGGCCATCCCTCGGCCTGGCCGAGCGGCCGCTACCGCCTGCGCGCCAAAGTCGTCGTGGTGGCCGCCGGCACCATGCACAGCTCGGCGCTGATCGCGCATTCGCGCCTCCCGGTATCACTGCCTGCGCTCGGCCGCTACTTCACCTGCCATCCCGCACTTACCCTGATCGCGCAGCACGACCGGCCGTTCATGAACTATTACGGCTTCCCCAAGACCTACTACTGCGACGACTTCGAGGAGCAGGACGACTACATCCTAGGGACCTGCATGTACTTCCCCTTCACCACCGCCAAGAGCTTGGCGGGGTTCGGACCCGAGCACAGCGCGCTGATGGCGGACTTCCGCCGCCTTCAGATGATCCTCGTTCTGGTCTCCGACAAGGCGGAGGAGGGCAACCGCATTGCGCCCGACAACGACGGCAATCCGGTTCTCCACTACACGCTGTGCGAGCGCACGCTCGACGCCCTGGTCGCCTCACAGCGGATCGCCGCCAAGATCTTCTTCGCCGGAGGTGCGGCACGGGTGCACGCGCCGGCGGCCGACCGCTTCCTGATCGAGCGGGCGGCGCGCGACCAGGTCGACCGGCTGATCGATCGTCGGCATCTCAAGCTCGGCAAGATCTCGATCGCCAGCGCCCATCCGATGGGCGGCTGCCGCATCGGCACCGATGCCAGGAATTCCGTCACCAACGACCGCGGCCAGGTGCATGGACTCGACTGGCTCTATGTCGCCGACGGCAGCCTGTTCCCGGGTTCGTCGGGAGTGAATCCGTACGTCACGATCATGGCGCTCGCCGATCGTGTCGCCGAAGGCATTCGCGATCGCTGGCGCAGCGGCGACTTTCGCAGAGTAGAGTGAAATGTCGGTGGCTTTTGCCACCGCCGAAATCGCGTTGGAGTATGCGCAAATGACGACTTCTGCAGTTCGTTGAAGAGCTTCACGCTGCCGTCGGTTTGACGCTGGGGGGAGAGCCTCATGCCTAGTCGACACCTGTTCAAGTACGTCGGTGTTCTCGTCGTGTTGCTCATGGCCGGGGCCTGGTGGGCCGCCGACTTCCAGGCGATGCAGATGCAGCGCTGGCTGGCGAGCGGGCACCTGCCGCCGCTCTCCAACCCGTGGAAGGGCACCAGCACGCCCGACGTCTGGTATTACCTCACGATCAACACGATCTTCGTGTCGATCCTGCTGCTCATTCCCGCGATCAGCGCCTTCATCCTGCGCCGGCGGCCCGGTGGCCCGTGCTGGCTGATGTTCTGGACGGCGGCGTGGCTCTTCTTCGCCCTGCATCTGTGGTTCGGCGTCCACGACGTGCTGGGCAGCATCGCGCGTGTCTTCCGCGACACGCAAACGCCGCCGCGCGTCACCAATCCTGGCCCCGACACGGTGATGTCGCTGTGGTGGACGGCCGACGTCGTGATCGCTTGGCTGATCGCGTTCGCCGGCCGACCGACGCCGCGCTGGGTGCGCGTCGAGCGCTGGATACTGCACAACCTGATCTTCGGCGCGGCGCTGATGGCCTCGATCGTGTTCTCCAGCAACGACTACGTGCGCGCCGGTGGGATCGCGCTCCTGCTGGCGGCGGTGGCGTCGACGATCTACCGCGTCGTGGTTTATCCCTTCGATCCGAACTCGGTCCCGGGACACATCTACAAGTGGTTCTTCCAGGCCATCAATCTCGTATGGCCGTGGCATCGCCTTTCGACCTGGTGGGCCGTGTTCAATCTCGGCGCGCTGCGCGTGGTGCTGCGGGAGAAGAACCTGCACGACACCTCGATCATTCCGGTGTCCAATCCATCGGGCCTGGCGGCGATGCCGCCGTTCGATGCCCGCTACCTGACCGAGCGCAACACCGACGGCTTCTACAACGACCTGTCGAAGCCCGCGATGGGCAGCTCGAGCGACCCCGAGCGCAGCGCCGCCAGCAGCATGTACTTCACCAAGAGCAACCCGGGCGCCCGCTTCGGCCGCAACATTCCACTGGCGGAGGCCTTCCCGGAAACGGCGCCGGCCCTGATGACGCCAAATCCGCGGCTGGTCAGCAGCGAGCTCCTGGCGCGCAAGAAGTTTCTCCCGGCGACGACGCTCAACTACCTGGCGGCCGCCTGGATCCAGTTCCAGACCCACGACTGGTTCAATCACGGCGAGCCGGTGCCTGAGGATCCGCTCTACGTCGAGCTCGGCGACAGCGATCCCTGGCGGGCGCGTGCCTGTCCGATGAAGATCCGGCGCACGCGCCCCGATCCGACTCGCGACTACGCGAGGGAGAAGGCGGAGAACGGCGGCAAGCTCAAGTACCCGCCGAGCTACGCCAACGCCGAATCGCACTGGTGGGACGCCTCGCAGATCTACGGCAGCAACCGCGAGATGACCGAGCGGCTGCGCGCCCGGCGCGACCCGGAGACCGGCAAGCCGACCGGCGAGCCGATGCCCGACGGCAAGCTCTATCTCGACAAGGATAGCCTGGCCATCGATCCCCACGCCCTCGCCGACCGCCTGGAGACGGCGCTGACCGGCTTCTCGGGCAACTGGTGGGCCGGGCTCACCCTGCTGCACACCCTGTTCGCCCGCGAGCACAACGCGATCTGCGACGAGCTCAAGCGCCACAATCCCGCCTGGGACGGCGAGCGGCTGTTCCAGTGCGCGCGCATGATCAACGCCGCCCTGATGGCCAAGATCCACACCGTCGAATGGACGCC
>JAEZIF010000386.1 GCA_023416135.1 Pseudomonadota bacterium
CGGCTTCAACATCGTCACCCATGAATATTTCGCCAAGCTGTCGGACCGGCTGACGCCGGCCGCGGTAATCCCGATGTACACGCCCGAGGAGGCGATCGCCGAGCTCGAGTTCTGCACCAAGGAGCTCGGAGCCAAGGTCGGCATGTTCGGCGGCGGCATTCCGCGCCGTGTGCCGATGGCCAAGGATCTCGACATGACGCTCGGTCGCTTCGCCGTGACCTATGAGAATCTCGGCATCGACAGCGAGCATGACTACGACGCAGTCTGGCAGAAGTGCCGCGAGCTGCGCATGGCGCCCACCTTCCACGCCGGCGGCCGCGGCTTTGGCCTGCGCAATTCGCCCAGCAATTTCACCTTCAACCACATCGGCCACTTTGCGGCGGCCGGGCATTCGATCGCCAAGGGGCTGTTCCTGGGCGGTGTGACACGGCGCTTCCCCGATCTCAACTTCGCCTTCCTCGAGGGCGGCGTGGGCTGGGGCTGCCAGCTGTTCGCCGACCTGATCGAGCACTGGGAACGGCGCGGAGCCAAGGGCATCGCCTACATGGACCCCAAGAAGCTCGACCGAAAGATGCTCAGAAGCCTGGTCGACAAGTACGGCTACGAGGAGATCGCGGCCGAGCTCGACAAGCGCGACGGGTGGCCATCCAAGGAGGAGGACGAGGCGACCGGTGGCATGCCCGTGCTCGACGACTTCGCGGCCTGCAAGATCGCGCGCAAGGAGGACTGGGTCGACCTCTACGCCCGGCCCTACTACTTCGGCTGCGAGGCCGACGACCGCATGAACGTCACGGCCTTCGGCAAGGCCAACCCGTTCGGCGCGCGCATCAACGCGATTTTCAGCTCCGACATCGGCCACTTCGACGTGCCCGACATGCTGAGCCCGGTGCCCGAGGCGCACGAGCTGGTCGAGGACGAGTTGATCACGCCCGGCGACTTCCGCGACTTCACCTTCACCAACGCGGTGCACCTGTGGGGCCAGCAGAACCCGAGCTTCTTCGACGGCACGGTGGTCGCCAAGGAGGCGGCGGCTGTGCTGAACGTGGCGCAAGCCAAGGTGGCGGCGGAGTAGTCAGGCGCCGTACTGCAGCAGCGTCTCGCCATTGGCTTTCAGCCAGGCCTGCGGCGGTTCCATCGGACCGTCGCAGAGTTCGCGCGCCAGCACCCAGAAGCGCGGGCCGTGGTTGAGGTGCACGAGATGGGCGACCTCGTGCGCCACCAGATAGTCCAGCACTTCGGGCGGCGCGAACACCAGGCGCCAGGAGAACGACAGGGCGCCGTCGGGTCCGCAGCTTCCCCAGCGCGAGCGCGTGTCGCGCACGCTGATGCGCTTGACCGGCCGCTCTACTCGCAGCGCCTTTGCGTGGACCAACGGCACCAGGCGGCGACGCAATTCGGCCGTCAGCCAGTCGCGCAGCCGTCGCGGCAGGTGCTCGGCCTGGCCGGCGACATGGATCTCGCTCGCCTCGCGCCACACCGTGCCGCGCCTGTCGGTGCGATGGCGGATGAGATGCGGCTCACCGAACAGCGGCACCTCGGCGCCGTCGGCGAACGGGCGCCGCGCCGGCAGGCGCTTTAGCCGGGCGGCGATCCAGCCCGCCTGGGACTCGGCAAAGCCCACGGCGACGCCGCGTGCCATGCGCAAGGGGGCGGTCAGCACGATGCAGCGACGGGCCGGGTCGACGCGCAGCGAGGCTCGGCGGGCTCGACTGCTGCGCATGAAGGTAATGGGCAGGGTATCGCCGGCATGAACAATGGTCAGTTGCTCGGGCTCGAGCGCCGCTTTAGGCAGGACGAAGCGCAGCACCGCGCCGGACAACGACATGGCTGCGATCATACAACAGAGGAGCTGTTGACGTGACCCTCGATCTCGCCCGATTGCGCGCCGAGACGCCAGGCTGCGCCCACGTCCTGCACCTCAACGCCGCGGGTGCCGCCCTGCCCAGCCAGCGCACGCTCGACGCCACCCTGAACCATCTGCGGCTGGAAGCCGAGATCGGCGGCTACGAGGCGGCGGCCAAGGCGCACGACGACCTAGAAGGCTTCTATCCGGCGGTGGCGAAGGTGATCGGCGCCAAGGCCGACGAAGTCGCCTTCGTCGAAAACGCCACCCGCGCCTGGGACCTCGCCTTCTACTCCCTCGACTTCAAGCCTGGCGACCGCATCCTGACCTGTGTCAGCGAGTATTCGTCGAACTACATCTCCTACCTCCAGGTGGCCAGGAAGACCGGCGCGGAGATCGTCGTGGTGCCCGACGACAACTACGGCCAGATCGACCTCGGCGCGCTGGAACGGGCGATCGACAAGCGCACCAAGCTGGTGTCGATCTCGCACGTTCCGACCCAGGGCGGGCTGGTGCAGCCCGCCGAGGCCGTCGGCAAGATCGTCAACGACGCTGGCGTGCTCTACCTGCTCGACGCCTGCCAGTCGGTCGGCCAGCTGCCGGTCGATGTGCGCAAGATCGGCTGCGACTTCCTGTCGGTGACCGGCCGCAAGTACATGCGCGGGCCGCGCGGCACCGGCTTCCTCTATGCCAAGCGCGCAACGACAGCCCATATCGAGCCGTTGCTGCTCGACAACCACGCCGCCCAATGGACCGACGACAATGCATACACGGTGCGCGAGGACGCGCGGCGCTTCGAGAACTGGGAGCGCTATTTCGCCGGCGTTATCGGCCTGAAGGTCGCCGCCGACCAGATCAACGAGCTCGGCATGGAGCCGATCTGGGCGCGGCTGCGCGAGCTGGCCGACGGATTGCGCGCGCGGCTCGGAACCCTGAGGGGCGTCAAGCTCACCGATCTCGGCAAGGTGAAGGGTGGCATCGTGACCTTCGCGGTCGACGGCAAGGACCACAACAAGCTGAAGGCCAGGTTGCGCGAGCAGGCGATCAACGTCACCGTCTCGACGCAGTTCTCCTCGCGCCTCGACCTCAAGGGCCGCGGCCTGCTGAACGTGATGCGCGCTTCGGTGCATGTCTACAACACCGAGGACGAGCTCGACCGCTTCGTCTCCGCGCTCGAACCAGTCATATAGTAGTTAGTAGCTGAAATACCTCGTCCGACGACCGTCGCACGGACGCCTTGCCCCCCAGAACTTGCGCTCCGTTGGCGAAATGCGCGCCGGCACACGGAAGGCCGAGGCGGGGCCGGCAAGGCGAGGGCGGCAGCCGGCCGGCTCTCTTGCGCAGAATCTGCCACATGGCGCGGCTCCACTCGCTTTGGCCCCGTGCCATATGGCCATACAATGCCGCCAATTCGAAGGGAGGCCATCGCATGCCTGTGTTTTTCGTCTGCGCTGGATTGTTGGGATTGCTCGCCGTGTCCCTGACGGTGAGCGTCGGCCGTCTGCGCACGCAGAAGAAGATCTTTCTGGGCGACGGCGGCGATCCCGAGTTGCTGGCGGCGATCCGCGCGCACGGAAACTTCATGGAGTACGTGCCGCTCTGCCTAGTGCTAATCTATTTCGCCAGCGAATACTATGGCTTCTGGCCCGTCGCGATCACGTCCCTGGTGCTGCTGATCGCGCGCGTGCTGCATGCCGGCGGCCTGCTGGGCTTCATTCCGCTCGGCCGGGTGATCGGCGCGGCGGGCACAACCATCGTTCTCCTGGTCGCCTCGGCCATGTGCGTCTATGCAGGCTTCACCCTGAAGCAATACTGAGCGGACGGGCACGCGAACGAGATGGGCGAGCCGGTCACCGTTCCGCTCTGGCTGTTCGCGGCGATCGCCCTTTTCGCGGCCTGGTCGCTGCTCGACCGGCTGCTGATCCCGAGCGGCCGCTGGTTCGTGCGCCGCCGCCTCAATCGGCTGATCGACCGCGTCAACCAGCGGCTGGCCATCGAGATAAAGCCGTTCCAGCTCACCAAGCGGCAGGTGCTGATTGATCGCCTAGTCTACGACCCGCAGGTGGTCGCCGCCGTCAACGACCATGCCCGCGCCAGCAATCTGCCGCGCGAGGTGGCGATGAGCGAAGTCCAACGCTATGCGCGCGAGATCGTGCCGACCTTCAACGCCTACATCTACTTCCGGCTGGGCTACTCGATCGCGCGCGCCGTCGCCCGTTTCCTCTATCGGGTGCGGCTGGGCTTCGCCGACGAGCGCACCATGGCCGGCGTGGCGCCCGGCACCACGGTGGTGTTCGTCATGAACCACCGCAGCAACATGGACTACGTGCTCGTGGCCTTCCTGGCGGCCGAGCGCACGGCGCTGTCCTACGCCGTCGGCGAATGGGCGCGCATCTGGCCCTTGCAGCAGCTCATCCGTTCCATGGGCGCCTACTTCGTGCGCCGAAATTCCAACGACCCGATCTATCGCCGCGTGCTGGAGCGCTATGTGCACATGGCGACCGAGGCCGGCGTCGCCCAGGCGATGTATCCCGAGGGCGGCCTGTCGCGCGACGGCCGGCTGCGCGAGCCCAAGCTCGGCCTGTTCGACTACATGCTGAAATCGTTCGACCCCAAGGGCGGTCACGACATCGTCTTCGTGCCGGTCGCCTTGAACTATGATCGAGTGCTCGAGGACCGCAGCCTGCTGCGCTCGCTCGACAAGGAGCTGCCGCGGCGCAACGCGCTCTTCGCCATGCGCACGGCTCTCGGCTTCTGGATGAGCCAGCTCGGCCTGATGTTGCGCGGCCGCTGGTACCGCTTCGGCTACGCGTGTGTGAATTTCGGCGGGCCCATATCCGCCCGCGACTGGCTTGCCCGCGAAGCTGCGGCGTCGGACGGCGGCTTGCGCGACCTCGACAAGGATCAGCGCTTCGAAGTCATCGGCCGGCTTGCCGGGGACGTGATGGGCGAGATCGCCCGCCTGGTGCCGGTGCTGCCTGTGTCGGTGATCTCCACTGTGCTGCTGGAGGCCCGTGAGCCGCTGGACGAGCTGGAGCTCAAGGTGCGCGCCGCCGACTTGATGGCGCATTTCGAAGGTCGCGGCGCCAAGCTCTACCTGCCGCGCGGCGACCGGGACTATGCCTTCGATGTCGGACTGCGGATGCTGGAGCTGCGCCGTCTGATCGAGGAGCCGGAAGAGGGCCTGTTCGCGGCAGTAGCCGCGGAGCGGCCCGTGCTCGCCTACTACGCCAACGCCATCGCACATCTGCGCTGACGATGCACCCGCTCTCGCTGCCACGCGCGCTCTGGAACATCGCCTATTCGGTGGGCCTGGGCTTCTTCACCAATCGGCTGTCGACCTCGGCCGCGGCCATGGCCTTCTACACCATGTTCGCCATCGGCCCGATCATGATCTTCAGCATCGCCGTGGCCGAGCCGATCGTGGGACGGCTGATGGCGCAGGAAGCGGTGTTCGACGCGCTCGGCACGGTGCTGCAGCCCGAACAGCTTGCGGGCATTCGTCGCTATGCGTCGCAAGAGCTGTTCAAGGGCGGCGGCATGGCCGCCATCATCGGCGCGATCGTGCTGGTCTATACGGGCAGCCGCGTCTTCGTCGAGCTCGACGACAGCATCAACGCCATCTGGAGCACGCCCGCGGTCCATGTGCTGCATCCGGTGAGCCCTCTCCAGCCTGTGCTGGCGACCCTGCAGTCGCGATTGCTGGCGCTGGCGATGATGGTCGTGCTCGGCCTGCTGCTGATCGCGGTCATCCTGGCGAGCGTTCTGACCTCGGCCTATGCCGGCGCGCTCGAGAAGTTCCCGCTGCTGGGCGTATGGATCGGTCCGGCCATCTCGGGGTTCATCCACTACGGGCTGCTGTCGGCGTTCTTCACGCTGATCTACAAGTGGCTGCCGAGCGGCAACGTACGCTGGCGCTACGCCCTGATCGGCGGCGCCGTCAATGCGTTGCTGTTCGCCGCCGGCAACCGGGCGCTGGTCTACTACTTCGAGGTGACGCAGCTCACCTCGGCCTTCGGCGCCACGGCGGGCTTCGCCGCCATCATGGTGTGGATGTACTGGACCGCGCTCACCATTCTGCTCGGCGCCCAGATCGGCCGCTCGACGCGCGACGTGCTGATCCA
>JAEZIF010000442.1 GCA_023416135.1 Pseudomonadota bacterium
ACGCATTCGATCCACGGCAACCAGCCGCTGCTGGCGCGGGTCGATCCGGACGATGTGTGGATGAACCCCGACGATGCGAAGGTGCGCGGCATCACCGACGGCCAGACCGTTCGCATATTCAACGCTCTCGGCTCGACCTTGCTGCCGGTCAAGGTCACGCCGCGTATTGCCGCCGGCGTGGTGTCGATCAAGGAGGGGGCGTGGTTCGCACCAGCCGAGGACGGCACCGACACCGCGGGCTGCGCCAATGCGCTGGCGGAGGATCGGTCGGCGCCGTGTGGGGCGACGACATACAATACGAATCTCGTCGAGGTCGAGGCGAGTGATTGAGAACGAAACGAGCCGCGAGACCGGCGCGCTTGACCTGACCGCCTTCGATGCGCGCCTGCATGCGGTAGCCGTCGTGGGACGAAAATGAGCAAGACGCTGTGAGGACGACCCGGAGACGACTTTTGGGCGCTTCACTCGTGCCGTCGATTGCACAGGCCTCTTGTTCCTCTCGGAAGCCCGACATGGCGATGGCTCCGCCTGCTGCGACCCCACATCGCCGCGCTACCGGGCAAAGCGTCGCCTTCGGCGGAACCCACGGCATAAATATCATGTGGCCGTTCCTGGGGCCGACGGTGGTGAACCCGAAGGACCCGAACACGGCGTACTCGGCCAACCCGTTCCTCAATCCGTCGTCCTGGTCGGACCACGTCCGGTCGGCGAGCCTCGCCGCGCTGGTGGCCAGGGGCTTCGATTTCGTCCGCATCTGCGTGGCGCCCGGCCCGTGGATCGACGCCGTGGCCGACAGGACCCGCACGGCCACGCTGTTCGGTTGGCTCGACGTCGCCGTCGAGGCCTGCCTCGACGCCGGCCTCGCCGTGAACATCGACATGCATGACGCGGACTACGTCAAGAACACGCCGGCGCAGCTGCTGGCCGGTGGCGTGAGCGGGGCGCTGTTCCGGAAGCGCCTGGCCGTCACGCACTCGTTCGCGCAGCACTACGCCACGTACGACCCGGCGCGGGTCGCGCTGGAGCTGTTCAACGAGCCCATGGACCCCGCGTCGATCAACGGCGACTGGCTGGGCTATCTGAACGCACAGTACGCCACCGCACGCAGCGCCATGCCGGGGCACACGCTGATCCTGAGCATGGAGAACTGGTCGGACGTGGGCCACCTGATGCGTGCCGATCCGGCCTCCTACGACGGCAACACGCTGTGGGCGATCCATCCGTACCTGCCCGCCATCTTCACCTTGCAGGGCTACAAAGGCAGCACCTTGAGCAGGTACGTCTCGCGCTTCAACTGGCCGCCCGTCCAGTCGGAGCAGCCCGACGTGATCGCCCGCATGGTGGCGGCCGTGTCTGCCGATGGATCGCTGACGGACGCCCAGAAGATGGTCCGGATCCGGTCGACCCGAACGACGATCGACTGGTACTACTCGCTGCCGGAGGACAAGGCGAGGCTCGGCCTGTATCTCGACCCGGTGGTGAACTGGTGCCGGGCGAATGGCATTTCTCCCGACCGCATTATCGCCGGCGAGTTCGGCGTGACGCGCGACAACCTCGCTTTCCGCGGCACGCCGTCGGCAAGCCGGATCTCATGGTTGAATGCCATGGCCGACCTGCTCGATGCGTGCGGGTTCCGCAAGGCCGTGTTCGCCCTCGATGCCGTCGACTTCGGCATTACCGACGGGGAGGGCAGCACCATCGGCACGATCTTGCCCGGGTTGACGAACATTTGATCGGGACCGGCATCGACACGCGCTGCGGCTGATCGAGAGCGCGCCCGGGCATCCACCTGCTGTTCACCGATGTCGGACTGAGCGGCGTGAACGGCCGCGAGCTTGCCCGACGGCGCCAGGGGAGCAACGCAGGGATGGACTTTTCGTTGGCCCGGTGCGCAGGGTTGCGCACGGCGCGGAGTTCCGCGTCGCTCTTTATGAGAAGGTAGCGAACATGGCGACAGGCACGGTCAAGTGGTTCAATGCCACCAAGGGCTTTGGCTTCATTCAACCGGATGGCGGCGGCAAGGACGTGTTCGTCCATATCAGCGCCGTCGAGCGGGCCGGCCTGAACGGCCTGAACGAAGGCCAGAAGATCACCTATGAGGTCCAGCAGGACCGCGGCAAGGACGCCGCCGTCAATCTCAAGGCCTGACGCGGGTCCGGGGCGCCTTCCGTCCGGCTGATCCGGCCGGACGGAAGGTGGTCCAGCACCTTCGAGCGCGGCGGGCCGCTGGGGCAGCGCCATCAAGATCACCAAGCAGGCCCCAGGTGGAGGTCCTGGAGGGTGCGCATTGCGGCAACGGGTCTTGCGGGAGCTTTGATCCATCGCAATGACACAACCTTGTTGCCATGTAACGAGAAGTGGCGACCAGGCTCGCGCATCCATTCGCCCATGACGGACCTCTGCAATCGGGTTGTTCAGGTCAGGCGCTTCGGCGATCCCGACGGCCTGGAGGTGGCCGATGCGCCCTTGCCGACGGCAGGCGCTGGCGAGGTGCGGGTCCGCGTACTGGCTTCGAGCGTGGAATTCACCGATGTCGTGATCCGCCGCCACCTCTACCCGCAAACCATGATGCTCCGGCCGCCTTTTACGATGGGCTACGATGTCGTGGGAGAAATCGACGAGGTGGGCGAGGGCGTGAGCGGCTTCCGGATCGGCGACCGCGTCGCCGACATGACGGTGGTCGGGGCCAACGCCGCCTGGCTTACGCTCCGCGCCAGCCAGGTGGTCCGCGTGCCGCCGGGGATCGATGCGGCGGAGGTCGCCGCACTGATCTTGAGCTGGACGACCGCCTGGCAGCTCCTTCATCGCACGGCATGCGTGAGGCAAGGGCAGCGGGTGCTTGTACAGGGAGCCGCTGGTGCCGTCGGCCAGGCGCTGCTCGTGCTCGGCAGGATGGCCGGGCTCGAGCTCTGGGGTACCGCCCGTGGCGAGCACGCGGCACTGGTCCGTGCCCTCGGCGCCACGCCGATCGATTATCATCGAGAAGACTTCGCGCGTATCCTGCCGGGTGGATTCGACGTCGTCTTCGACGGAGTCGGCGAAGACGACTATCGGCGCTCGTTCGCGGCGCTCGAGCGCGGCGGCCTGCTCTGTGCCTATGGCTACTCGGCAACCGTGCATGGGCAGAGCAGCCTGCCGGTCCTCCTGTGGAGAATGGTGGGCGTATCCCTCGGGCGGTGGCTGCGCAGCTTCCTGCCGGGCGGCAAGCGGCTGCGGATCTATTCCATCAATGCAATGCGGGCGCGACACCCCGCCTGGTTCCGCGACGACCTCGAGAGGTTGATCGGGATGCTGGCACGGC
>JAEZIF010000075.1 GCA_023416135.1 Pseudomonadota bacterium
GTCGTAGGTCATCCATTCCTTGACCAGCGACTTGTCGAGTGGGCCCTGGCCGCCGAGCATCAGGTAGACGCGCGTTGCCTCGTAGAGGAATTCCGGCTGCGTGAAGTAGCCCCGCATCTGGGCCTCCAGCCGCCAGACCAGGCGCGGCAGCAGCGCGTAACCCAGGGCATGCCGGTAGACGCCCTCGGCGCCGCCGCGCAGCTTGGCGGTCTGGGACAGGTCGAAGCCCGCCAGCAGGGGGCTGCTGGCCTTGGCCGTTGTCGACAGTTCGCGGGCGGAGTCGAGCAACGGCAGCAGGCGCGGCAAGTCGGCATCGTTGACGGGATCGAACGTCGTCTCCTTGGCGATTTTCTCATAGATATCCAGGGCCGCCGCCATTTCGCCGATCTCGCGCTCGCTGGACGACCGATTGACGACCAGCCATCCGGCAACGCCCAGGGTCAGCAGGGCGACCACGGCATAGGCAGCGGAGCGCATGACGAGCCGCCGCATGCGTGCCGTCGGCGGCTCGCTCACCAGCATGGCCTCGCCGAAGATCACCCGCGAGACGAGGTGGCCGAGGAAATAGCTGCGCCCCTGCACCGGGCGCAGGGCAGCAGCACGGCGCTGGTCGACGCCGAAGGCGCGCATCATCACGCCGGTCAGGCGATCGATCGGCGAACCCTCCTGAACGCCGGAGGCGAAGTAGACGCCGCGCAGCAGTGGCGCCGGGTCGAGCCGCGAGCCGCCGAAGGCCTCCGTCAGAAAGGCCTGCAGGGGCTGGGCGAGCGAGGCGATCTGCGTCGGGAACCCTGCGATTTGCGCACGTCGTTCCGGGCTCTGCTCGGCCTGCAGGCGATCGAACAGGCGATCGTTCAGGCTGTCGACGAGTAGTTTCAGTTCGTCGGGGAATTGGTTCACCGGGGACGTGGCGGTCTTGCCGAACGGGAAGGTCACACCCCAGACCTGCTCGCGCCGATCGCGGTCGAGATCGTCGAAGAACTCGGCGAAGCCCGCGATCAGGTCGGACTTGGTGAACAGCAGATAGACCGGCAGACGGATGCTGAGGCGCTCCTCGAGCTCCTTGATGCGCCGCCGGACCGCGCGGGCATGGGCCACCCGCTCGTCGTTCGGCGCACTGGCGATGTCGCTCAACGCAATCGCCACGATCACGCCGTTGAGTGGCTGGCGCGGCCGCGTGCGGCGCAGCAGATCGAGGAAGGCATCCCATCCGGCGCGATCGACCGCCGCATTCGAATCCTGGGTCGTGTAGCGACCGGCCGTGTCGATCAGCACGGCGTTCTCGGTGAACCACCAGTCGCAGAGGCGTGTGCCGCCGACACCGGCGACTGCCCCCTGCCCCATCTCGGCAGCCAACGGAAACTTCAAGCCGCTGTTCAGGAGCGCCGTCGTCTTGCCTGCGCCGGGCGGGCCGATGATGACGTACCAGGGCTGCTCATAAAGGTAGCCGCGCGTGCCCCGCGCCTTCTTCAGCAGCGACAGCGCGGTCGACATGCGATCGCGCAGGGCTGCTGCTTCCTCGCTGGTGCGATTGTCCTCTTCGTCGCCGGCCTTCTCGGTGACGCCGCTCTCGAGCTTCTGCTCGCGGCGCCGGCGATTGAAATCGAGCGCCACGTTGGTCGCGGCCCAGATCGCCAACAGGCACAGGATGACGATCAACCGCGCCACCCATCCTTCGAGAAGCGGCAGCAGCGGACCGAAGAACCAGGCCAGCAGCCCCAGGATGGCGACGCCGACGAAACTCAGCACCCAACGGGAGGCGAGGAATCGCAGAGCTTTCATGACTAGCCACCCTGCCGATTGAGAACGACTTCGATGCGCCGGTTGCGTTCGCGGCCTTCGGCCGTCGTGTTGGGAGCGATCGGATCGGCATCCGCTCGGCCTTCGACGGTTATCCGCGAAGGTTCGCCGAGGGCGGCACCGATGATCGTGCTCGCCGCCTGCGCGCGCGCCGTCGAAAGCTGGAAGTTCGAGGGGAAGGCGATGGTGCGGATCGGCTCGGAGTCGGTATAGCCGATGACCTTCACCGGGCCCTTCTCTTCCTTCAAGGCGAGCCCGATACGCTCGAGCAACGGCTTGAAGCTCGGCGTCAGCGTGGCGCTGCCCGACGCGAACATATTGCGGCCGATGATGCGGACCAGCGGTTGCGCCGGAGTGCCGAGCACTTCCACGAGCTTCTGATCGATCTCCGGTTTCAGGAACTGGCGCAGCTTGTCGAGCGTCGACGGCTCGGGCGGCGGCGGTGGTATCGCGATCACCGGTGCGGGCTCGACGACCGGCGTGCGGGTGATCGTGGGCATGCGGTCCGGCGGCGCGCCCTGCAGGCGGGCATAGATGATGTCGGACTCCGTATTGAGATTGATCGAGAACCAGAGGAAGAGAGCACCGATGATGCCCAGCCCCGCCGCCGCCGCGACCCAGACCGGCACGACGAAGCGCGCTGGCCGGTAGGGCGCGTTCACACCCTTGGTATGCGGGGCCAGTGCTGGTTCCGCGGCCTTCTTCTGGCGGACGATGACGGCGTAGGTCTCTTCGCGAATCCGGTTGATGTCGCCGACGCCGCGACGCGACAGGCGATACCGGCCCATGAAGCCGAGCGACATGCAGATGTACATCAGCTCGATCACCGGCAGGAACCGGCCCGGGTTGTCGCACATCTGCTTCAGCACATCGAAGAAGCGTTCGCCGCTGCGCACCTCCTGATGGAAGGTCGAGACAAGCGAACGCTGGCCCCAGGCTCCGCTGCTCCCCCAGGGCGTGCTAAGCACGATGTCGTCGAGGCTGGCACACAGCGCATAGTGGGCAGGACGAAGCTGTTCGAGAGGTACGCCCTTGTCGCGCGCCTCCTGCTCGAAGACCCGGATCTGGCGAACGGTGCGCTGATAGAGGTCACCGGAGTCCGGGGCGTTGGCCGTATTGCGCAGCCGCGCCATGAGCTGGAGCAGCGGCGCGGCGGCTGCCGCGAGGACGTCGCTGCCGACCGCTATGTCCTCCGTACCCTCGGCCGCCGCCACGGGCGCAGCAGCGGCAGGGCGCGAGGCGACCGTTTCCGACGGCAGCGGCTCGCTGCGCGCGACGGGAGGCTGCTCGGGCGCCGGCGTCCGCCGGCGTCCGGGAGTCGGCCTGATGACCGTCCGGTTGTCGTCCTCAGGCTCGGCGAAGGGATTGTCACTCATGCTCGCCTCACGTCAGCGGCTTAGCCACGGATCGCCCAGAGCTCGATATTGAGGTTCGGGAACTCGCCGGACAGATGGATGGCGAACCCACCGGAGGACTGCAGTTCCTTCCAGTGCGCCGAATTGCGGTCCAGCTCGAAGTAGGTCGCACCGGCATAGAACGGCAGCTGTCGCGGCGCCACGGGCAACGGCCGCACGGCAATCCCCGGCAAGGCAACGTTCACCAGCTCACGGATATGCTCGACCGCGCCGATCTTGACCTGCGAAGGAAACAGCCGTCGCAATGTTTCGGTCGGCACGTCCGCCTGCACGGCCATGACGAAGCTCGACGATCGCAGGATGCCGCGATCGACGATGGGCCCGACCCGCACGCCGTAGGCGCGCTGCTGCAGCGGGATCTGGATGGCCGTCTGCTCGATGACCGTCGACAGCGACCGACGCAGGTCGGCGATCACCGGCGCGAAGCTGCGTTGCAGGTCGGCATGCCGATAAGGCGGATAGTCCGAGGGGCGTCGGCTCGCTTCGGTGAACGTCGCCAAGTCGCCGGCCATCTGCACCAAGGCGGCGTAGAGATCGGCAGGATGGACATTGCCGTCACTCGCCCAGTGCGCCAGCAGCTTCTGCGAGCGGTTGACGGACTGCAGCAGCAGGAAGTCGGAGACATCCGCCACGCCACGCGAACCGGGGGCCGTCAGCCGCGCCGCCAGCGCCTCACCGCGCTGGTTGAGCAGGCCGGTAAGTTCGCCGAGCAGGCCGCTCAGCGGTGGCGCGGCCGAGCACGCCAGGCACGGCGCGATCCACTGATCGTCGAGGACGACCTTGCGGTCCGCACCGACCTCGACCACGCGGGCAAGGCCGATACCATGGTAGCCTGCACGATTCTCGCTCTCGAGCATATAGCGCAGCCGCAGCCTTCCGACCTGCACCTCGGCCGGCTGCGGCGAACCGGAATGCGTGTCGTAGGCTTCGAAAGGCCGCTGCTCATAGCGACCCTCCGCGGAGCCGTTGGCGGTGACTTCGACCGATCCTGCCTGCCGCATGGGCAGCACGAGATAGACGATGGCATTGCGCGTCGTCTCCGGCAGGTCGAGCGGCACGGGTTGGTCGGTTTCGCCGGGCAGGGCGAACGGCGTGCCGTCCTCGAACACGCCGCTGCCGCTCGCCAGGGCGAACTGGCCGGTGGCGAGCAGGTTGCGGTTGATCACGCCTTCCGTCAGTCCCCAGGCATGGGAGCGCAGCGAGGCCGTGCGGTCGCGCACCAGCGCCTCGAGCCAGCGATCCTGCTGCTGGAAGTGCTGTGCCCGCAGGAACATTCCCTCGAGCCAGACAACACGGTTTGACCACGTCATGCAGACACCAGTGCGGCCCTGTTGCCGCTGATGGAGAGAGCGAACTTGGAGAGCCCGCTCTCGGCGATGGGGGCGACCATGCGCCATTGTGAGCGATCGATGTCGCGGAACAGCACGGCCACGCCGATGAAGCGCACGCCGGGCTTCGGCATCAGCGTGACCTTCCGCGTTTCGCCTGGGCGGATCACCACCTCCTCGAAGCCAGCGCTTTCGGCTCCCAGGGTCTGGGCCTCGCGTTGCATCAGGGAGTAGACGTCGGCCGATTCGAACTTGCCCCTGGCATTGAGCGAATAGAGGCGGACCGCAACGGACACCGGCGTGCCCGACGGATTGGGATTGATGTCGGCGTTCGCCCGGATGGTCACGTCGACCACCGGCGGCGGCGGCGGACCGCCGCACCCTTCGACCAGAAGGGCGGCTGGCACCGCCCCGATCAGCAGCCGGCGGCGGCCGATCATGACGAGGCCCGATCGGTGGTCAGCTTCTCGATCGCCTGCTCGTAGGCGCGCGCGAAAGCCTTGCCGAACACGCTGTCGAAATCGTCTGAAAGCGCCTGGGTCACACTCTTGTGCAGCTGCCCGAAGGCTTCCCATGCTCTTGCCTTCTTCTGGGCTGGGTGGATCTGTAGCCCGCCACCGCCCGCCTTCTGCTCGATGATCTCGGGGTCGAACTGGGCGAGAAGCACCCGCACGGCCGCCTGCATCGCCGAGATGGTCGCGAGCTCGTGCATCCTGAGGTCGTCGAAGGCTTCGGCAATGGCCTCATCCACGGGCATCCCGCCGCGCCGGCCGATGCCGAGCAAGGTCGCCAGGGCGTCATCGTCATCGAGCGAAAACTTCAAGGGGTTGTTGCCGCTCGGTCGAATCATCGTCTGCTCGATACGGAACTCGTCCTTGATGCTGGAACGCGCCATCAAGGTCTGGCGAAGGCCATTGACGCTCTGTCGCAGCGCGGCGCCGATCCGCTCCAGCGTCTTCTCGGGGTCCGGCAGCGTCGTATCTTTCAGTTCGACGCCGCGCAGGAAAGCCTCGATCACGCCGGTATCGTTCGGCCTCTCAGCGCGTGCCTCCGGCGCCGGCAGCTCGGCCCTCGCCGGTGCAGGTTGAGCACTCTGCGAGGGCCGCTCGGGCTCGGGCGAACGCGCTCGGGGCTGCGGATTGGCGGCAGGCAGGTCGACATCCCAATCGTCGGGAATGATCGCGACCGGTCCCGGCGGCCGGAAAGCGCTTTGAAGAGCGGGCGCATGATCTGAGTCGGTCGGACCCGCGAACGGGTCCGGGTTGGGCGCGAGCGGATCGAAGTCCGCCGGCAGAATCGGCGAATTCGGCGCGTCGATCATCGAGGAAGAGCTGGGCAGTCTGGCATCCTGATAAGGACGAACGTCCGACTCGGACGGCAACGGATCGTGGGCCGTGCCGAAGCCGGCGTGGTTGCGTGCTGCCTCTTCCTCGTCGATGATCACTTCGATCTCGTAAAGGCCGAACTTGACCCTGTCGCCGTTGCGCAACTTCTGGCTGACGCCCTTCCCTATGGGATCGCTGGCCTGATTGAGGAAAGTGCCGTTGGTGCTGAAATCGTGCACTTCCCATTCGCCGACCCCGTAGACGAACTGGCAGTGCTTCTTCGACAGGTGACGGTCAGGATCGGCTACCACCCACTGGTTGTCTTTTCCTCGACCTATGGAGAACTCCCCGCCGCGAACCTCACGCCGCTCAGGCGCCACGTTGTCGGGACAGCGGATCATGACAAGCTTCAGGGTCACGTGAGGACGCACTCCTATCGGGAGGCGAACGGCAGGTCCGGTCGCATAAAATACTAGTAGCGGAACCCACGATTGGGCAATCGTATTTGGACTTCCAGCAGCCCGAACGCCCTCCTGCGGATGCATGACAAGACCGGTTCAATCATATTGAACCTTGTGGCATGCCGTAAAACTACCATCAATCTGAGTATCAAGGGATGTGGTTGACGGTCCGGGGCGACGCCAGCCATGCTAAGCGTGAACCGTTCGACACAGACTCTGCCGCCATGTGTCTTGCCCCATCGCAAGTGATCCTGAGCACCGACGAAGCCGGCGCGGTCGCACCGCCGATCTTTACATCGGTCGGGCTGGACGCGGTGAACGGCCCTGGCGACGTATTCGTCATCCAATCGCTGCTGAACAGGCGGCTGCCCAAGCCGCACACGGAAGTCCCCGTTACCGGCATCATGGACCCCGGGACGATTCTTGCCATCAAGGCGTTCCAGGCGGTCGTGATGAACATGAATCCGCCGACCGGACACGTGGCGCCCGGCAGCCCGACCTATTATGCCCTCGCGGCACGGCCGCTGGTCGCCAAGGAACAGGCGCCGCCGCCGCGCTTCGGCCATGTCGGAATTCTTCCGCCGGACGTGATCGAAGCAGCCAAGAATTCGCGGCAGCGTTGGGGCATCCCGCCGTCGATCACGCTGGCGCAATGGATCGTCGAGAGCGCCTGGGGCGCGGCAATGCCCCCCGACAGCAACAACCCGTTCGGGATCAAGGCGTTGGAGGGCCAGCCCGCGGTCGAAAGCGAGACCCGCGAAGTCATCGACGGCAAGGTGGTGACGATTACGGCGCGCTTCCGGCGTTTCACCAGCATGTCCGAAGCGTTCGAGTTGCACGGCAAGCTCTTGGCGACAGGCTCGCCCTATCGGTCCGCGATGGAAGTCGTCAAGGATCCCGACCGCTTCGCCGACGCGCTGACCGGCGTCTATGCAACCGATCCGCAATACGGCACGACGCTGAAGTGGGTGATGGATAACTATCGCCTGAAGCAATACGACTGACCTAAGGTTTGAACTCGCCGCCCCCGGGCGGCGTGATCTTGGCGTCACGCAGCCTCTTCTCCAGCACCGGAATCGCCGACGCGGCCTTTCCCCTCGAGCAATCGTCGAGCGCCACCAGGGCCTCGACGTCGACCCGACGGCCCGTCGCATTCTGGACATAGCGCCGATAGAGGTCGCTGAGCTGGGCGCAATAGGCCCTGTCATCGCTTTGCGCCTGTGCGAGCGGGGCCGCCGCCACGGCGGCAAGTGCAAGGAGAATGCGTTTCACGAGACCTGTCCAATGATCGGCCCCGGCCCGCCGTCGTGACGGACCCGATTTGACCGATGACGATTTGCTCCGCGCGATCGTACATCACAATGGGCTCCACCCGAACTCTCCGCCTGACCTCTCGTACGCATGGCGACGACGGGAATCTGTGGGATTTCTCACTGAAAGCCGCGCTGCGCCGAGACATAAGATCAATGGCTGGCGGAAAAACGATCCGGCAGCCTTCCAATCGGGCCGCAAATCCGCATGATCCACAATGGCTGGGATCGCGATTTGCTCCTGATGCCGATGGACGATCGCACCGTCGACCTCATGCTTCAGTACAGCGTCCAGCTGGTACGGTGCGAGCCGACCACGCGCATCACCGAGTTCCGTTCGGTGAACACTCGTGCGTCCGGCAACGGCATCCTGCACGATGTGGTGTGCGAACCCCCAGCGATCGACGTCTCATATATTGATGGTTTCGATGCCAGACCGCTCAGGAACCGTGCCATGAACCATCTTTACTTGCGTGCCTTCCATGCAGTGGCCAGCGAGGGCAGCTTCACCCGCGCCGCTCAAGTCCAGCGTGTCAACCAGTCGACTCTTTCCTCCCAGGTCAAGGCACTGGAGGAAGCGTACGGCGTGCGCCTGCTCGATCGGCGGGGACGCAATGTCGTGCCGACCGACGTGGGCGAGTCGACGCTGTCGCTGACGCGCGAGGTGTTCCGCATCCAGGACGAGAGCGCGACCGTCCTCGACCAGAGCAAGCGACTGCAGGCCGGCCGGCTAAAGGTCGGCGCCGACGGACCGCGTCACATCATGCCCGTGCTCGACGATTTCATGCGCCAGCACCCCAACGTGGTGGTATCGCTGACGACGGGCAATGCCAGGAAAGTGCTCCTGGATCTCCTGAACTACGAGACCGATGTGGCGATCGTGGCGTCACCGAAGGCGCGGGAGACGCAGTTGCACATCGTGCCGTTCTGCACCTATCCGCTGGTCGTCTACGTTCCGCACGACCACGCCTGGAGCCGCCGAAAGTCGATTGAACTCGCGGATTTCGCGAAGGAGCGGCTGATCGTTCGCGCCGGCATCGATGACGCGGCAGCTCCTGTTCCGCGCCCTGCGACGCGAGAAGGTGCAGCCCGCGGCCCTCATCGAGATCGATAGTCGCGAGGCCGGCCGCGAAGCCGTGGCGCTCGGGATGGGTGTCGGCGTCATGAGCGCGACTGAGTTTCCGAGCTTCGCCGCGATCGGTCGCGGTGCCGATCAAGGATCCGTCGTTACGGATCACGGAATACGTCGCCTGTCTCGCAAAGCGGCAGGATCTGCGGGGAATCCAGGAGTTCTTTCGCAGCGCGGTGAGCTGGAGCAGTGCGGCCTTGAGGGGAGGCACGCAACGCAAATGAGGCTCACGGGGGACGCGATAGCGTCTGTTCTCGATAGGCGCCCGTTCCTGATTGCGATTCGATGGAAAGTCATGAGAGGCCCCGCCCGCCTATTGGGATAGGCAGGGCAGGGCCTTACCGTCCGTCGCAGGGTATTTGGGTTGGGGACGACGAACGGGTCTCCACTCTTAGCCTTTTCCAAATGAGGTAGAATTATGACAAGACTGACTGTCGGCGAGCTTTCGATGACCCTCGATGGGTATCAAAACGTCTATCGCTAAGGCGACAAAGCCTGACCTACCGTCCACGCGAGGATTGAGACCGTTACCCGCCCGGCACGATGATTGGCGGCGCGGATTCGCGCGCACGACTTGCCGCTGCGGCCACTTCGTCGAAGCCTCGCCCGACGGGCGGGCTGCCGTAAAACGGAGTCCTCGATCCATGTGAGGCAAGTTTGTTCCGCGCACGACCTCGCGTCCTCGATTATTATGCGCCGGGAGCGGAGCGCTCAGTCCAATCGGACGAAGGAATGGTTGAATGATCGCCGTCGGGCACGCCCATTGGGGTGGGTGTGGGTATGGGCGGTGCGAGAATGGGGTGCTCGTCGCCCGACGGCGTTCCATGGGCGTTTAGACGCCGAGCGCGCCAAGTGAAAGGGGTGCACTGTGGCAAAGCGGTGGCCTTGAGTTGCGCCGCCCACGTCGGTTCGACTGCAAATTGCAGTTCCTTTGAGGCCGCGTTCGCATCGACCATGGATATGAACATCGGCGAAATGAATGGGCGGGTAGATGCGATCCAAAGCGCAACCGTATTTCAGTCGCGTTGAAGTCACATCGTGCGCCCTGTCGGCCTGAGTTTACGGAGCACCAGCGAGGCAAGCTGCCGCAGTTCGCACTGGTTCTGGGAGCGGCTCCCCGATCGACGCACGAGGCAAAATTGTCGCACACACCCTGGTCCGCAGGGCTATTTCGCGCCCATGCGCATGGGATACGCGGTAGCAACGGCACTGGCTGGAAGGTTGCTCTTTCTGATCTCCTGCCAACAGAACCAAGGGGTTACATCGATATGCTGAACCCCAGATTAGTGCCGTGACAACGCTCGCAAGTGTGCATTGTCGGTCATCAAGCACCTCCCTCGCGCCCTTCATTCGAGGGATTCTTTCGCATTCGAAACAACTTTAGCGACGCGATGTGACTTTTCGTCTTTGCGCCTACGGTGCAGGTAGTTATATCCGCGACGTGTGGTGTGGCTAGTGAATGTGGGGACATTCACATGTGTGACGGAATGCACGACTTCAGGTCGGGTCACCGCTTGTCCAGGCGCGGAAGCGCTTGGGCAGCGGATTCGGATGAGGCCGGTCAGGGCTCGCCGTGCGCGGCGGGGGCTGCGACGCGGAGTTCATCAGTCGGGCCTTCTGCCGCGTGTGTGCGCCTCCGTTCTTCAACCCCGTGTTCGTTGGCCTGATCATCCGAAGGAGTTCGCAACAGGGATCGTTCAAGAGATTACGACAGTTCAATCAAGGGATCTCGATGTGGTGGGACACATCGAGGTCATTGGGGCTCGAGGGGTCGAGCGCGTCTTAGTGAAAAGGTGTGGTCATGGAACACGGGTTGAATAGCAACGTTCGCGAAGCGCTATCGATGTTCGCGGACGAACTCAGCGCACATCGTTACCTCGAGCGCTTGCTTTGGCCTAATGGCGTGTATTGCCCACACTGCCGTAGCGCCAAGGTCGCCAAACTGAACGGTTCGTCGACTCGATTGGGCACCCAAAAATGCTACGGATGCCGCAAGACCTTCTCAATCCTGCACGGTACGTTGATGAGTGGAAGCCACGTGCCGCCCCACAAGTGGCTGCAGGCAATGTATCTGACGGACGGCGGTACCAAGCCGATGCGTGCACATCATCTGTGTCGCATTCTGAACGTGTCGTTCAAGACTGCCGCATCGATGATGCATCGTATCATCGAGGCGGCCGACAACCTGAATCCGGCTTCGACTACGAGCGCGCCGTCACCTGCCCCGCTGTCGCCTTCCATGATCGACCCGCAACCGTCTCACCCTTGACTGCCGAAGCTGAGCAATGTGGAGCGCTCACTCGAGTGCGAACTCGAGGAGTGACGTGCCCTGACCTTTCGGACCACGGCTAAGTTGAGAAAGCTGGCGTCTCCTGGCTCTTGTCTTGTCCCTTGGGGGACGAAGGACCGGACCAGTTGGAGCGTTCAGCACGTGCTGGCGGGTCGACCGCGTGCTCGACCTTTCCTGGCTGAGGCAGAGGTCGCCGATTGCCATTTGCCATAGTGACGGCCGGCTGGGCATCGATCCGGAGGTTGCCGTACGACCTACGTGAACATCGGCATTCGCTGGTTCATCGGCTACGCCCTGCATGAAGCGCTTCCTAACACGCCGAGGTCGTCCACGCCGACGCTTCGCTCATCCTCACGGCCGACGAGGCCGCTTTATTCCGGCTTGATACCGGAAGATCGCACCACATCGGCATAGCGGTCCCTATCTTGGCGGATTGTCTCGGCCAGTTCCTCTGGCGTTGACGCGCCTGGCGTAGCCGCCAACTCGCGAAACTTGCTCTTCACAGGCTCCTCGCCCAGGATCTCCGTCAGTTCAGCGTTGAGCTTTCGAACGATTCCAGGCGGCGTCCCAGCCGGGGCCAGAACGGCGTACCAGATATCTATGTCGAACCCGCGGATACCCGCCTCCTCCATTGTAGGCGCCTCAGGTGCGAGAGGTGAACGTTCTCGTCCAGTCGTTGCCAACGCACGCAAACCACCTTGCTTCAGTTGCGCCGCTGAATCGACGGCCGAGAGAATGGACATCTCAACTCGGCCGGACACTGTATCAAGAATTTGCGGAGCGGCTCCCTTGTAGGGCACGTGGACGAAGTGCGTGCCTGCAGCCTTGTTGAACATCTCACCAACGATTTGCGAAAGCGAGCCAATGCCCGCCGACCCGAAGTTATACTTTCCGGGGGCCGCTTTTTCGGCGGCGATCAGTTCGCCAAGCGCCTTGTAAGACGAGTTGCCTGGCACCACGATGAAGAATGGCATGCGCGCGACGATGGCGATCGGCGCAAAGCTCTGCACCACATCATAGGGTAGGTTCGGTTGCAGGCTGGGGCTCACGGCCTGAGGACCCGGGTTGGTAAGCAACAGCGTATAGCCATCGGGAGCTGCATTCGCGACGACAGCCGTTCCGACCTGCCCTGCGGCGCCTGGTCGATTGTCGACGATCACCGGCTGGCCGAGTCGTTCCTGCAAGCGGGCGCCGAGCACTCGCGCCGCGACATCATTGCCACCACCAGGAGGATACGCCACGACAATGCGAATCGGCTTGCTTGGATATTCCTGAGCCGTCGCTCCAACAACATCGAGGAGCATACTCAAGAGACTCGCTACCAAAATCGCACCAATACGCAACTTCATGTTTCCTCCGATTTCCGTCAACCTACAGCATCATTGATGCTTTCGATATGACGTTCCTGCACGAGCGGCATCGTGAAATGCAAGGCATCGTGCCCTTCCAACTCCTCGCGGCTGCCCCTAGGGTTTTGCGATGAACCCTTTTGTCGGCAAGACGCACCACCAATCACTCGCCTATCTCGCTGAGACCTTCGCAAAGAGAGACGCACTTGTTTTTCGCGAGCAGAGATTTTCCTTCGAGGATGTCCGACAGCTTGTCGATGCAGCTTCTGCTCGCCTTGCCGGCCTGGCCTTGCCGACAGGTGCAACCGTTGCGATCTGGATGTCGAACCGACCCGAGTTCCTTTGGTATCTTTTGGGTGCTGCCCAGATGGGGCTGGTAGCCGTTGTATTAAACACTCGCCTGCGCCAGGATGAGGTGCGCTATCAAATTGGCCAGTCGGACAGTCGGGCCCTGCTCGTCCCAGGCCAAGGTGCGTACCGTGACTTCCTGGGCGAGCTTGCAGCGATTTGTCCTTCAATTCGGACGGATCAAGCTGGGGCTTTGACCTGTACCGAGTTTCCCATGCTGCGCCATGTGTTGTGCGTCGACAGGGCCCCGGGCGGCTTTGCGGGCGTAACTGACTGGTCGGCTCCGCTGGTGACGACGACACGCCCGCCACCTCCTGCCACCGACGCCAGCCAGCCCAGTCTCGTTCTCTATACCTCCGGCACAACCTCTCTCCCCAAGGGGGTCATGCTCAACCATTGTCTTTGGAGAAAGGGCTTTGATGCCGGCATGCGCCTGGGCCTGACTCAGGATGATCGGCTATACACTTGTGTGCCGCTGTTCGGAATGGCCGGCCTGCTGGCTGGCGGCCCTCTTAGCGCTTGGCCTCACGGCGCAGCTGTAGTGCTGGAGGAGCGCTTTGACGCCGGCTCATGTCTCGAAGTTCTTGAGGCTGAGCGCTGTACCGTTTTCCAGATGATGCCTACGATGCTAGACTCGCTTCTTGACCACACTTCGTTCGAGACGACCGACCGCTCACGCTGGCGAACTGCAATGGTACTGACCAGCGCCCCCTTGATACTTCGGAGGGCGGTGGAGGACTTGGGTTTCCGGTTTATCGTGTGCGGCTATGGCATGACCGAATCGACCGCGCTGGTAACTCGTACTTCATGGGATCAATCCCTCGACGTCCAGATTGGCAGTAACGGAACTCCACTCCCCGGCTGCAGCATCAAGATCGTGGACACCGCTTCTGGCGAGGAGTTGCCAGCCGGTGAAAGGGGCGAAATCCTGATCGGCGGCTACTGCCTGATGTGCGGGTACTATCGAAAGCCCGAAGAAACAGCAAAAGCGTTCACTGCCGATGGTTGGCTTCGCACAGGTGATGCCGGCGTCCTTCGCTCGGACGGGACATTGCAGTTTCTCGGTCGCCTTCGCGATGGCTACAAGCACAATGGATTCAATGTCTCAACTTTGGAGGTTGAAGCGGTTGTTCGACAGCATCCCGCTGTCGCTGATACGGCAGTGGTTGGCATCCCAGATGCCCGAACTGGAGAGATTGGAATAGCATTCGTGGTAGATCGACCCGGGCATTCGATCGACGAACCAGAACTACTCGACTACCTTCGCCCTCGCCTTGCTTCGTTCAAGCTACCGGCTCACGTCATCAAGGTGCAAGGGCTGCCACGAACCGCCGGCACCGATAAAGTGCAAGCATTCCGCCTTCGTGAAATGGCGAGCAGTCATCTCAAGGATCGATACGATGCTTGAAGCCGGCCGCCCTCGGCGCTCGCGACAAGGCACCGGCAATGATCTCGCGCGTTTCGCCCGGATCGATCACGTCATCGATGATCGCCATCTCCGCAGCGCGGTAGGCATGTGAAGCCGCGTCCATTTCGGCGATGATCTCTTCTCGTCGCGCGGCCGGATCCGGAGAAGCAGCAATCTCCTTGCCCCAAACCAACTCGATTCCCGCAGCCGTTCCTATCACATCGAAACGGGCTGTCGGCCAAGCGACCAGGGCATCCGGTGCCATCACCTTCCCTCCCAATGCCAGATATGCCAGTCCGATTGCTTTCCGGATCACTATCGTGACCTTCGGCACCGAAGCGCCGATCACGGTGTTCAGGAATCGCGAGGCCAACGACACCATACGCTCATCTTCGATCGCCGGTCCTACCATGAAGCCCGGGCAATCGGACAGAAACACCAACGGAATGTGAAAGGCGTCGCATGTGTCGACGAACTTGCGCGCCTTGTACATTGCCTTGTGATCAAGCGAGCCAGCCATCTGCATCGGCTGATTCGCCACTATGCCGACAACTTGCCCTTGCACCCTTGCCCATGCGGTAATCAAGTTCGGTGCGTAGAATTCCCGATAGAAGAAGTACTTTCCATCATCCACGAGCAGGCGGATGAGGCGACGCATGTCGTATGCCCGTCGTTGATTCTCCGGCACAAGTAACGCGACTTCCGTCTTGCCATCGGTCGTGTCGATCGCGGCCGGTCGGGATTCGACCAAAGGCGGCAGCTCTTCCGAACTGGCGGGGAAGTAGGAAAGAAAAGAGCGTATGCTTTGCAGGCAATCGAGATCATCTTCCGCAAGATAGTCTACCTGTCCTCTGTCTTTTGCGCTCGTTTCTCCCCCGCCCAACTGTTCGGCCGCGACTTCCCGCCCGATACCCACCTTGACGACCGGCGGTCCAGACATTCCCATAAACCCAGTTCCGCGCACCATCGTTACAAAATCCGACTGCTGGGCGGTAAAGGAAGGCCCGCCGAAACACGCCCCCATTATCGCAGCGACCTGCGGTACACGTCCTGACAGCCGATAGTGTTCGCGAAATCGTGTCCCTAAACCCGCTGCCGTAGCGCCATTCAGTTCCTGAAACCGGCCCGCCCCCGCTTCCATCAAAGCAATGAAGGGCTTCTGATGTTGCAGCGACAGCTCTCGAAGCCTCGCGGTCTTGAGCTCACCGACACGGCCGCGCGTGCCCGCGAGAACTGTCGCATCCTCCGACGCGACATAGACAATACGCCCATCGACTTTGCCCCAGCCGGCCACCAGGCCGTCAGCGGGTGTCCGGCGGCGGAGGTCGGGGTGCTGACTGCGAGCCAAAACTCCAATCTCTACAAAAGAGTTTGGATCGAGTAGGTGCTCGATTCTCTGGCGGGCATCCAGCTTTCCGCGACTGCGCAGCTTCTCTACGGCAGCAACACCTCCCATCGCGGCACTCTCGGACCGCAACGCCGCAAGCTCCTGGCGAACCTTTTCGTCCAACTCTTCCCTCCTTCCGGGGACCTGCCAGGATGGCGGTACCCAGGTCATAGCGATCGTATGCGTCGTCTGGCCGCTTCTTGCCCTGCCGGTTCGCCGCGTGGCCAGGTTAGCGCGCAACCTCCACGATCTGAATGAAATTCGGAGACGAAGTGGTTGCCGCTGAGATTGCACGCCAACCGTCCGTTCTCGCCGAGAGCGTCACGAGACCGCCCTCGAAGGTTTGACCTGTCCCGTCGACGAGAGCGGCCAGAGATCGGATACGATCGTCATGATCGCCTGCTCGCCTACATGAGCTTCCAAGCTGCACTCCACCAATCCGATCGAGCGGCCGGTCGGCGAGATCAAGCGACGCACCGAAGTCGTCGGCATCTTTCCCAACGAGGCTGCCATCGTCCGCCTCGTCGGGGCAATCTTGCTCGGCCAGAACGACGAATGGGCCGTACAGCGCTCCAGATACATCACCCTGGAAAGCATCACTTCTGTCAGCGATGATCCCCTCGTCGGGCTGCCCCCTATTGCCCCCTGATCGATCCGGCTCCAGCTCGGAATCGTCAAACTGACTGACTGTCAGCTACGCCACGTAACGGGACACGATCTGGGAAGCGCTGAAGAATTGCTGAGGCTTCGCTACGCCAACCAACCTGGAGCGAGGTGCTCAGTCCGCCCGATTTAGCAGGTATAGGGACGCGTTGAGAACCGTCGCAAATGCCACCCATAGGCCGTAAGGCACGAAAAGCAGGGCGGCGTGCGGACTTTGCCGGGCGGTCATCGCTACAAACGTCCAGATTACACCGAGGAGCAGCGAGACAACGATCAGGGCGAATCCGATGCGATGCAGCGCGAAGAACACCGGCGACCACAAGAAATTCAGCGCAAGCTGCACCCACCACAGCGTCACCGCTGCCGTCGATCGACCTGACGTCGATACCAGCCAGCCGGCCGCGCCGATCATGACATAGAGCACGCTCCACACCGGACCGAATACCCAGCTGGGTGGATTGAATGCAGGCTTGGCCAGGCTGGTGTACCAACCGTCAGGGCGCGTAAGGATGCCGATCAGAGTACCGCCGCCCAGGACAAGCGCAACGAACGCTACGAGCAACCAAACGTTCCGCTGTCGCCCAATGATTTCAGCCACAGTTGACGCTCCCTCTACCGTGCTCGGGTTGCTACGCAGCGGACCGTTCCTCGGATGCCAAAAAATCCTTTTCATAGCATGTGATCTCGAAGAGGGGCGCCTGCGTAAATCAACAAGAGGATGCAGCGTTCATCAGTGGAGTTGTCAGTGCGTTTTCGTCAGTTCATCGGATCCTGTCTTGTCGTGCTTTCGCTGCCGCTGCCAGCGGCCCAGGCCCAACCGTCGAGCATCGGCAGCGAGGCGCCTGGCCCGCCACCTCGGGATTGGACCTTCGACATCGGTCCGGGGGTCGTGATGGCGCCGTGGTTCGAGGGTGGTGCCTATTATCGCATCCTGCCCGTCCCCAACCTTGATCTTCGGTATCGACGTGATGTGTTCTTCATATCGGCGCGCGATGGCGTTGGCGCCACGTTGCTCGAGGGTGCCGGCTTCAAGGCTGGTCCGATCTTGCGCTACAGGTTCCCACGCAACGAATGGGACGGACCGGGTCTGTTCGGCACTGGCAGCGTGCCCTTCACCGTCGAGGGGGGCGGCTTTGTACGGTATGATGCGACCTTCGTCTCCGCCAAGGTCGAGCTGAGGCGCGGCCTGGGCGGAAGCAACGGCCTTGTGTTCGACGCATTGCTCGACGGGAAGGTTCGCCTCGCTGACAACGTCTTCCTGTCCGGCGGGCCCCGTTTGTCTGTGACCGACGGCACCTTCAACCAAGCCTACTTCGGCATCAACGCCGCGCAGTCGTTCAATTCGGGCTATGCTCAGTATTATCCGGGCGCCGGGCTGCGTAGTGTCGGGCTAGGCGCCAGCGCAGTGTGGCGCATTACGGAAAAGCTGAATGGCGTCGCGTTCGGCGCTTGGAACAGGCTCACGGATGTCGCAGCCGCCTCACCTCTAGTTACCGGGCCATCTGGGTCGCCCAACCAGCTCGTGATCGGCGCGGCACTTTCGTGGCGCTTCGAGTGGTGAGGTGACGGCGCCTGCGCGCTACGGCTAATTATGAAGACGTGATGCGTCGAGACCGTTGAACGCGCCCCGGCTTGATGTCCGGCCAAATTTCTCTTCTCTCATGTTGGTTCGCCACAAGCTCTCGGGATGGGCGGGATCGGGTATGGGTCAGGCCTCGGGGATCGAGAGACTCAGGAAGCCGGGCTGAGGCTGCTCGGGGTCGGGACCGCCCCGCTTGCCGGTATCGAGTGCGTCGATGGCGGCGAGCTCGTCGTCCGTGAGCGCGAAGTCGAAGATGTCGAAGTTCTGGGCGATCCTCGCTGCATGCGTCGACTTGGGAATGACCTGGCGTCCTTGCTGGATGTGCCAGCGCAGCATGATCTGTGCGGGTGTTTTGCCATGGCGCTCGCCGAGCCTCACAAGCGTCGCGTCAGTGAACGTGCTGGTCGCCTTCGAGCCGTAGTAATAGGTAATCCCGCCCATAGGCGACCACGCCTGCGTGAGGATGCTGGCGTCGGCATTGGCCTTCGCGTTGGCCACCTGGGTGAAATAGGGATGCAGCTCAATCTGGTTCACGCTTGGCACGATTTTCACCTCGGGCAGGAAGCGGCGCACCGGAGCCGGGCCGCCCAGCATGCGCTGCTGCTTGAAGAAGAGCTGCTGGCCTTCGAAGGCAACTCCGTGGGGGACGCCGACATAGCCGATGGTCCCGACAGGACGGCAGGCGCCCATGGCCTGCTGCATCGACGTCTCCATACCTACAGATTCGAGCACCGACTCGGCGCCGATGCCGTTTGTCAGGTCCATGATGCGGGCGATGCCGTCCTCGCCGCGTTCCTCGACGATGTCCGTGGCGCCGAAACTCGCGGGCGAGCTTCTGCCGGTGGGCGCGTTGCTGGCATGAAGACTGGAAGCCGAACTGGCAATGCGGGCAGGTGTTGTCAGACAGGCAGAAGCTGCCCACGACGAACTGGCCCGGCCTGAGCGTGCGGGACTTGAGCTAAAGCGCGACCGGGAACGCTACGCGACACGCCCGTCTGGTCACGGGACAACGCGCCTCACTGCACCCACCGACTGACCCGCAGAAGCCTTTGCGATACGTGGTCCGAAAATTGGCATCGATCCTAATTTGATGGACATCGAAAGCCGCATGCTGGCTCTTGGTCAGAGGTATGCCATTCGGGACAATCGGCTGACCAAGGCGCTCGGCGGCTTCCGCGACAATTGGACAGCGTCCAGCAACATTGGTTCCAACAATCCGGGAAGCGCACATCGACCGCTATAGGCGGTAATTACGGCCTCGCGGAAGGACGCCATCCAACAGCACTAATATCGAGCAGCTGAAAATGGCGCGAGATCGTGTTCGGGGCGCAGGCCTTGCACGACTTGGGATACGAGATGCGCGGCGATGGGACCGGCCGTGAAGCCCATCCATGGGAACATCGCGAGGAAGAAGCCCGGCACACGCGGGATCTCGCCGACAATCGGCTTCCAGTCGGCGGTGCCGTTGACGATGGCAGGCCAGGTGCGCACCAGCGAGACATCGTGCAAGCGCGGCACGACGCGTAGCGCGACGGCGAGATTGTCCGCCAGCGAGCGCGGATCGACCGAGAGGAGTCCTGAACGCGGATCCTGCCGCGCCGGCCAGCCACCGCCGATCAGGAGCGTACCCTGCGGTGTCTGCTTCAGCGAAAGCATGCCGCCCGCAAAGTACACGAGATGCGGCACCAGCGGCGCCACCTTCTCGGTGACGCTGACCTGGATGGGATGGCCCTCGATCGGCAGGTCGATCCCGACCATGCGCGCGACCCGGCCGGCGTCGGCGCCGGCGCAATTGACGACCCGACGCGCCGCAATAGGACCGTCATCGGTATTCGCCCGGAAGCCTTCCCTGCCGGCTTCCAGTCCGACCAGCCGGACATGGGTGCGCAGCCGAGCGCCGTAGGCGACAGCGGCCGCCGCGATGCGCGCCGTCGCCAGCAGGGGGTTGGCCTTGCCCTCGATGGGGCAAAGGGCCCCGCCGATCATCCGCTCCGATACATAGGGCGCCAGCCGTCGCAGGCCGTCGCGGTCGAGCAGATCGACCGGCAGCCGCTGTCCGCGCTCGATCGCCGCTTTCCGCTCGATCTGGCGCATCTGCTCTTCGGTCTCCGCCACGATCAGCCCGCCCGTGATCTGCACCCCAAGCTCGGGGCCGATGGCCCTCTGCAACTCGCCCCACAGGTCGATCGAGGCCATCATCAGCGGGATGCTCGGCGCATAGACCTTGGCCCAGCCCTCACCTTCCGTGACGAACGGCTCATGGGCGATCTGGGCATGGATCGAACCGGCATTGGCGCCGGAGGCCTGGGTATTGAGCTCGTACTGCTCTATCAGCAGAACATCGACGCCTGCCTTTGCGAGAAAGTAAGCCGTTGCGGCACCCGTGAGGCCGCCGCCAACGACCAGGACGTCGGTCTTCATCTCAGCCGATGCGGCGTGTCAGACGAACCTGTCGGGCGGATTCGAACATGGCGTTCAGAATACGCTTCTCCATATCGCGCTGCGTGACGCGCGGGCTCGGGCAACAGACGTTTAGCGCCGCCACGATGGCGCCTTCGCTGTCACGGATCGGTACCGAAATCGATTGCAACCCGACCTCGAGCTCCTGGTTGACGATCGACCATCCCTGCCGCCGCACCAGCGCGATGGCAGCCTTGAGCTTGGGTTTGGCGGTAATGGTATAGGGCGTGAGCTTGTGCAACTTGGCACGGTCGAAGTAACGCTTCAGCGACTTGTCGTCGAGGCCGGCAAGCAGCACGCGACCCGTCGACACGGCATGCGCCGGCGCACGGCTGCCGACGGTGATGCCGACGTTGACTACACGGCCGGACACGGCCCGAGCGATGTAGATTACGCTGTCGCCGTCGAGAATCGCGGCGAAGCAGCTTTCCTGCACCCGCTCGGCCAACTCGTTCATGACGGGCTGCATGGTCTCCGTAATGTCGAGCGAAGCCATGACCGAGGTGCCGAGGTCGAGCACCTTGGGCAGAAGGCGGAAATACTTGCCGTCGCTCGCAGCATAGCCGTCGCGCACAAAGGTCAACAGGAAGCGACGCGCCGCGGCGCGATTGATGCCGGCCCGTTCGGCCACTTCGCTCAGCGTCATCGAAGGCTTGTTCGGCTCGAAGCAGCGCAGCACCGCGAGCCCGCGCGAAAGCGAGTTGACGAAGTCGCGCTTGCGGCGCGCACTGCCCAAGGTATCGCCCCGGAACGTCGCCTCGAGTGCGCTGCGGTTGGAGCCGCCTTTGCGGAATTCTCGCTCGGCGCCCCTCACCGCAGGAACCCGACATATTCATCGGGCACGCGCTCGCCGCGCAGTTCGTACGACCGCCCCGTCATGGCGCGGGCGCCGACGCGGATGCCGCGAAACACCCCATAGGCCTCCATGGTGTGCAGGGACGACCAGGTGAGCCCTTCGCGTGTCGCCACCATGTCGATCACCTGTTCCGGCGTCACGTTACCCTCCTTGAGCAGGCGTGCGGTGGCCTGCAATCCTTCCATAACCATGCCACGGATGAAGGTCTCGTCGCAGCCCTGCTCGACCCCGGTGGCGATCAGGGTCTTGAGCAGCGCGCAGGTATAGGGGGTGAGCGCCAGCGCCACGCCGGTGATCGGCTCCATCTGCTCGTCGGGAATCCATTGCGTGCGCTCGCAGGTCGACTTCACGAGAGTGGCGATATGGCCCTTGGCCGCCTCACTCAGGCCCTCTCCTCCCGACAGCAGCGTGACGCCCGCACTGACCCAGGCCGTGGGCGGCGGCGTGATGCGCACGATGGTCATGCCCTTCGGCAGGCGCTCCTGCAGCCAGTCGACCGTCAGGCCGGCGGCGATGGACAGCAGCGTCTGGCCGGCCGTGAAGCCGGGCTTCAGGGTCTCGATCACATCGGCCATTTCCTGCGGCCGCACACCCAGCACGATCATATCGGCGGCCCTGGCGGCGGCAAGGTTGTCCTCGGCTACCGAGGTGCCGAAGCGCCTGGACAGTTCCTCGCGCCGGTCGGCCCGGCGATGGGTCAGCAACAGGCGTTCGCGCGGCCAGCCGCCTTCGATTGCCTTGTCGACCATCGCTTCCATCATCGTGCCGACACCGATGAAAGCCACCGTCGGGAATGTCTCCGTCATCGCCGTTTCCCCACTTCCTATGCTGCTACAAAACTTGAGCGAACCAGGAGGGGTCGCTCAAGGCCTCCGGCGCCACTTCCGCGACGACCACCCCTGAACGCAAAGCCGAAACACTGTCGATGCGGTCGAGCGTCAGGCTGACATTCTGCTCGACGATCAGCACTGCCAGCTGATGCTCGTCGGCCAACCGCCGCAAGAGCTTCATGAGATCCAGCGCCCGGCCGCGCGCCAGCCCGCAGGTCGGCTCGTCGAGCAGCAGCAGGCGCGGCCGGGTCATCATCGCCATGGCGACCGCCAGCATCTGCTGCTGGCCACCGCTCATCGCCGTCGCGCGCTTGGCAGCGAAGGGTTTCAGTTCGGGAAAGAGTTCCCACGCGAGCTCGTAATCCGGTTTCGCCGTCTTGCCCGCCAGACTCATGACCTCGAGATTCTCGCGCACGGTGAGATGCGGGAAGACCCCGCGGCCGCTGTTGCCGGCCTGCGGCACGAAGGCGATCCCCTCGCCGAGCCGGTGACGCGTGCTGAGAGCACCGATGTCGCGATCATCGAGGCGGATGGAGCCGGCCTCGATGGGAATGAGGCCGGCGATCGCCTTCAGCGTCGTCGACTTGCCACTGCCGTTGCGCCCCACCAGCAGACGGACCTCTCCGGCGGCAACGGCGAGCTTGACGCCGCGCAATACGCGGACGCTGCCGTAGCTCGACTTCACGCCGTCAATGGCCAGGACGGGAGCGCTCATCGTCATACTCCCATGAACGCGCGCCAGACGCGCTCGTCGGCCATCACCTGCTCCGGCGGGCCTTCGACAACGATGCGGCCGGCATCGAGGAACAGGACCTGGCTGCAGACATCACGCACCAACTCGAGATTGTGCTCGATCAGCAGGATGGTGCCGACGCTTTCACTCAGCTTGCGGATCAGATCCACGAGATCACGGGCCGCTTCGGGATCGAGACCGGCAGCAGGCTCGTCGAGGCAAAGCAGATCCTGCCCGGTGGCGAGTGCGCGGGCGATGCCCACGCGCTTTTGCTGACCGTAGGAGAGTTCGCCCGGGCGCCGGTCGGCGAGGTCGGCGAGATCGACCAGTTCGAGCAGTTCGGCGGCCCGCGCACGGATACGGCGCTCGTGGGCGGCGCTGGCCCGCCAGCGAAAGACGGTGGCCAACAGGCCTTCCTCGCTGGCGCCGCGGCAGCCAACCATGACGTTCTCGATCGCCGTCAGCGACGCGAAGAGACGAACTTCCTGGAAGGTGCGGCTGACGCCCAGCGCCACGCGCGCCGGCGGCGAGAGGCCGGCGATCGGCCGGCCGCGCAACTCGATGGTGCCGGAATCGGGATTGGCGATTCCGGCAATCAGGTTGAACAGCGTCGTCTTGCCGGCTCCGTTCGGCCCGATCAGGCCCGTCACCTGGCGCGACGCCACGCCGAAGCTGACGCCATCCAGCACCTTGGCCGAACCGAACGACTTCGCAACGTCGCGAACGCGCAGAAGCGCCGTGCCTGTCATCGCGTCAGGAGCAACCGGCGCGACATAAAAGTCCATGCATTCCCCGCCCGAGTCGCACTATTTGGCGGCCTTGAAGGAAAAGACGCCCTGGCTCTCGACCTCGCTTGCCGGCAGGAGGACCACGGCCTTTCCGTCCTTCAGCGACTTGATGTCGAGCGCGCGCAGCGCCGTGCCGTCCTCACGATAGGAGAATGGCCCCAGCACGCCCGTCGTGGTGCCGAGCGCGAGCAGCCCGGCGCGAATGTTCTCCGCCGTCCATTCCTTGCCCTCCTTGCACAGGTTTGCCATGGCGTCGAACAGGCTCATGCCGAGATCGTAATGGGTGCGGACATAGATCGTCGGCTCGCGGCCGAAGGCGGCCTTGAAGGAGGCGACGAAGGCATCCTCCTTGTCCTTGGCGACCGTAGTCGCCGCCGAGGTCCAGAAGCTGTTGGCCGCGGCACTGCCGGCGACGCTGAACAGCTCCGGCGCCTCGTAGCCCTGGTGGCTGAGCAGCGGTCCGGTATAGCCCGCTTCGCGCAGATTCTTGACCGAGGTGCCGATGGCCACGCCCGACAGCGCCACGTAGACGGCGTCCGGCTTGGCAGCGGCAATCTTGGCGGCGACGGCGGCGAGGTCGGCCTTGGCGGGATCGATGCCTTCTTCGGCCACGATCGTGCCGCCCGACGCCGTCCACTGCTGTTTGACCGCATCGCGGATGCCCGAGCCGAAATCGTCGTGGCCGTAGAAGATGGCGATCTTCTTGGCATCGAGCTTCTTCTTGGCAAAAGCCAGGATCACCTCGACCTCGAGCGCTGCATTGGCGACGCTGGTCATGAAGTACTTGCTGATGTTGACCAGCCGCGGGCTGGTGGCGCCAGCGCTGATCTGCAGCACCTTGTCCTTCGTGGCGATCGGCGCCACGGCGAGCACGGGGCTGGAATAGACGTTGGCCAGCACCTTCACACCGTCGACCTGGATGAGCTTCTGCGCCGCCGTCACCGCCTTGGCCGGCTGTGCCGCATGATCCTCGAACACGATATCGATCTTGGAGCCGCAGAGGCCGCCCTTGGCGTTCCATTCCTTGGCCGCGAGCTCGAGGCCGGCACGGAAGTCCGCGCCCTGCCCGGCCGTCGGCCCGGTGAGGTTGAGCACAGCGCCCATCTTGAAGGTGCCCGGATACTTGGCCTGGGCACCGGCGTTCCCGGCAAACAGCGCCAGTCCCGGCGCGGCGGCGACGAGGCGATTGAAGGCGCGGCGATTGAATGTGGTCATGATCGATCTTCCCTTATTGATCTGTCGCAACGTTTATGCCCGGTCGGTCGGCGGTCTTGTCACCAGCCGACGCATGCCGATCATTCCTTCCGGCCGCAGCAGCACGACGCCGAGCAACAGGCAGCCGTAGGCGATCTCGTTGAGTGGTCCGCGAATGCCGCTGGGAATGCCGACGAAGCGCAACGCCTCGGGCACGACCCAGAGGAACAGCGCCCCGAGGCAAGGTCCCCACAGTGTTCCCACGCCTCCGAGAACAGCCGCGACCAGAATCACGAACGAAGTGCGCAGCACGAAGCTCTCGGGGTCGATGAAATTCACATAGGCCGCGTAGACGACGCCAGCCGCGCCCGCCATGGCGCCGCTGACGGCCATGACCTCGATCTTGTACCGCATGACGCTCTTGCCGGCGGCCTCGACCGCCACCGGGTCGTCCTTGAGCGCGCGGAGCACGCGGCCATAGGGTGAGAACGCGATGCGCTGCGCAATCACGGCCACCACGGCGAGCAACGTGACGATCACCGCGAGCAGCAGCCAGGGTGTGTCGAAGGCGATGCCGAAGAACGACGGCGCGGGAATGCCGGGCAGGCCCATCGAGCCGCGCGTCACTTCCGTCACATTGACCATGAGGTCGTAGCAGATCACGGCGAAGGAGAGCGAGCCGACCACGAGATAGTCGCCATCGAGGCGGCTGGCCGGCGCCGCGACCACCAGCGCCACGCCACCCGCCACCATCGCGCCCAACAGCAGGGCCGCCGGAAACGGCAAGCCGAAGGACAGCATCGCCAGCGCGCCGCCATAGGCGCCGATACCGAAGAAGGCGCCATGTGCCACCGAGAACATGCCGGCGAAGCCGAACGTAAGGTCGTAGCTCATCGACAGGATGGCGTAGATGCCAGCCATCGACAGAACCGCGAGAACGTAGACTTCCATGGTGAAACCCTCGCAGGCGTGGTCTTCGGTAGTCAAGGACAAGTGTGCGCCAGGCGCTTTTTTGTACGCATTGCGTGCAATGGGTCAGCGAGCGTCAGACGCGGCGCAGCTTTATCCCGAGCAGCCCGCTTGGCCGCAGCAGCAGAAAGACCGTGAGAGCACCCAGCGCGATGGTCATCTGGAACGACGAGTTGAACCAGAAGATCGCCACGGCGCCGATCAGGCCGAGCAACAGGCCGCCCAGCGCGCCTCCCATCAAGGCGCCGATGCCACCCGAGAATACCGCAACAGTAGCGATCAGCAGCGGCGCCTCGCCGAGGTCGGGGGATACCCCATGGTCGAACAGCGCAATGGCGCCCGCCGGCACGGTCAGGGCGGAGCCGATTGCGTAGGCCACGAGGTAACTACGGTCGAGATCGATGCCGGCTATGCGCGCCATATCGGGATTGGAGACGATGGCGCGCAACTCCTTGCCCAGCCGCATCCTGTAGAGAAGCAGCGCCACGACCGACACCGTGACGACACCCGCCGTGATCTTCCACAGCACCAGCTCGGATACACGCAGGCCGAACAGACGAACGCTGCCCATGGCGCCGCCGCTCAGCGTCACCGGCACACCCCCGAAAATCAGCAACAGGATATTCTGGGCGATGATCAGGACGGCGAAGGAGGCGAGGAACCAGAGCAGCGGTGGCGCACCTCGGCGGCGCAGCGGGGCATAAAGGAAAAGCTCGCAGGCCATGCCGGCCAGTGCCGCCACGACGGCAGCCACGACCATGGCCGCAGCAATCGGCAAGCCCAGCACCGTCACCGAGAGGTACACGGTGTAGGAGCCCAGCGACAGGATGGCGCCATGGGCGAAGTGAAAGACGCGCGTGGTGTTGAAGATGATTCCGAACGAGAGGCCCAGCACCGCATAGAGCGATCCCGAGCCGATCCCTTGGATGAGAAGCTGAAGCAGCAGGTCCATGGCGGCGTCAGCGCACGTAGGTGGCGCCATTCACGTCCAGCGTCGCACCCGTCAGATGACGCGAGCGGCCGGTGGCGAGAAAGGACACGAGATGGCCGATGTCGTCCGGCGGAACCCATTCTCCCATAGCAAGACTCGCAGTGACCGGCGCCTCACCACCCTGTGTCGCAGCAAAGCTCTCCGACATGCCCGTACGCACGACACCGGGCGCCACGATATAGGCCAGGATTCCTTCTTTCGCGTAGCCGCGTGCGAACGTCTGCGTCGCCGCCTTCACCGCGGCCTTGGAGGCGGCATAGGCCGCGGTGACAGGATTGGTCGTGCCGCGCTGGGCGGCCCAGCTCGATATGGTGATCAGTATGCCCTGCCGGCGCGGCCGGAAGTGGCGCAGCGCGTTGCGCATGAGCCGCACCGGCCCCATGACATTGACCTGCAGCGTCTCGGCCCAGACCTTGTCCCAGGTCGCGTCGTCGTCGTCGATGCCGCCGGTCCACGCCATCATTGCGGCGTTGTTGACCAGGACGTCGACTCCGCCCTTCCAGGCTTCGGCCTCGCGCCAAAGCCGGTCGATGTCGGCGGGCTTGCCGAGGCCGGCCTGGATCAACAGCTTGCGCTCGGCCGGGACGGCGGCGGTCGCCGCCTCGGCGCCGGCGCGGTCGCTGCCGTAATGGGCGATAAGGTTGGCCCCGGCCTCGCCCAGAATGCGAGCGGTCGCAGCACCGATGCCCTTGGAGGCTCCGGTGAGGAGGATGGTCTTGCCCGCGAGGTCAGCCACGTCGCTATTCTGCCGCGAGCTTGCCATCGATCGCGACCATCACGTCGTCGAGCTCGCGGATCACCGCGGTGATCTTCTTGAGCCGCACCTTGCCCTCCTCGCCGAGGTCCTTGAACTTCGTGAGCGGTTCGCGCACGTCGCCCACCGGATAGCCGGCCGCGGCCGCCAGCGCCTTTGAATAGCATTGATGGCCGTAGGTCGGGTGCCCCTCGGCGATGACGTGATCGAACTTGGTGATCAGGCGCTGGATGCGCTTGGCGTCCTCGATACGGCCGTCGACCAGCAGGTCCCAGATGCGCGTCGAGGCATGCGGGATGTAGTTGCCGTAGGGATTCACGTATCCGACGGCGCCCAGCAGGAAGCTCTCGACGACGCGCTCGCCAGCGAACACGTTCATCACGCCATCGGTCGCCTCGATGATGTCATAGACGCGCGCCACGTCCATGCTGGCTTCCTTGATGTAGCGGATGTTGTCGAAGGCCTTGGTCAGACGCGCGATCAGCTTGGGCTTCATGTCGACGCGCGACGTGAAGGGATTGTTGTAGAGCATGATCGGCAGCCCGGTCGCCTCGCAGATCGCCTTGTAGTAGCCGAAGATCTCGTCCTCGGTCGGCGTGTAGTAGTAGGGCGGCACGATCATCAGCCCCTGCGCGCCGAGCTCTTCGGCTTCCCGGGCGTAGCGCACGGCGTTGGGCGTGTGAGCGTTCATCGTGCCGACCATGACGGGAATGCGGCCGGCGATGTGCTTCACCGTGGTATCGACGTAAAGGCTGCGCTCCTCGTCGGTGACCGTCAGGAATTCGCCCGAGGTGCCGAGGATGATGATGCCGGGCACGCCGCTCTGCAGCTGCCAGTCGAGGAAGCGCTTGAGCGCGGGAATGTCGATCGATTTGCCGTCCTCGGTGAATGGCGTGACCAACACCGCGTAGCTGCCGCGAAATTCCTTGCCCATGGTTTCTCCTCCGGGTCGCGCGTCTGTGCGTTGCCTGCGATGCATCGACCGTAGCCATGGCCGCCAAACACCGCAAGCAATGCGCCGTGCCATCTCGGCATTTGTTCGTATTGCGCACAAGTCTACCGTTTTCGCACATCCACCTTGACCCTCGCGGCGCGCGTTGCCTATCGTTTTTCATGGTCAAGATGAACGCAGCCGGAGCGGGCGCGACACCAATGCGGCGGCTTGGAATCATCGTCAATCCCGTCGCCGGCCTGGGCGGTAGCGTGGCCCTGCATGGCAGCGACGGGCTCGCCGCCGAGGCGCTGGCGCGCGGCGCTCGCCCGCGGGCAACGTCGCGCACCGTCGAAGCGCTGGACGTGCTGCGCCGCAACGACTCCGCGATCGAGATCCTCTGCCGCGCCGGCGAGATGGGCGGCGATGCCGCCAGTGCTGCCGGGTTCGCGGCCACGATCGTCGGTGAGGCGGCGCCCCGGCCCAGTTCGGCGATCGACACCCGGCGGGCCGCCCAGGAGTTGATCGAGCGCGGTATCGACCTTTTGCTGTTCGCCGGCGGCGACGGCACGGCTTGCGACCTGGTCGATGCCGTCGGCACTCGGGTCCCGGTGCTCGGCGTCCCGGCGGGCGTGAAGATGCAATCCGGCGTCTTTGCCACGACACCCGGCGCCGCTGGACGACTCGCCGCCGAATTCCTCGCGGGCGAGCCCGGTGTCGCGCCTCTCGGCGATGCCGATGTCATGGACCTCGACGAAGCCGCGCGCCGACGAGGCGAGATCGGGGCGCGTCTGCACGGCGTGCTGCGCAGTCCTGAACATCGCCGCCTGCGACAAAATCCCAAGGCCGGCGCCACCCTCACCGCACCCGAGCTGATCGCAGCCCTGGCGGCATCGGTGGCGCAGTCGATGGCGCGCGACACGCTCTACTTCCTCGGACCCGGCACGACAATGCAGGCGATCAAGCGCGCGCTCGGTCTCGACGGCACGCTGCTGGGCGTCGATGCCGTACATAATGGCCGTCGGGTCGGGATCGATCTCGGGGAGCGCGAGATCCTGGCGCTCGTCGATGGTGGCGCACGCGCACGACTGATGGTGAGCCCGCTGGGCGGCCAGGGCTTCGTCTTCGGCCGCGGCAACCAGCAAGTGAGCGCCGCCGTGCTGCGCCGGTTGGGACGCGATCACATCGTCCTGGTGTCCACGCTCGGCAAGCTGCTGGCGCTGAACGGCGCAGGTCTTCTGGTCGATACAGGCGACGCGGCCCTCGATCGCGAACTGGCCGGTTGGCATCGCGTGATCGTCGGCGCCAACCAGACGACTGTTTATCGAATCGCGGCATAGACACGGGGGAACCTGACGATGGCTCATCCTTACATGGCGAACTCCGTCCCGACGCTGAAGCGGCAGATGCTGGATTATGTCGGCGTCGCCGACGTCGAGACGCTGTTCGAGCAGATCCCCGCCGCCCACCGGCTCAAACGGCCGCTCGACCTGCCGCCGGCGCTGTCGTCCGAAAGCGAGTTGCGCCGCCACCTCGCCGGGCTGCTGGCGCGCAACGTTTCCTGCGAGGAGAATCTCAATTTCCTCGGCGCCGGCTGCTGGCAGCATTACGTACCCGCGGTCTGCGACGAGGTCGTGCACCGTACGGAGTGGTTGCATTCGGTCTTCGGCAGTCCCTCCTCCGACCACGGCCGCAACCAGGCCTGGTTCGAATTCGCCAGCCAGCTGGGTGAACTGGTCGGCTTCGAACTGGTGGGCCTGCCGGTCTATTCCTGGGGCTGCGCCGTCGGCCATGCCATCCGCATGGCGTCGCGCCTGAATGGCCGCCACGAGGTCCTGGTGCCGCGCCTGATCGACCCGGAGCGCCTGTCCGTGATCCGGAGCTATTGTGAGCCCGCGGCCATGGCCTCGCATATCGCCATCCAGTTCATCGAGGCCGATCCGGCGACCGGCATGCTCGACCTCGCCGATCTCCGCGGCAAGCTTTCGGCTCGCACCGCCGCCGTGTATCTCGAAACGCCCGGCTACCTCGGCACCATCGAGGCGCAGGTGGCGGAGATCGCCGCTCTCGCCCGCGCGAGCGGCACCGAGACCATCGTCGGCGCCGATCCGCTGTCGCTGGGCGTCCTCGCCCCGCCGGCGGAACTGGGGGCGGACTTCGCCGTCGGCCCGACCCAACCACTGGGCGTTCACATGAATTGCGGCGGCGGCACCGGCGGCTATATCGCCACGCGCGACGACGAGCGCTATGCCCGCCAGTATCCGACCCTGATGATCTCGATCGCCGAGACGCTGCGCGCCGGCGAGTTCGGCTTCGCCCTCAGCCTCTTCCATCAGACGTCGTACGGGATGCGCGAGAAGGGCAACGACTGGACCGGCAACTCCGTCTACATGTGGGCCGTCGCCAATGCCGCCTACATGTCTCTGCTGGGCCCGCAGGGCTTTCGTGAGCTGGGCGAGGCGATACTCGAGCGCTCCGATTACGCCGCCCGGCAGATCGCCGCCCTGCCCGGAGTCGGGATTCGGCCGGCCACCGCGTTCTTCAAGGAATTCGTCGTCGACTTCAGCGATTCCGGCAAGACCGTGCACGACATCAACAAGGCGCTGCTGGAACGCGGCATCTTCGGCGGCAAGGACCTTTCAGCCGAGCAGCCCGACTTCGGGCAGAGCGCGCTCTATTGCGTCACCGAAATGCATTCGCGCGCCGACATCGATCGATTGACCGGCGCGCTGCGGGAGGTACTCGCAAAATGAGGCCATCGAGCAAACTGCGCCGCTACCACGCCGCCGGCTGGGACGAGCCCGTCGTCTTCGAGCTGGGTCATCCCGGTCGCCGCGGCCTCACCTTCGAACCGCTCGACCGCGGGACGCCGCCTGCACCGCCGCACGACCGCATCCCGGCCGCGGTGCGTCGCCAGGCGCCGCCGGCGCTGCCCGAACTTTCGGAGCCCGAGGTGCTTCGGCATTACCTGCATCTCGCCCAGATGACGCAGGGCATGATGGGCATCAGCCTCTTCGGCACCTGCACGATGAAGTACAATCCTCCGGTCGCCGAGTTGCTGGCCAATCGCCCGCAGATGGCCGACCTGCATCCCTATCAGGACGAGAGCACACTGCAGGGCGCGCTGGAGATCATTCACAGTTTCGATCTCATCCTGCGCGAGCTCTCGGGCATGGACCAGTTCATCTTTCAGGCCGGCGGCGGCGCCGATGCGGCCTATGCCCATTGCTGCGTCACCCGCGCCTATTTCGCCGCGCGTGGCGAGCTGGAGCAGCGCAACGAGATCGTGACGACGATCCAGGCGCATCCCTGCAACGCCGCGACCGCCGCCGCGGCCGGCTTCAAGGTCGTCACGCTGATGCTCGAGGAGAACGGCTATCCCTCGCTCGAAGCGCTGAAGGCCGCGATCGGCCCGCGCACTGCGGCCGTGATGCTGAACAACCCCGACGACATGGGCGTCTACAATCCCGAGATCGCCGAATGGGTGCGCCTTGTCCACGAGGCGGGCGGCCTCGCCTTCTACGACCACGCCAATTTCAACGGCGTGATGGGCCGCGTCCGCGCCCGCGAGCTGGGCTTCGACGCCTGCATGTACATGCTGCACAAGACGTTCGGCGCGCCCAAGGGTGGCGGCGGACCGGCCGTCGGCGCTTATGGTTGCTCGGCCGCACTGGCGCCTTTTCTGCCGGGTCCGATCGTGGCGAAGGCCGGCAAGCAATACCGGCTGGACAACGATCGGCCGCACGCCTCCGGCAAGGTGCGCGAATTCTGGGGCAACGTACCCCAGGTGATGAAGGCCTATGCCTGGGCCCGCGCCATGGGCGCCGAAGGTATTCGCGAAGCTGCCGACATCTCGGTGATCGCCAACAACTACATGGAGAAGCGGCTGCTGGAGATCGAGGGCGTGAGCAAGTCACACCCGCATCTCAAGCAGCACCGACTCGAGATGACGCGCATGAGCCTCGAAGGGCTGAAGGAGAAGACCGGCCTGGGCACGCTGGACGTGCAGAACCGCATGGTCGACTTCGGCATCGACGCCTATTGGCTGAGCCATGAACCCTGGGTAGTTCCAGAACCCTTCACTCCCGAGGCCGGCGAAATGTACGGCAAGGAGGATCTCGACTACTGGATCGACGTCATTGCACAGGTGGCGCATGAAGCCCGCACCGAGCCCAAGACCGTGCAAACAGCACCACATAACCAAGCGATCGCGCAGGTCAAGAGCGACTGGCTGGAAGATCCGGCGCGCTGGGCCATGACATGGCGGGCCTACCTCAGAAAACACCGACCATTGGCATGGTCGACGCGCACCGCCCTTTAGGAAACGAGTTTGATGTCGGCAGACAGCAAACTGATTGCCCTATATCGCCGGGTCTTAGGCTATCGTTGTGCTTGAGGCGCTCAAGCAGCCGAGCCGGGTTACCATTTATAGCGACAGCAAGTATGTGATCGTCGGCGCGCTGCCCTTCAAGGCACTGACTGACACGATCATGAAGTCAAACACACGTGGGTTGATCGCGATGGCAAGGGGCGCGCGATCACCCTGAACGATGTTTTGATCATCGCTCCTTACAATGCTCAGGTGTTCGAGGTGCTAGGACCGCTTGCCTGACGCGCATCGGGACTGTCGACAAGTTCAGGGCCAAGAAGCGCCAATCGTGATCTATCAGAACTCCCGGCCGTTGTCCGACAGCACGGTCTTGATCGGGACGCCCTGCGCCTCGAAGGTTGGCAGCACGTCGGTGTTGAGCAGATGCACGGCGGTGAGCGGCATCATGTTGGTGTAGAGGCGGCCCAGGCGAGTCGTGAGCAGCAGTCGATGGCGCTCTGCAGGTAGACCTTGGCGACGCCCTTGAGGTGGCCGACGAAGAACGTGTCGACGGCCACCAGATCGCCGCTGTAATGGGCCTCGATGTGGCGCTCGCGGAACTCCGGACTGAAGCGCTCCATGGCCTCGACCTGTTCGTCCGAGAGCTGCACGGTCCGCTCGGCCGAGGCCTGTTCGAGCCGCAGCAGGCGATCATGGCGGCTGAGCAGGCTATGACGGCTCGACACACCGCGCACGCCGGTCGAGCTGACCTGGATGCCGGCCAGGGCCAGCTCGTTGGCGACCCTCAGCGCCCCGTGGCAGGGGTGCGCCAGGCAATGGTCGAGGATCGCCTTCTCGACCTCCTCAAGCCACCCGGTTGGGATGGGGCGGCCGGGCGCCGGCGATCTTGTCGAGCAGGCCAGCGGCGCCATAGGTCTGGAAGTTGCGCCGGATCTCGTAGAACTGCTGGCGGCTGTAGCCCATCACCCGGCAAGCCTTGCTGACGTTGCCGAGGTCGGCGGCCAGCTCGAGCAGGCTGAGCTTGCGCCGTGCTATCTTCTTCTCCGTGGTCATGTCGTTCTCCGTTCGAGGTTGGATGGTGGTGTTGCACCTCCATCCTAACCCCGCCCGGCGGCGGCGTGGCCACGCCGGGCTCGGACCGCTCTGACTCTTGCGGTCAGCGATCCGAGCCCGGCGCTCCAACGACTGTCAGGCTATTACTGTCCCGGTACACACAGTGCCAGCACGTGCATGCACGAGACACGCGCCGACGCGTGACGTTACCGTGGATCATGACCGCGCCGTGGCCCTACAAGCCCTTCACCTTCCGCGCCCTGCAAAAGACGTTCGGACCCATGTGGGTGCGGTGCGACACCTGCCGGCGCTACGCCACCCTTCGCCTTACGGGCCTGCTCGACGCGGACTATCGCACGAAACGGTTCAGCTGCTCCTGCTGTGGCTCCGAGGCTTGGTCTGCGTCGTCGAGCCGATCAAGGAAACGGGCATGCAGGACTATCGCTTAGACGAGATCGAGGATCCGCAGCGGCATCCGGCACCCGTCGATCGGCTCACAGGCCGACGCCGTAGCCGGCATATCGACCGTTCGGGCGGCTAATAGCCCGGCCGCAAGATTGACGGACGGCGCTAGGTCCTGTTGATCGATACGCCGCCGTCGACGAGGAACGCCGTTCCGGTCGTGAATCTCGAGGCGTTCGACGCGAGATAAACCACCGAGTGTGCGAGTTCATCGGAGCTTCCGACGCGTTTCAGGGCATGCAGTCCCTCCACGAAACTCCGCGCTTCGGCTGTTGGGCTGTGGAAGCGGTAGGCTGCGGTGTCGATGGCGCCGGGCAGGATGGCGTTGGCACGAATGCCTCGCGGACCCAATTCGACGGCGAGGACCTTCACGAGCCCGACCACGCCTGCCTTGCTCGCGGCATAGGCGGCCATGCCGGGCATGCCGGCTGTATTGCCCACGAACGACGAGGTGAAGATCAGAGACCCGCTCCCTCGCTCGAGCATCGCGGGAATCTGGTACTTTGCGCCCAGGAAAGCACTCGTCAGGTTGGTGGCGATGACGTCCGTCCAGCCGACCAATGGCAATTCGGGTGTGGGCGCCATCTCGCCGAGGATGCCGGCGTTGTTGAAGGCCACGTCGAGCCCGCCGAACCTGCCCACCGCTTCTGCGACGAGCGCCGCGGCAAAAGCTTCGTCTCTGACGTCGCCGGCGAGTGCGACGGCGCTGCCGCGATCCGCTTCGATTTCGGCGACTAGCGTGTCTAGTTCCGCTTGGCGTCGCGCGGCAACGACAACCCTTGCGCCCTCACGCGCGAAGAGCTTGGATGCCGCGTATCCGATCCCGGAGCTAGCTCCGGTGACGATGGCGACCTTGTCCGCTAGGACGGTCATTCTGCAATACTCCTGGGGTTCCGGACCGACATCATGCCGGCGCGGCAATTCGGCTCGTTCCGTCCATATGCGGCACTCGAATGAGATCGGATATCCGCTGCACGCTTGGCATTCGCGGAAGAACCAGCACCCCACGAGATTGACCTCGTCTGTCCCGCTAGATTAGCGCCACGCGATCCATTAGCTCAGGTTCGTGAAACCGAGCCCCTTGCAGCACAGCAAGGGCTACCGGAAATAAGCCGCTAACTGGAGAGTAAGGATGACGTTAACCAACCGGGAGCGGAAAGCGCTAAACGCCGCCTACACGCAAAAGGGCATCAAGCCCAACGCCAACGGCCTCAATGGGATCGGAGGGCAGACGCTAGACAGCCTCGTACAGAGGGGCCTCCTCGAGCAGATTCCGAATCAGGTGACTGGCCGCCCGATGTACCGAACAACAGCAGCCGGGAAGGTCGAGCTGCAAGAGCCCGCGCGGCCCAAGGCCAAGGTC
>JAEZIF010000102.1 GCA_023416135.1 Pseudomonadota bacterium
CCGCCGGCGCAGATCCGTTCGCGGCCGTCGAGCGGTCAATGCGGGGAGCTACTGGCGGGAACGATCCTGCCGCATTGCGTGACGGCGCCGTGGCAGCGATGAGGGCCGCCCTCACCGGCGATCAGCAGCAGGCCGCGGCTGCTCGAGAACGAGCCGCCGAGGCTTTGGCAAAGGCGCAGGACATTCCGATCGAGCAGGCTCGCACACAGGTCGCGCAGTACGAGAAGCAGTATCGGGAAGGTGTGGAAGCGGCCAAGCGCGAGGCCACCGAGGCGGCAGCGGTCGCCACCAAGGCGGTTACCCAAGGCGCGCTCTTCGGAGCGCTGGCGCTCGTGCTGGGCGCCGTCGCGGGCTGGTTCGGCGGCCGAATGGGAGCCGTCGATCCGACCATCACCGCCACGAGGATCAAATGAATTCGTTCGGCGGCGGTGGGGTCCTGTCTGTACTGGCGTCGCGATTCCTGCCCGCCGTCCGGCGGTAGGACAGTAGTACTGCCACAATCGTGCCACGATAAAGTCACCACAGCTTTGGTCGTGGTTGGTCCATGCTGGCCCCCGGGTTCTGTCGGAAAAACAACCGCCGCGTATTTTTTTGGAGACAGTCGGCAAGCGGTGCAGCTGCTCACTTTACCAGTGCACGGGGGGCGGCCGCGCTCGTGTTGTAAGCAGGCAACAGTGTGTCGAAATCGAGCAAAGAATGCAGCTCCTGCATTCGGCTTGCCGTTTGAAGTGCACCAGCTAACGAAGGGAGACACCCATGAAAGCTGCTGCGTTCCTAGCGACCGTCGCTCTTACAGCCATGCCGTGTGCTGCCGGCGCCCAATCGTGGTTCGAGTCGAGCAATCCCACTTGGCCCGGCTTCTATATTGGCGCTCAGGGTGGTTTGAACTGGCTGTTGAACAATCAGAGTTACGTAATGGATACGGGCTGGGCGGTCGGAGGCAAGGTCGGATATGACTTCGTCGGGCCGCGCGTCGAGGTGGAGGGCATGTACCGCTCGAACACCGGTTCCGCTGTGGTGGCCTTTCCCACAGGCTATGCCAACGTCAGCGGACGCATCGATCAGGTCTCGGTGATGGGTAACCTCCTTTACGACTTCTTCCCGGGCGCCATGGTCACGCCTTATGTCGGTGCCGGCGTCGGCGTCGCTTTCGTCGATGCGAACATCCAAGGCTGCAGCCTCTGTCTCACGATGTTTGCTTACCAGGGAATCCTGGGCGTCGGCTTCAATGCCACGGAGGCTCTGCGAATCGGTGTGGAAGGCCGCTATTTCGGCACCACCAATCCCGGCGCGTATTTCAACCAGAACCTCATGGCGCTGTTGAGCTTGAGCTACAAATTCGGCCAGCCTCAGATGGCCGCGCCACCTCCGCCGGCGCCGGCGGTAGCGCCGCCGTCGTTCATGGTGTTCTTCGACTGGGACCGCGCGAACCTGAGCCAGCAGGCGCTGAACACCATCCAACAGGCGGCCGATGCCTTCAAGCAGAAGGGCAACGCGCGCATCACGGCGACCGGCCACACCGACACGTCGGGGCCTGAGAGCTACAACATGGCGCTGTCTCTGCGCCGCGCCAACGCCGTGAAGGACGCCCTGGTACGTGACGGTGTGCCGGCGCAGGCGATCACGGTGATCGGCATGGGCGAGAAGGGCCTGCTGGTGCAGACCGGCGACGGGGTACGCGAGCCCCAGAATCGTCGCGTCGAGATCGTCATCCAGTAGACCGGTCCATTCAAGGTTCCCCCGACTGTCCTGGTTCAGTCTTCACCAGGCGGTCACTTGAGCCCATCGGCTGGAGCCGATGGGCTTAATTTTGGGTTCGCCTGCGACAGCGCCCCTGCAGCGCGGGCAGAACGGGGAATGAACTATCCTTATCGGAGAGAAAGAAGAGCTCTCGAGCCCGCCCGTGCTGCGCAAATCGATGGGGCGTCAAGAACATCGCGGCGCGTCTCAACCGGTCGCATTTTCACCCGCGACGGCGGGCGCTGGGGAATCGGGCAGGCCGTTGCTGGTGCCTGACCTATGCCGGCCGCCACGAGTTCAAGAAGCGCGGCAAGAACAATGCGGTCAAACCCGCCGGCGAGATCGTCACGGTCGCCGTGCCGCCGCTCATCGATCAGGCAACGTTCGACGCCGCGCGTATTGAGCGGCCTCCCCCCCCTTACGGAGCAACCTGTTCTGGGCGCTGATTGCCGCATCGGGCGCAAAGCCTGCCATTCCCTGCATGCCCAGTTCTGTTTGAGCGACCCGAGACATGGGTGACGGAACGTACCGGACACATGGGTAACACTTCCCGGCAAAAGTCGGGAGGTGTCGATGCCGTGGAAGGAGTGTTCGGTTATGGGCGAGCGGCTGCGGTTCGTGTCCCGCCTGCTGGAGGGCGAGGCCATGACGGATATCTGCCGGGAGTCCAGTATCTCCCGGAAAACCGGCTACAAGTTCTGGAAGCGCTGAGCGATCGGTCTCGGCGACGGTTCGCTATGCTAGTCAGCTGCCCCTCAGATCGAGGGCCTGATCGTCCGGGTAAAGTGCGAGAAGCCCCATTGGGACGCCCGTGCGCGCGGCCACTTCAGGCGCTCGACCAGTTCGGCCGCCTTGCCGAGCCTCATGCTGTTGAGCCGGGCAGCGGCCTCGGCCCCTTTGCACTGCGCAGCCTGGAATTGTTCTTGAGCATTGATGGCCTTGAGCATCAGCGCACCTCGCGCGCCTTGCCGGCCGGCAGGTGGCGAAAGCTTCAACGGCAAGTTCCGCGACGAATGCCTGAGCCTGGAGTGGTTCCTGTCGCGCACCGAGTCCAAGGTCGTGATCGAGGCTTGGATGCCGCCACTACAAGGGAGTCCACCCGCATTCCAGCCTCGGCTATTTGACGCCGGCGGTGTTCACCGCAAGGCTCAAGGAGCATCTCCCGCTTCCGCAACGGGCCCGGGCGCTGCGCGATATCGGGGACTTCGCGCCCCAGCCCGTTGCACCATCGTCCTTGAAGGGACAAGACGACAGCCAGGAGACGCCAGCTCTCTCAACTTAGCCGTGGTCCGAAAAATCAGGGCAGGTCACGCATACTGCACTAATCAAATACCACACCCCATGAAATACATAAGCACCACACAGCTACGCCTTCCTGACGGCGAAAACTTCACGATGCTGTGAGGCGCTGTCGCTTGTCGCATCGCGCGGCGTTCCAGCATTGACCAGATCAAGCCTGACGACGCCGCATCTTGAAGCCGTTTAAACCAATTGCTGCGATGCAGAGCCCCCTGTCTCTACTCGAGAAACAATGGAGAAGCGCGATGCCGTCACCCAGAGAAACCCGCAAGATCTACGAAACCGGCTCCCAATTGATGCCGGCGATCCACCAAGCTCAAGATTGGCCTTACGAGGTCCCGCATACCCTATACGAGGCCTATATATGGCCCACACACGATGTCGGAGGTCAGCCCTACGCGCCTGAAATATTCGAGGAAAAAGAGGACGAGGAGTGGGAGAACAACGTCTACATCACCTGCGAGGTCCTCGGTTTCAGGGGCATGTGGAACGCCGAAGAAAGGCGCCGCCGCTACGCTAACGATATCGGTATGACGCTCTATTACGGCTTCCCCTA
>JAEZIF010000129.1 GCA_023416135.1 Pseudomonadota bacterium
AGTCCGGCGCCAATAATGCCGGCCACCTGGCACAACGCCCTCAGCGTCGCGAATTTGTCCTGCACAGTCCCTCCAATTACGGACGTACAGAAACCGGGAGGCAATACTCGTCCCGGTTCCACTCCAATGCGTCGCGACGCAACACATCCGCCGCTTCAACTTTGAAGGGTGCTTGGAGGTTCCACTTTGGAAGTTTTCTAGTTCCTAGCTTGCCCTGCATGCCCTGGCCTGATCCCGCAGCCTCCCGTAGTCCGGCATCATCGTGCCGCGGACGATCGAATTGGCCGGCATCGCCTGGAGCTCCAGCGCCGCCTGCTTCTGTTGCTCGGGCGAGTAGTCCACCTCCCGAGGGCAGGCGCTAGAAGGTGCCGTCGCGCAGCCTGCGGTCAACGTCGTCAGCAGTGCGAGGGCCAGCAGCGTCCGCATCTTGGATTCTCCGTTGGGTCTCTACCGTGTCCTGAAGTTGCTCGAATCGCTGGGCGGCCTTCCCTGCTCCGAACACGCGAGCCAGCACCAGCACGACGGCGCCGATCAACGCCGCGGCGAGGATGACCTTCTGCCAGATCCCGGACAGAAGGCCGCTCATGGTAGAAGCTCCCACGCGCCACAGCCGCCGAACGCGAGGAACACGATCGCCGAGACAGACCAAGGCAGCGAGCGCTGGCTATATCGATCCGCCGCGAGGCGCACCGACAGACATCCCGTCCCGATCGCCGCGGCGAGCGCGGTGCAAAAGGCGGTCGCCATCATGTGCTCAGCACCTCGGCGCGCCGCCGCTTCCGGATGTAGCGCCAGAGCATGAAGGCCACGGCAGCCAGGGCAATCATGGACAACGCGGCGCCGCCGAGCTTCAGCATGCCCTGAAGCGTGGTTCCGGCGGTCGTGATGCTCTGGACGATCGGCGTCACCTGATTGATCTGATCGGCCACGGAAGCAGCACCAGCCGCCACGGAAACACCACCGGCAATGACGGTCGTGCTCTTGGCCGCCGGCCTCTCGACGGCCACTGCCTGGGGCATCGGCAGCGGCGGCGCGGCCTCGGCGACGGTCAGCGGGTCGGGTGTCAGGTACAGCGCCGTCTCCGCCCCACGTCGGCGCGTCAGGCCCGGCATTTCGACCAGCCTGCCGCTGACCGTGGCCTTGTTCCACAGGCCGAAGGCGCGAGCCGCGCCGATCCTGTCGCCGGCTTTGTGCAGCCGCAGCGGAGTGGACCCGGCAAACGCGCCGACGCCGATGTTGAAGGCGAGCGACACCATGGCATCGAACTCGTGTTGCGTGGTGCTGGCGCCACCCAGCACCTTCTCGACGCCGGCCGCCCATTCCACCAGATCATCGTCCAGCAGCCTCTCGGCATGCGCCTTGCTGGCCAGCGTGTCGCCGGGCGTCACGCCTGCCGTGTGGCCGTAGCCGATCGTCCATTTGCCGGCCGGGCACGGGTAGGCCGTGAGCGCCGGGCCGCCACTCGGACCCTGCTCGAACTCCGCTATCAGGTCGCGACCCTTGGGGCTGACTTTCATGTCGGTTCCTTATCGAGGGGGTTGAAGAGGGAGCTGCCAGACGCGCTGCTGCAAGGCGTCGATCTTCTGGTCCTGAAGGTCGTTGCGCCGGTCTTGAGCGTCGAGCCGCAGGGTGTGGTGGGTCTGCGTCGTCGTGAGCTGCCCCATGCTGATCTTGAGCACGGTCACGTCGCTGGCCGTCTCCCTGACCGTGGTCAGGATCAAGCCGACGAGAGCCAGCGTCGCGGTCATGCCGACGCTGATCCACCAGCGATAGGCCGCCACGCCGCGTCCGGACCCGTTTGGGGCGTCACCCATGGTCTCTCTCGAGCCCATGGGCCGCTCCTGGCCCAGGTTGCATTTCCTTGCCGCGTCCAGCCGAATGGGTCAGCATCGTCAGATGCCAGACGGCGGCAGTTATCGAAGACAGGGACAGGCGAAACCGGATCCGCCAATCGTCGCGCTTGTGGGCGCGTCGGCACTGATGGCACAAAGGGAAGCGTTCGGAATCGAGACCGTCTCGCACGAGCAGTCGACGCAGGTCCCAGGCTCCCGGCTCCAGCCGAAGTAAGGCCATGACGCGCCTAGCTCGCGAACAGAGTGAAGGCGCCGGCCATCGTGCCGGCTGTTACCGATAACTCGAGCCCAGTGATTCCCTCATCGGCTACGCGCGTACCGCTGCCCGTACGCATGACGGCCGTTGTGCCGCCAGTGCGCCAGGCTCCCTCCCACCTGGCGACCTTTCGCTTGGCTGCTTGGATGTTGTTGATCTTCAAGCTCACCGAGGCGCCATAGGTGATGTTGTCGATCGCACCAGTAAGGACCCAGCCGGAGGCTGAGCCGTTCGCAACGGGCACGACCGCGCCGACTCCCTCAGGCGACATGATCAGGAACGTGTAATCGCTGCCGCCGCTGTCGATGTTTCCGTCAGGGCCGGCCGTCCTCGCCACGAGGCTCGCGCTGCTGTTGCTGACCGTGATCTCGCCATCCAGCGACAGGTGCTTGACCCCGGACGGGATGCCCGCGA
>JAEZIF010000149.1 GCA_023416135.1 Pseudomonadota bacterium
GAGCACATCGATGCCTTCATCGAAGCCTACAACACCAACCCCAAGCCCTTCGTCTGGACAAAAACCAAAGTTCACCAAAGACGCGTCAAAGGCCGACGTATCAGTCAATTGTGATTCCAGGTACTAGGCGTCATGCTGGCCACGGGTCTCGCCTCCCTTGCGGCAATCATCAAGCTTTGAGCCGGCGAACAGCACTCCGTCAGGACATCGCGTCTTTCAGCGCCTCGAACGGCAGCAGCACGCATTCGTGCCGCGACTTGTGCGCCTTCACGGGAGCGAAGGCCGAGAACGGCTCGCCGGCCTCGCCCTCTTCGCGGCCGATCGCGCACTCGGCGTCTAGCCGCACCTTCTCGATGCCGGCGGCGTCGCGGCCGACGGCGACCGAGGCCAGCGCCGAGGCCGAGGCCTGGCAGAGCAGGCAGCCGCGTACCTGTTGGCCGATCTCGGTAATCTTGCCGCCATCGTCGAGCGTCACGTCGACGACGACGCGATCACCGCACAGGGGATTGTCGCGCCGCGCCGACTTGGTCGGATTGGCGAGCTTGCCCGCACCGGTCTTGGCCTTGGCCAGGGAGACGATGCGGTCCTGATAGAGCTGGTCGGTCATCGGAGAGTACGCGCCGCGTGCTGGACGCCGGTCAGCAGGGCGTCGATGTCGGTGTTGTCGTTGTAAGGCGCGATCGACACGCGCGTCGTGCCGTCGAGATCGAAGCGGTCCATCAAGGGCTGGCAGCAGTGATGGCCGGCACGCACCGCGACGCCGAACGAATCGAGCGTTTGCGCCACGTCGTGCGGATGCACGCCGTCGAGGAGGAACGACACGACGGGATAGCGGTTCTGCGTGCTGGCCGGCCCGAACAGCGTCGCGCCGTCGATCCTCTGCAGGCCATCCATCAACCGCTCGACCAGGCCCATCTCGTGAGCGTGCGCCTCCTTCCAATCGAGGGTACGCATCCATTTGCAGGCGGCGCCGAGGCCGATCGCCGGCCCGATCGGCGGCGTGCCGGCTTCGAAGCGGCGCGGCGGCGGCGCCCAGGTCGTCTCGGCGAAGGTGACGCGACCGATCATCGAGCCGCCGCCATGGAACGGCGGCATCGCCTCCAGGAGCTCGGGCTTGGCCCACAGCACGCCGATGCCGTTGGGGCCGTAGGCCTTGTGGCCGGCGAAGACGTAGAAATCGATGCCCATGGCCGGCAGGTCGAGCGGCCCGTGCGGGGCCCGCTGCGCGCCGTCGAGCATGACCTTGGCGCCGACCGTGCGCGCCAGCGTCACCACGGCATGCACGTCGACCAGCGTGCCGGTAACGTTGGAGACGTGAGCGAGCGAGATCAGCCTGGTGCGAGGCGTCAGCAGCCGCGGCAGCGCATCGAGATCGATGCGGCCGTTGACGGTGACCGGCACGACGTCGATCTCGATGCCGCTCCTCTGGCGCAGGAGCTGCCAGGGCACGATGTTGGAATGGTGCTCCAGCTCCGAGACGATGATGCGATCGCCCGGCTTCAGCAGCGAGCCGTAGGAATAGGCGACGAGGTTGATAGCCGCCGTGCAGCCGCCGGTGAACACCACCTCCATCGGATCGACGCCGAGAAAGTTCGCGACCTCGATGCGGGCGTTTTCATAGGCCCCGGTAGCGCGCTCGGCCAGGCGATGCACGCCGCGCAGCACGTTGGCGCGGCTTGTGGTCTCGTAGGTCCGCACCGCGTCGAGCACGACCTCGGGCGTCTGCGCCGAGGCGCCGTTGTCGAGATAGTGGACCGGCTGGCCGTCGATGATCTGCGACAGGATGGGGAACTGCCGTCGGACGGCCGCAACGTCGAAACTCATGGATCAGCCCTCATCGGCTTGCTTCGTGCCCGCCAGGCGGCCAGCGCCTCGGGTGTGTCGATATCGGTGATCGCGGCCTCGCCCGTCATCTCGACCTCGCAGACGAGATCGGCATGCTCGCCGATCAGATGCTTGGCGCCCGAATCGCCGGAGAGCTTGTTCATCTCCGGGAAGAAGCGGCGCGCCCACAGCACGGGATTGCCCCGCTTGCCGCCGACCGTCGGCACGCAGATCGAGCGGCCCTCCACGGGACTGAAGGCCGCCATCAGGCGGTCGAGCAACGGTGCGCCCACGCCCGGCATGTCGCCGAGTTGGACGATCGCCGCATCGATGTCCTTGCCCAGGGCGCCAATGCCCGTCCCCACCGAGGTGCTGAGGCCGTCGGCGAAGTCCGGATTGACGACGAAGCGCAGCCGCGCCTTTGCCGGGATCGCCTTCTCGATGGCCGACCGCACCTCCTCCGCCATGTTGCCCAGCACGACGACGACCTCGACGGCCTGCGAGGCGAGCGCTGCCTTCACCGCGTGCACGACCAGGGGCTGCCCTTCGGCATCGGCCAGCATCTTGTTGGGACCGCCCATGCGCGTCGACCGTCCGGCCGCGAGCACCAACGCGGCGACGCGCGGCGCTGCCTGTGGTCCCGCCTCCTCGCCGTCGCTGTCGTCGCGCGGCTGCGGGCGACTCGCGATCTCGGCCAGGAGGCCGCCGGCGCCCATGCGCACGATCTCGGCGCGGCCGACCGTCAGGCCGGCAGCGAGCCGCTCCAGCACCATGTCGAAGCCGTTGTACTTGGGCGACTTGGCGCAGCCCGGCAGGCCCAGCACCGGCTTGCCCTCGAACTCGCCGGTCAGCAGCAAGTTGCCGGGGTCGACCGGCATTCCGAAATGGATGACTTCACCGCCCGCCTGCTCGATGCCCGCGGGCACGACGTCATGGCGGTCGACGATCGCGGAGGCGCCGGCGATCAGGAAAATGTCGCAGCCTTCGCCCTTCAGCTCCTGCAGAGCGCCGGCGATGGCCTTGGCGTCGTGGTCGACGCGCCGCTCGCCGACCAGCGTGCTGCCGAGAGACGTCAGCCGCTTGGTCGTGGTGCCGACCGCCTTGTCCAGGACCTTGTCGCGCGTGCCGGGAAGCCTGGTCTGCACCAGCCCCGCCTTCATCGCCCTGAACGGCGCAACAGAGACCAGAGGCCGGTTGGCCGCCTTGGCCACCTCGAGCGCACGAGCCACCGCCGCACGCGGGGCGGCATAGGGAATGATCTTGACGGTGGCAACCATCTGACGGGGCTCGACGCGCGCGAACGGCGGCAAGCTCGCCACGGTGACCGATTCGTCGGCTTCGTTCAGTGCATCGATGCGCTCGTGATCGACCACGGCAAGACCCGCCTCGCGGGCGAAGTGATTGCAGCGGCCGGTGAACGGCGCCGTGACCTCGATCCCCTCGCCCGCCAACGCCTTGGCGAGGGTCGCCGCCGCCTCGTCCTCGTGGATGTCGTCGACATCGAGTCGCGCCGCCACGATGGTCGACACGCCCGCCGACTTCAGCCTGGCCACGTCGTCGCCCGACAGGATGCGGCCTTTGGAAAAATTGACGCCGTTCGCGCGCCAGCTGTGCGCCAGGATGGCGCCGATGGCCTCGTCGATGGGCGTTTCGCCGAATCTCACGCCGCCGCCACCTTCGGCGCGGCAAGCGCCTCGAGCCGGCGCGCCCGCACCTCGACGATCTGGCCGAGGATCGACACGGCGATCTCGGCCGGCGATTTGGCGCCGATGTTGAGCCCGACCGGCCCATGGATGCGCGAGAACTGCTCTTCGGTGATGCCGGCCTCGCTCAGGCGGTCCTTGCGCTTGGCGTGGGTGCGCCTGCTGCCGAGCGCCCCGACATAGAAGACGTCGGATCTGAGCGCCGCTTCCAGCGCCGGATCGTCGAGCTTGGGGTCGTGGGTCAGGGTCACCACCGCCGTGGACGAATCGAGGCCCATGGCCTGGAAGGCCTCGTCGGCCCAGTCCTGTATGACCTTCACTCCGGGGAAGCGGTTGGTGGTCGCCCAGGCGCCGCGCGGATCGACCACGGTGACGTCGAAGTCGAGCATGGCCGCCATCGGCGCCAGCGATTGTGCGATGTGGACGGCGCCGACGACGATCAGCCGCGGCGGCGGCACGTAGACATTGAGGAAGATCTTCTCGCCGCCGATGTCGACGGTCTCGCTGCGGCCGACATCCATGGCCCGGCGCGCCGCCGAGACGATGGCAGTATCGCCCGCGAGCGCGCCTTCCGCCTTGTCGAGATAGACCAGCGCCTCGGCCGCATCGCTCAGCCGCGTCGCCAGGGCAACGGCACGGCGCTGGCTGCGGGCTTCCTGCAGGGCTTTGATGGTCTCGGCCTTCATCTCAGTTCACCTTCTCGACGAAGACCTGGACCTTGCCGCCGCAGGCGAGACCGACGTCCCAGGCCTGCTCGTCGGTGACGCCGAAATCCAGCAGCCGCGGCTTGCCGTCCTTGATCGCGTCCAGCGCTTCCTTCACGACCGCGCCTTCGATGCAGCCGCCGGATACCGAACCCACCATGGCGCCGGTGTCGTCGACGCCGAGCTGGCTGCCGACCGGTCGTGGCGAGGAGCCCCAGGTGGTGATCACGGTCGCGATGGCCACGCCCTTGCCGGAGGCCTTCCACTTGTTGACCTGTTCGAAGACATCCAGTGCGTCACTCATCGTCTTGCTCCTCTCGCCCGGCCTCTTCCTTGCTTCGCTTCTCGTCTCTTTCTTGCTGCTCTCCCCCGCCAGGGGGAGAGGAACATGATCAGTCGTCCTCGTGGCGACGCAATTCCGTTTGCCAACCCGCCAGCCGCTTGTCGGCCGCCAACGGCGCGGCGCCAAGCGCGGCTATGAGCCCGGCCAGGCTGTCGAGATTATGCACCGGCCGGAACTCGTCGACATGGGGCAACATGGCCTTGTTCCCCTGAGATTTGGGCTCGTAGGCGCCGTACCGCAAGAGCGGGTTCAGCCAGATCAGGCGGGAGCACGACTTGTGCAGCCGCTCCATTTCCTCGGCCAGCCCGGCCGCGCCCTCGCGATCGAGCCCGTCGGTGATCAGCAGCACCACGGCGCCCTGCCCCAGCACCCGGCGCGACCACTTGTTGTTGAATTCGTGCAGCGTCTGGCCGATGCGCGTGCCGCCCGACCAGTCCTCGACCTGGGCAGATGCCTTCTGCAGCGCGATGTCGACGTCCTTGTTGCGCAACGCCCGGCTCACGTTGCTGAGCCGCGTGCCGAAGGTGAAGCAAAAGACGCGGTCGCGGTCGTTGGTGATGGCGTGCATGAAATGCAGGAACATGCGCGTGTAGCGGGCCATCGACCCGGAGATGTCGCACAGGATGACCAGCGGCGGCGGCCGCTTGCGCGGCTCGCGCTTGCGCAGCTCGGTCAGGCCCTCGGGCCTGAGCGCGCGGCGCAGCGAGGCGCGGAAGTCGACCCGCGGGCCGCGGCGAGCCGGCTGGTAGCGCCGCGTACGGCGCAGCGGCACCGGCAGGCGCAACCGCGAGATGGCGCGCAGCGCCTCGTCGATCTCGGTCTGAGACATCTGCTCGAAGTCGCGGTGCTGCAGGACTTCGCGTTCTGAGACCGTGAAGGTCGCCTCGATCTCGACTTCGGGCGGCTCGCTCTCCTCCTTCGGCGCCTCGCCACGGCCGGGCTGCAAAGCCTCCTGCAGGCGGCGGCTGAGCTGCTTCTTGTCGTCGGGATCGGCCGGCACGCTGACCGACGGCAGGAGCATTTCCATCATCTTCTCGAGGAGACGCGGATTGCGCCAGTAGACGTGGAAGGCCTGGTCGAAGATCTCACGCTGGTCGCGCCGGTTCACGAACACCGAGTGCAGCGTCCAGTAGAAGTCGTCGCGCTTGCGAAGACCGGCAGCCTCGACGGCCTCGATGGCACGCAGGACCTGGCCCGGCCCGACGCGCAGGCCGGCGGTCCGCAGCGTGCGGGCGAAATGCACGATGTTGTTGGCCAGCATGCCGCTACGGCTATCTGATGATGCTGGGGCTTCGCGGAGCGGGTCCATCATCACCTCGCACCCTCGGAAGCCACAGATCCCTCATGTTCCTCTCCCCCGGTAGGGGGAGAGGATAGGAGAGGGGGTGACGTGCCATCATTGATCAGGCTTTGAATCCTCGTCCAAATGCCCTCAGGATTTTGCACGACTTCATTCGCGCCGAAGCGAACGACCTTCCATCCTTGACTCTCCATCACGGCTGTACGCCTCGCGTCCGCTTCTACTTGGTCAGCGTGATGATCGCCGTCGATCTCAATGACTAGTCCTCTCGAGGCGCACGCGAAGTCGGCAAAGTAGGGACCAATCGGATGCTGGCGGCGGAACTTGATGCCTTCCATGCGGTGGGCACGGATCAATTCCCAGCAGATGCGCTCGGCGCGGCTGGGATCGCGCCGCAGCTCTCGTGCTCTCTGGGCCTTCTTACTCATTCCCCTCTCCCCGCCTCTCCCCCTAGCGGGGGAGAGGAGCGTGAAGGGAAAGCGATGGTCGGGATGGAGGCGCACGCCGTCTACTCCCCTACCCCAGCGGCTGGGCGGCGATGTCGGACTTCACCTTGCGCAGGATCTCGGCGGCTTCGGAGCCCTGCAAGCGCTGGATGTCGTCCTGGTATTTCAGCAGTACGCCCAGCGTGTCGTTGATGGTGCGGGGATCGAGGTCGAGTGCGTTCAGTTCCGACAGCGCAGTCGCCCAGTCAATCGATTCGGCGACGCCCGGCGCCTTGAACAGGTCGAGCTTGCGCAGTTCCTGGACGAAGCCCACGACCTGGCGCGACAGCCGCTCGCTGGCGCCGGGCGCCTTGACCTTGAGGATCTCCAGCTCGCGCTTGAGGTCGGGATAGTCGACCCAGTGATAGAAACAGCGCCGCTTCAGTGCGTCGTGGATCTCGCGGGTGCGGTTCGACGTGATGATCACGATCGGCGTCTCGGTCGCCTTGATCGTGCCGAGCTCGGGGATCGTCACCTGGAAGTCGGACAGCACCTCCAGCAGGTAAGCTTCGAACGGCTCGTCGGTGCGGTCGAGCTCGTCGATCAGCAGGATCGGCGCACCCTCGGCATGCGGGCTCAGCGCCTCGAGCAAGGGGCGGCGGATCAGGAAACGCTCGTCGAAGATATCGGCCGCGAGCTGGCCTCGATCGTGCACACCCTGGGCCTCGGCCAGCCGGATCTCGATCATCTGGCGCGAGTAGTTCCATTCATAGACCGCGGAATTGACGTCGAGCCCTTCGTAGCATTGCAGTCGGATCAACGGCCGCTTCAGCGTCGATGACAGAACCTTGGCGATCTCGGTCTTGCCCACCCCCGCCTCGCCTTCGCAGAACAGCGGGCGACCGAGCTTCAGCGCCAGATAGAGCACGGTGGCGAGGCTGCGATCGGCGATGTAATCGCCGCCCTTCAGAAGCTCGAGAGTAGCATCGATGGAAGCCGGTACGGGTGTAGGCATGGGTAACTGTAGCGGATGGAGGGACAGCTCGATATGGTAGGAATTATGAGATAATTCAAGGATTTGGGAGGCAGCCATGCAGGCGGCGTTGTTCAAGGACCGCACGGCCATCGTGACCGGCGGTGCGCGCGGCATCGGCCTTGCCTGCGCCTTCAGGATCGCGGCCGGCGGCGGCCGCGTGGCGCTGTGGGACCGCGACATCGACCGCGCCAGGCAGTCGGCGGCATCGCTGGGCAAGGGCGCCGTCGCGGTGGAAGTCGACGTGACCAGCGAGGAGTCGATCGACAAGGCGCTGGCCGCCACCGAGGACCAGCTCGCCCCGCCCGACATCCTGGTCGCCAGCGCCGGCATCACCGGTCCCAACACCACGGTCGTGAGCTATCCCGTCGATGCCTGGAAGCAGGTGATCGACATCAATCTGACGGGCGTCTTCCTGTGCAATCGCGCCGTCGCCGGCGGCATGGCCAAGCGTGGTCGCGGCCGCATCGTCAACATCGCCTCGGTGGCCGGCAAGGAAGGAAATCCCAACGCGTCCGCCTACTCCGCTTCCAAGGCGGGCGTGATCGGCCTCACCAAATCACTCGGCAAGGAACTGGCGACCACGGGCGTGCTGGTGAACTGCGTGGCGCCGGCCGTGGTCAAGACGGAGCTGTTCAGCCAGATGACCGAGCAGCACATCCAGTACATGCTCTCCGAGATCCCAATGAACCGTTTCGGCGAGGTCGAGGAAGTGGCCGAAATGGTCGCCTGGCTGGCATCGGACCTTTGCACCTTTGCCACCGGTGCGACGTTCGACCTGTCCGGTGGGCGGGCAACCTACTGAAGAGCGGTCCTCGGAACGAGGTCGCTGTGTCTATGGCGTACGAAGAATGAGGAGACCGTCGACATGCAGCTTCATGATCTCACCTTGACCGAACTCTCGGCCGGCCTCGCCGCCAAGAAGTTCTCCTCGCGCGAGATCGTCGACACCCTGCTCGGCCGGATCGCCAAGTCGATAGAAAAGCTGCATGCCTTCACCGAGGTCTATGCCAAGGAGCCCAAGGCAATGGCCGACGGCGCCGACAAGATGCGCGCCGGCGGGTTTCCGCTTGGACCGCTGCATGGCCTGCCCATCGCCTACAAGGATCTCTGCGACATCGCCGGCCGCATCGGCACCGGCGGCTCCAAGATGTTCGAGAAGCGCGTCGCCACCGAGACTTCCAACACGGTCGAGCGGCTCACCGCCGCCGGCATGGTGCCGCTCGGCAAGCTGCACATGGT
>JAEZIF010000154.1 GCA_023416135.1 Pseudomonadota bacterium
AGGTCTGCCACAGGGCGGCGAGCCTGGGCTTGCGCCGGCGGCTGTCCTCCAGCGCGGCGATGAAGATGCGCGTGAGGTCGCCGACGACCTTGGCGTGCAGGTAGTAGTGCTTGGTGAAGCGCTCGACGCCGCGGCTTCCCGGGCGGTCCTGGTAGCCGAGACGCGCCGCGATCTCGCGCTGCAGCTCGAACGAAAGGCGGTCGTCGGCACGCCCGGTGAGATAGTGGATATGGCAGCGCACCGTCGTGAAGAAGCGTTCCGCACGCTCGAAATGGCGCGCCTCTTCCCTGGTTAGCACGCCCTTGGCGACCAGCTCGCTGGGCTCATGGACGCGATAGAGATACTCGGCGATCCAGAACAGCAGGTGCAGGTCGCGCAACCCCCCCTTGCCTTCCTTGACGTTGGGCTCGACGACGTAGCGCGAATCGCCCATGCGCTGATGGCGCTGGTCGCGCTCGGCGAGCTTGGCCTCGACGAAGTCGCGGCCGTCGCCGTTCAGGAACTTCTGGGCGAAACCCTTGTTCATCTCGTCGAACAGCTCGCGGTCGCCCCACACGTAACGCGCCTCCAGGAGCGCGGTCCGGATGGTCTGGTCGCGTTCGGCGTAGCGCAGGCTTTCGTCGACGGTGCGTGTGGCGTGTCCGACCTTCAGGCCGAGGTCCCACAGCAGGTAGAGCATGAACTCCACGATCTGCTCGCCGCGCGGCGTCTGCTTGTAGGGCCGCAGAAACAGAAGATCGATGTCCGACAGGGGCGCCAGTTCGCCGCGGCCGTAGCCGCCGGTCGCCACCACGCCCAGGCGCTCGGCCGTACTCGGATTGGCGGCGGGATAGATGCGCTGGTCGGCGAAATCGAAGATCACCCGGATCAGCTGGTCCATCAGGAACGAGGTGGCGGCCAGCACCTGGTCGCCGTCGTTGCGCAATGGCCCGGGGTCTTCGAAGCGGCGGCGGATCTCGGCGCGGCCGACGGCCAGCGCTTCACGCACCAGGGCGAGCACGGCCGGACGCGGCGGCTCGGCGCCGGTCGGCAAATCCTCGACCAGATCGGCCAGGGCCTCTTCCAGGGCGCGCCGCCGCACGATGGCGCGGCGGTCAGGAATCTGGTCGTAAGGCTTGCCCATTTGCGGCGCGATACTACAGGCTAAGGGGTGCCTAAAATAGGGACCATGGCCCGCCCCTTCACCCTCGCTGTCTTCACCAAGAACCGCGTCAATCCGGCCTATGCGGCGGCCCGTCTGGCCGCCGACCGGGTCGCTGCCGAGGCCGGCGCTCGGACCGTGCACTTTGTGCCGAGGCTTGCCGACGACGTCGGGCAGCAGAAGGCCCTGGTCGGCGAGGCGCTGGCCGCGGCACCCGACGCCGTGGTGTTTGTGCCGGTCGACGACAGGAAGATGGTGCCCGACCTCGCCCGCTTCGCCGACGCCGGCGTTCCGGTCGTGACCTGCATCAATCGCATGGAAGGCAAGGTTATAAGCTTCGTCGGTTCCGACGATGTCGCTGTCGGCCACACTGCGGCCGGGGCGCTGTTCCGCGCCCTCGGCGGGTCGGGCCGGATCGTCGCCATCGAGGGCACGCCGGCCGCGCCGACGAGTCGTGACCGCACCGTCGGGCTGCAAAGGGCGTTGGCCGAGACGCCGGCCATTCGGCTCGTCGGCATGGGAGTCGGTTACTTCCAGCAAGCGCCGGCGCGCGCGGAAATGGCACGGCTGCTGGCCGAGCATGGCGAGATCGACGGCGCCTGGACGTCGAACGACGTCATGGCCTTCGGTGTGCTGCAGGCGCTGGCGGCGGCCGGCCGCACGGCCAAGGTGGTGGGCGTCAACGGCCTGCCCGAGGCGATCGACAACATCGAGCGCGGGACCATGCAGGCCAGCGTCGACTTCAGCGCTTTCAACATCGCGGCCATCGCCGCCCGCGCCGCCTTGCGCCATCTGCGCGGCGTGGCGGTTCCACCATCGATCATGGTGCCGGCGGCGCTGATCGACCGGACGAACTATCAACGCTGGAAGGTACCCTTCGCCTTGCGGCCGACCCCGGCCTGGGAGGAAGTCATAACTTAGTCGGGGCCCGGCACCCCGATTTCGCACAGTCGGCAGTGCATGCGGTGCCGTCAAAGATACGAGGATTTTGCGGCATTTCTGGCATTTCCGACAGTCCCGCGTGGTGGTGTTTAATGGACCGCACCCCTATCTGTAGGGCCGAATTGCGAAGGCGGAGAACTCCCCGTCGGGCAGTTGTCGTGCGCGGAAGGAGTAGTCGAGAATATAACTATAGTGCAATATTGTCAAGAACTGCGGTCAGTTACGACTACTGCATGTATTCCTCCGCGCTGCGGCCGATACCGGCATGGGAAGAGAGCGTCGCTTGGCTTACTTTGTCGGGCATGCGCGCAAGAATTCTTTCCGTCGGCTTGGCATTGCTTCTGGGTGCAGCAACCGCCGCGGCCCAGACGCGGCCGGCGCCGGCCCCCGCTGCACCGGCTGCCAGTCTCATCGACATCAACAGCGCCAGCCGCGACGATCTCATGTCGCTGGAGGGCATCGGCGAGGTGCGCGCCGACGCCATCATCCGTGCGCGGCCCTTCAAGGCCAAGACCGAGCTGGTCGAGCGCCGGCTGATCCCTGAAACGCTGTACGATAAGATCTCCGACAAGGTGATTGCCCGCCCACCGCCGGGCGCGACGCCGACACCGACCACCCGTCCGCCGGCCGGCCAGCCGCGCCGTACCTGATGGAGGTCGACACGATCTATGCGCTTGGCACGCCCGTGCCGTCGCGAGCGCATCCCGGGGCGATTTCGGTCATTCGCCTGAGCGGGCCGCGGGCCGGGGAGGCGCTGGTCTTCCTCACCGAGCGCGGGGCCTTCGAGCGCGGTCATTCGGCGCGCGCGCCGGCGCTGCCCGCGCCGCGTCGCATGACCCTGCGCAGCCTGATCGACCCGCTGAGCGGCGAGACCATCGATCGCGGGCTGGTCGTGTGGTTCGAGGCGCCCAACAGCGAGACCGGCGAGACCATGGCCGAGCTGCACCTGCACGGCGGCCGCGCCGTGGTCGGCGGCGCGCTCGACGCGATCGCCAAGCTCGGCTTCTGCCGCATGGCCGAGCCCGGCGAGTTCACGCGCCGCGCCGTTGAGCACGGCAAGCTCGACCTCACCGAGGCGGAGGCCATTGCCGACCTCGTTGCCGCCGAGACCGACCAGCAGCGGCGGCAGGCGCTGCAGCAGATGGATGGTGCACTGCATCGCCTCTACGAGGATTGGCGCACCCTGGGCTTGCGGACTCTGGCGCACCTCGAAGCCGCCATCGATTTTCCCGACGAGGATCTGCCGGCCGGCATCGCCGACGAGGTCCGCGCCGGCATCACCCGGCTGCAATCCGAGATCGCCTCACATCTCGAGGATCGCCGTGGCGAGCGGCTGCGCGAAGGGCTGCACATCGCCATCATCGGGCCGCCCAACGCCGGCAAGTCATCGCTGCTCAACCTGCTGGCGCGACGCGACGCGGCAATCGTGTCGGAAACCGCCGGGACGACGCGCGATGTCATAGAAATCCATCTCGATCTCGGCGGCTGGCCGGTAGTGCTGGCCGACACTGCAGGCCTGCGCGACTCAGGCGACGCCATCGAGCAGGAGGGCGTGCGGCGCGCCCGCGCGCGCGCCGCCAGCGCCGACCTGCGGCTGCTGGTGCTCGATGCGACGGGCGACTGGCGCTCCGAGCGCGATAGGCTTCTGGCGAGCACCGAACGTTGGGATGGGAGGCGCGACGTCGTCGTCGTGAACAAGTCCGATCGCGCGCCAGTTGACGATGCCGACGTCGTGGCGTTGTCGGTGTTGTCGGGTGACGGCCTGCCGGCGTTGCTGGCCCGCATCGAGCGAGCCGCCGAAGGGCTGATGCAGGAAGGTGGCGCGCCACCGCTCACCCGGGCCCGTCATCGCGAGGCGCTGGTGGAGTGTCAGGCGTCGCTCGCACGCGCTCTGACGGCGCCGGAAGTCGCCTTGGCGGCCGAAGATGTACGACTGGCGATGCGCGCGCTCGGCCGGATCACCGGTACGGTGCGCATCGACGAGCTTTTGGACATCATCTTCCGCGACTTCTGCATCGGGAAGTAGCGCTCAACTACCCCTGTCGCCGCGCCAGGGCCGTCAGCACCTTGTCGAGCGTGATCGGATAGTCGCGTACGCGCGCGCCGCAGGCGTTGTAGACGGCGTTTGCGACGGCGGCGCCGGCGCCGCATATGCCGAGCTCGCCCAGGCCCTTGGAACCAAGCACATTGGCGTGGAGATCGAACTCGTCGAGCATCACGACCTCGACCTCGGGCACGTCGGCATGGACGGGCACGTGATAGTGCACGAGGTCGTGGGTGACGAAGGCGCCGATGCCCGGGTCGACCACGGCCTCTTCTTCCAGTGCCGAGCCGACGCCCCATATCAATCCACCGATCAACTGCGACCGCGACGTCTTGGGATTGAGGATGCGGCCGGCGGCGTACACGCCGAGCATACGGCGCACGCGGACCTCGCCCGTCGTCTGCTCGACACCTACCTCGGCGAAGTGTGCGCCGTATGCGAACTGCGAGTACCGCTCGTACTCGTCGCCGGGCTTCACGCTGCCCGTCGCCGACAGGCCCTGCGCGCCTTCCCCCCTGGCGAGCCTGGCCTTGAGCTTGGTGCAGGCGTCGTGGAGAGCCGCACCACAGCTCGAGGCGCCGAACGAGCCGCCCGAGCCCGGCGTGTCGGGATAGGAGCTGTGGCCGAGCTTCACCTTGACGTTCTCGACCGGCAGGTCGAGCACTTCGGCCGCGATCTGGGCGAACACCGTGTAAGAGCCGGTGCCGATGTCGGTCATGTCCATCTCGACCACCGCATGACGCTCGCTCTCCATCGTCACCCTGGCTTCGGCTTCGCGCAGGAAGTTGCCGCGGATCGCTGCCGCCACGCCCATGCCCAAAAGCCAGTTGCCGTCGCGCATTTGGCCCGGCTGAGCCTTACGCTTGTCCCAGCCGAAGCGCCGTGCGCCTTCCTGCAGGCAGGGCACCAGGGCGCGCGTCGAGAAGGGCACCTTCTTCTCCGGATCCTCCTTGGGTTCGTTCTTTACTCGAAGCTCGATGGGATCCATGTCGAGCTTGACGGCAAGCTCGTCCATCGCCTGTTCGATCGACAACAGACCGATGGCCTCGCCGGGCGCGCGCATGGAATCGGCAACCGGCAGGTCGAGGCTCGCGATCTTCTGGCTGGTGAACCGGTTGGGTGCGGCATAGAGCGATCGCGTCGCCATGACGATGGGCTCGGAGAACTCGTCCGCCCGCGCACTCTGGGCCAGCGACTCGTGAGCGATTGCCGTCAGCGTGCCGTCGCGTTCCGCGCCCAGCCGCACGCGCTGGATCGACGCCGGGCGATGCGTCGTGACGTGAAACATCTGCTGGCGCGTCAACGCTACACGCACGGGTCGCCGCAACTCGCGCGCCGCCAGGGCCGCCAGAATGGCGTCGCCATGGACCGGCAGCTTGCCGCCGAATCCGCCCCCGACATATTCGGAGATCACCTCGACCTTGTCGGGCTCGAGCTTCAGCGTATCGGCAATCGACTTATGGGCGCTCTCGACCAGTTGGAGCGCGCTGATCACGGTGAGCTTGCCGTCGTGCCAGGAGGCGACGCTGGCGTGCGGCTCCATCATGGCGTGCGACTGATACGGCGTCTTGTAGATCGCGTCGACCTTCACCGGGGCGGCGGCGAAGGCGCCGTCGAAATCGCCGATCCTGTTCGCGGACGGCGCGCCCGTCGGACTCTTGCCGCTGTCCTTGGCCTCGGCACTCGCCGATTCGAGAACGAAGGAGCCGTCGGCCTTCTCGTAGGTGGCGACGACCGCCGATGCCGCGGCGCGCGCCGTCTCCGCCGTCTCGGCCACGACCAGCGCCACTGGCTGGCCGAAATACTGGACCTTGTCGCCGGCAAGCTGCGGTTTCGGCCGGGCATGCCGATCGGAGGCCTTGGCCTGGAAAGGCGCCTGGGTCGGCGCGTTCTCGTGCGTCATCACCAGCAGCACGCCCGGCATGCGGCGGGCGACGGTGGTGTTGATGGCGGCGATGCGGCCGCAGGCGATTGTGGCGGTGACGATGGAGCCGAACGCCATGCGGTCGGCACGGTGGTCGGCGGCGTAGGCCGCAGTGCCCGTCACCTTGGCGCGGCCATCGATGCGATCGATGGGCTGGCCGATCACTTGTGCCATGTCAGCCTCCCGTCGCCAGCTCGCCCAGCGTGCGCGCGACCAGGCGCTCGGTGAGCGGGACCTTGAACTCGTTGTGGACATAGGGCTTGGCCTCGCGCGTGACGGCACGCGCCGCGGCCTCGTAGCTACCCTCTTCGGCGGGCGCGCCGACCAGCTCGCGCTCGGCATCCTTGGGCACCCATGGCTTGTGGGCGACGCCGCCCAGGGCCAGCCGTGCATCGCGAATCCTGCCGTTGCCGGCGTCGACGATCGCCGCCACCGAGACCAGGGCGAAGGCGAAGGAGGCGCGGTCGCGCACCTTGCGGTAGGTCTGCCGGCCCGGCGGTGGCGGCGGCAGGAGAACGGCGGTGATCAGCTCGCCGCGGACCAGGCTGGTATCACGCTCGGGGTTCTGGCCCGGTAGCCGATGGAGCTCGGCAACGGGCACCTTGCGACTGATGCCGGCCGGCGTCCGGACCTCGATCTCGGCATGCAACGCCGCCATGGCGACCGCCATGTCCGACGGATGCACGGCGATGCAGGCCCGGCTCGCCCCGAGGATGGCATGCATGCGGTTGAACCCCGCCAAGGCCGAGCAGCCGGTGCCCGGCTGGCGTTTGTTGCAGGGCATGGAGACGTCATAGAAATACGGGCAGCGCGTGCGCTGCAGCAGGTTGCCGGCCGTCGTCGCCTGGTTGCGCAGCTGGCCGGAAGCGCCGTTCAGCAGCGCCATCGCCAGCATCGGATAGCGCTGGCGCACGCGCTGGTCGGCGGCGAGATCGGTGTTGCTTACCAGCGCGCCGATCCTGAGGCCACCATCGGGCGTTTCGGCGACTTCGCGCAAAGGCAAGCGAGAGATGTCGACCAGAAGCGTCGGCTGCTCGACATCGATCTTCATGAGGTCGAGCAGGTTGGTGCCACCGGCGATGAACGAAGCGCCGGGCTGGCTGACCGCCTGCATGGCCGCGGCAACGCTGTTTGGCCGCTCGTAGCTGAAGGCTCTCATCCCGCCCTCCCTTGCGTCTCCATGATGGCAGCCACGATGTTGGGATAGGCCGAGCAGCGGCAGATGTTACCGCTCATGCGCTCGCGGACCTCCGCGCCATTGGCTTGGGGCGCGCCCGCGAGCTCGCCGACCGCCGAAGGCACGCCGCGCTGGATCTCGTCCAGCATGCCGACCGCCGAACAGATCTGGCCGGGCGTGCAGTAGCCGCATTGATAGCCGTCGTGTTTGACGAAGGCTTCCTGCAGAGGATGCAGCCTGCCGTCGGCGGCCAGGCCTTCGATAGTGACGATGCTGTCCCCGTCGCGCGCGACGGCAAGCGACATGCAGGCATTCAGCCGGACGCCGTTCACCAGGACGGTGCAAGCCCCGCACTGGCCGTGGTCGCAGCCCTTCTTGGTGCCGGCGAGGCCGAGATGATCGCGCAGCGCATCGAGCAGCGATGTACGCGGATCGAGGGAGAGGTCGTGCGCTTGGCCGTTCACCGTAAAGCGGACATTGGTTCTTGCCGAGCCGTCGGATCGAGAGGAAAGGGACATGGTTTGCGCCTGCAGTTCGCGTCCGAACATCGCCGTCATGACGGAGGCGATGCCCAGCACGCGGCGGGTGATGGAGTGAGGGGAGCGGGTCATACCTGGACCAACGACCGCTTGTCGGGTCCGTTGCCGGTGCCAGATGCTTGTCACTGGCGACGACCATGGGCGGAACGTCTTGCCGCAGCTGTCGTTTCCCATCGGGTCCTGACCACGCTGTACGCGGCCGAACGCTATAGGTTGTATCCTTTGCGCAAAGACAGCCTTTCCACCTATCGCGCCAAGCGCGACTTCAGCCGAACCGACGAGCCGTCGGGCAAACAGGCCGTGGCTTCCTCCAGGGAGTTGCGCTTCGTCATCCAACGGCACGATGCCACGCGCCTGCACTACGATTTTCGGCTCGAGCACGACGGCGTGTTCCTGTCGTGGGCGGTGACCAAGGGGCCGTCGCTCGATCCCACGGTCAAGCGGCTGGCAGTGCAGACGGAGGACCATCCGCTCGACTACGGCGACTTCGAGGGCACCATTCCCGAAGGCCAGTATGGCGGCGGCACGGTGCAGCTCTGGGACCGCGGCTACTGGAGGCCGATCGGCGATCCGCAGGAGGGCCTGAGGAAGGGCGACCTCAAGTTCGTCCTGGAAGGCGAGCGCCTGCACGGCAGCTGGGTCCTGGTGCGCATGAAATCGGATCGCAAGGGTGGCAGCGGCAAGAAGTCCAATTGGTTGTTGATCAAGCATCGCGACGAAGCGGCGCACGAAGGCGATGACGATGCCGTCCTGCGGGACAACGAGACATCGGTCGCCTCGGGACGGAGCCTGGACGAGATTGCCATCGGCAAGGGGCGCGCACCCACTCCGTTCATGACCGGCAAGCGGCGGTCGGCTGGCGCGGTCTGGCAAAGCAACGCGAAGGGCGGCGGCGACAAGGCGACGCTCGAGGAAAGCAGGGCAAAGCCGCGCAAGGTCTCGAAGATGCCGAGCTTCGTCGAACCGCAGCTGTGCAAGCTGGTGGAGCGCGCGCCGGCGCAGTCCGGCTGGGCGCACGAGGTCAAGTTCGACGGCTATCGCCTGCAGCTGCGCGTCGAGGACGGCAAGGCCCGGCTGCGTACGCGCAAGGGTCTGGATTGGACGGAGAAATTCGCGGCGATCGCCAAGCTGGCCGAGAAGCTGCCGGACTGCGTGATCGACGGCGAGGCGGTGGCGCTCGATGCCAATGGCGCGCCGGACTTCTCTGCCCTGCAGGCGGCACTCTCCGAGGGAGAATCGGACAAGCTGGTCTTCTTTGCCTTCGATCTGTTGTTCGCCGACGGCGAAGACCTGCGCGCCCTGCCCTTGCGCGATCGCAAGGCGCGCTTGCAGGAGCTGCTCGCCGGCCTGAAGGGCAAGCATGCGGGTCTGCGGTTCGTCGAGCATTTCGAGACTGCGGGCGACGCGGTGCTGGAATCGGCCTGTCGCATGAACCTGGAAGGTATCGTCTCCAAGGAACTCGATGCACCCTACCGCTCCGGCCGTGTCGGCAGCTGGGTCAAGACCAAGTGCCGGGCGGGCCACGAGGTCGTGATCGGCGGCTGGACCAGCGAAGGCAAGCGCATGCGCTCCCTGCTGGCCGGCGTGCATCGCGGACACGGCAAGGACCGGAAGTTGGTCTCCGTCGGCCGCGTCGGCACCGGTTTCAGCGAGGCGGTGATGCGCAAGTTGATGCCGCGCCTGCGCGAGGTCGAGAGCAAGACCAGTCCGTTCGCCGCCGGCGCCGGCCCGCGCAAGGAAGCCGGAATTCACTGGGCCCGACCCGAGCTGGTGGCCGAGATCGAGTTCGCCGGCTGGACCGCCGACGGCAATGTGCGCCAGGCTGCCTTCAAGGGGCTTCGCGCCGACAAACCGGCCGAGGAAGTCGAGGCCGAGAAGGCCGTGAAGCCGGAGAAGGCGAAGATGGCCAAGCCGGTGCCGAGAGCCAGGCGCGCGAGGTCTTCCGGCACTGCGACGGCCGGCGGGCCGGCGATGGTCATGGGCGTGTCGATCTCCCATCCCGACAAGCCGTTATGGCCGGACGAAAAGCCGCCGGTCACCAAGCTCGAGCTGGCGCAGTACTACGAGACGGTCGGCGACTGGATGATCGAGCATCTGAAAGGACGCCCCTGCTCCCTCGTGCGCACGCCCGACGGCATCCGCGGCGACCAGAATTTCTTCCAGCGCCACGCCGCGCCGGGCACGTCGCATCTCCTGGAGCAGGTCAAGGTGAGCGGTGACCGCAAACCTTACCTGCAGATCGACCGGGTCGAGGGGCTGGCGGCCGTGGCCCAGCTCGGCGCCACCGAGCTGCATCCCTGGAACTGCCAGCCCGGCGAGCCCGACTTGCCGGGCCGCCTGGTGTTTGATCTCGATCCGGCGCCTGACGTGAAGTTCGATGAAGTGGTCAAAGGCGCGCTCGATGTCCGCAAGCGCCTCGAGGCCGTGGGGCTGAAGACTTTCTGCAAGACGACGGGCGGCAAGGGCCTGCATGTCGTGACGCCGCTCACCTCCGATCCCAAAAGCCCGGATTGGGACGCAGCCAAGACCTTCGCCCGCGAGATCTGCCGGCGGCTCGCCGAGGACGAACCCGACCGCTTCGTGCTCAACATGGCCAAGAAGGAGCGCAACGGCCGGATCTTCCTCGACTATCTGCGCAACGACCGCACCGCGACGGCCGTGGCGCCGCTGTCGACGCGCGCCCGACACGGGGCCACGGTGGCGATGCCGCTCAACTGGCCGCAGGTGAAGGCGGGCCTCGACCCCAAGAGGTTCACGATTCGCACGGCACCGGGGCTGCTGAAGAAGAGCAAGCCGTGGGCGACCTATGCGAAGTCGGCGACGTCCCTGCGTTCGGCCATCGAACGCCTGATCAAATCCAAATCGTGAGGACCACACATGGCCAAGGCCCGACGCAAGACTGGCACCGGCGGCTCGCAGAAGCGGGCAATGCGACCGACCTGGGAGGGACATCTCCGGCTCTCGCTGGTGACCTGTCCGGTGGCGCTCTACACGGCTACGGAGCGCGCCGCCGATGTGCACTTCAACCTGATCAACCCCAAGACCAACAACCGCATCCGCATGCAGACGGTGGACGCCGGCACCGGCAAGGTCGTCGATCGCGCCGACCTGGTGAAGGGCTTTGCTGTGTCCAAGAACAAGTATGTGCTGTTCGAGCCGGAGGAGCTCGACGCGGTGAAGCTGGAGTCGACGCGCATCATCGACATCGAGGAATTCGTCGATGCCTCGTCGATCGACCGCATCTACTGGGACGAACCCTACTATCTGGCGCCGGCGGGTAAGACCGGCATAGAAGCCTACTCCGTGATCCGCGCGGCCATGGAGAAGCAGGACAAGGTTGCGCTGGGCCGGCTGGTGATGCATCAGCGCGAGCGCATCTGTGCGCTCGAGCCGCGCGAAGGCGGCATCCTGCTCACCACGCTGCGCACGCACGACGAGATCCGTTCGTCCGCCGGCGTATTCGACCGCAACCTGCCTCGTCCCGATTCGCGGATGCTGGAGGTCGCCGAGAAGATCATCGCCCAACAGGAAGCGGAGTTCGATCCCAGCGAGTTCAAGGATCGCTACGAGGACGCGCTGCGCGACCTGATCAAGCGCAAGGCCAAGGGCGAAGAAGTGGTGAAGAGCGAGGAGCCCGAGGACGAGGAAAAAGTGGTCGACCTGATGGATGCCCTGCGCCGGAGTCTTAAAGGTGGCGGCGGGCCATCCCGTGACAAGGCCGATCGTTTCCTGCAAGCGCATGGCCGCAGGTCCAAGGCGACGCCGCGCAAGAGGGCACGGCCGCGCAAGCGTGCAGCTTGAGCGCGGAATCGCCGCTACGGCTCGACGGGACGGCGGTCCACATCGCCGTCGACATGCAGCGCCTGTTCGCAGAGCCGACGGAGTGGTTCGTGCCGTGGCTGCCCAAGGTGCTGCCCAACGTGCTGCAGATCGCCGAGCGTCATCCCGAGCGCACGATCTTCACCCGTTTCATTCCTCCGCAGGATCCCGAGCAAGCGGGCGGGGCGTGGCGCGACTATTATCGGCGCTGGCGATCGATGACGCGCGATTGCATCGACCGCCGCCTGCTCGAGCTGGTCGAGCCATTGCGCAGGCTGGTTCCGCCGGCGAAGGTCTTGAACAAGACGGTCTATTCGGCTCTGGCCCATCCGCCGCTCGCCCATTCGCTGCGTCGCCATGGCATAGGGACACTGATCGTGACTGGCGGCGAGACCGACGTCTGCGTGCTGGCCACGGTGATGGCGGCGCTCGATCTCGGTTTTCACGTCGTGCTGCCGGAAGATGCGCTGTGCAGCGGCAATGATGCGACTCACGATGCGCTGATGAAACTCTATCGTGCGCGCTTCAGCCAGCAGATCGAGGCGACAACGACCGAGCGGATCCTTCGGGAGTGGGTCTGACGGCGGAACTGTGCCATTGGCGGTCACGTTGCCGACGCAAAAGTGCAATCCGTTGGAGCGCGCCATGGCGCTGGATCGCTTGCCGTTGGTCGACAAGGAAAGCGGACAACTGACCGTCGTCGTCGAGACGCCGCGCGGCAGTCGCAACAAGTACAAGTACGACGCCGAGCGCGACGTCATTCGGCTCGGCGCGACGCTCGCAGAAGGACTGGCCTTTCCCTACGACTTTGGATTCTTTCCGTCGACCCGGGGCGAGGACGGCGATCCGCTCGACGTGCTGCTGTTTCTCGATAGCGCAGTGCCAGCGGGTTGCGTAGCGACGGCGCGCCTGATCGGCGTGCTGGAAGTCGAGCAGAAGGAGACGCGCCAGCCGTGGACGCGCAACGACCGGTTCTTCGCGGTGGCTACGCATGCGAAGCACCACCAGCGGTTGAGGCACCTCGATGATCTCCGGCCGCAATTGCTGGTAGAGATCGAAGCCTTCTTCACCCATCACGCCGGGCTCAACGGCAAGAAGCTGCGTGTCTTGCGCCGCAGCGGACCCAGGCGAGCGCGCCGGCTCCTGAAGGCCGGCGGCAAAGCATTCAAGGCACGCAAATGAAGCAGGTCCACTACGAGACGCTCGAGGAAGAAGCCACGCACGTTACCGACGAGGCGCGGATGGTGTTGCCCGGCGTGCAGGCGGTTCTGGGCTTCCAGCTCATTGCGGTTTTCAATCAGCGCTTCCAGGATTTCTCGTTTGGTGAGCAGGTCATCCACCTCGTGGCGTTCCTGCTGATGGCGCTGGCCATGGGGCTGGTGATGACGCCGGCGGCTTATCATCGGCAGGTCGAACGGGGTTGCGTGTCGCGACGCTTCGTCGACCTGTCGTCGATCCTGCTCACAGTCGCCATGCTGCCGCTGATTGCCGGGGTCTGCCTCGACACCTATCTCATCGCCCGGCT
>JAEZIF010000209.1 GCA_023416135.1 Pseudomonadota bacterium
CGGCACGTCCGGACCATCATACGTGGTTCGTGTCGTCTCTTCGCCTCCCCTGCGCGGATGCCGCGCAGGGGAGGCAAGGTCTCTAGGCTGCCGTCCTGATCGCCGCCTGCTTCACCTTGCCGTCGACGTGGCTCTCGAACTGCTGGAAGTTCGCCTCGAAGCGCTTGGCGACGTCGCGCGCGGCGCTTTCGTAGGCCTTCTTGTCCTTCCAAGTGTTCTTGGGGTTCAGCACCTCGCCCGGGACGTCCGGACAGGCGCTGGGCACCTGCATGCCGAAGTGCGGATCGGTCGAGCTCGCCACCGCGGCGAGCGTGCCGTCGAGCGCCGCCCGCACCATGGCGCGGGTATGGCGGATCGACATGCGCTCGCCCACTCCGAAGCCGCCGCCCGACCAGCCGGTGTTGACCAGCCAGCACTTCACCTGCTGGCGAGCCATCTTCTCGCCCAGCATCTTGGCGTAGACCGTGGGATGGAGCGGCATGAACGGCGCGCCGAAGCAGGTCGAGAAGGTCGCCTGCGGCTCGGTCACGCCCTTCTCCGTGCCGGCCACGCGCGCGGTGTAGCCCGAGAGGAAATGATACATCGCCTGCTCGGGGCTGAGCCGCGAGATCGGCGGCAGCACGCCGAAGGCGTCGGCCGTCAGCATGACGATGTTCTCAGGCGTGCCGGCCACGCCCGTCTCCGAGGCGTTCGGAATGAAGTCCAGCGGATAGCAGGCGCGCGTGTTCTCGGTGAAGCGGCCATCGTCGAGGTCGAGCGCGCCGGTCGCGGGATCGATCACCACGTTCTCCAGCACCGTGCCGAAGCGCTCGGTGGTGGCGTAGATCTCGGGCTCCGCCGCGCGGGAAAGCTTGATCACCTTGGCGTAGCAGCCGCCTTCGAAATTGAACAGGCTCCGCTCGGCCCAGCCGTGCTCGTCGTCGCCCAGCAGCGTGCGCGAGGGATCGGCCGAAAGCGTGGTCTTTCCCGTACCCGACAGGCCGAAGAAGATCGCCACATCGCCCTTGGGCCCGACATTGGCCGAGGCGTGCATGGGCAGCACGTTCTTGTCGGGCAGCAGGTAGTTCATGATGGTGAACACCGACTTCTTGATCTCGCCGGCGTACCAGGTGCCGCAGATCGCCACGATGCGCTCGCTGAAATTGACCAGAATGGCGCAGTCGGACGCCGTGCCGTCGCTCTTGGGATCGGCCTGGAAGCCCGGCAGGTTGAGGATGGTGAACTCGGGCTTGAAGCCTTCGAGCTCTTCGCGGCGCGGGCGCAGGAACATGTTGCGGGCGAAGAGGTTGTGCCAGGCCGTCTCGGTCAGCACGCGCACGCCGATGCGGTGCTCAGGATCGGCGCCGGCCCAGCAGTCGCGCACGAACAGGTCGCGGCGCTGGGCATAGGCCAGCATACGATTGTAAAGCGCACGATAGCGCTCGGGCGAGATCGGCTTGTTGGTCTTGCCCCAGTCGATGCGGCCCTTGGTTTGCGCATCCTCGACGAAGAACTTGTCGTTGGGCGAGCGGCCGGTATGCACGCCGGTGCGCACCACCAGAGCGCCACCGTCCGCCAGCTGGCCCTCACCACGTCGTACCGCCTCCTCGTAGAGAGCAGCAACTGGAAGGTTCCAGTGGACGTTACCGAGATTCTTCAATCCCAGTGTCTCGAGCCCGAATTTGGGGACGACAAAGCCCGCCTGTTTCACGGCGTCTCTCCTGTTCAGTAAATCGTATCGGTGAAATCTAGGACAAGTCTAACCGGTAGGCCTTATGCGCTACTGGGACCAAATTGGGGTGGCAAGAGGGGCGCGCGCGCCTGCGACAGTTTAGTGCCGAGGATCATGTGAATCGGATTGTGCACCCGCGAACAGGATGCCGCGCCGCGGAATCAAACCGCCCTCGCCTTGCCAACCAGGGCGACCAGCACCTTTCGGGCCTCGGAAGCGGCGCTGAGCGGCACCTCGAATGCCAACCGGGCCACCTGACCGCCTCGCCTGAGATCGATGCCCTCGGCGTCGATGCCCGTCATCCGCCAGTCGCTGCCGGCAAGGCCCAGCAGCTTGCCGGCATAGAGCTGCACGGCATCGGCATGGTCCTCGTTCATGTGGCTCACGATGCCCTGTTCGGCATCGGGCAGGCCGTTCGCCGGCAGCACGTTGAGCTCGGCGGCCGACAGCCATTTGATCTTGCCAAAACCCGCGACAAGATGGGCGCGCTCGACGGTAACCCGATAGAAGTGGAAATCCTTGAAGCCCGCATACATCTCCGCATCGGGGTGGCGGGCGAGGAAGCGGCTGGCGAGACGGCCATCGTCGGTAGGCATCGCTCGGCCGACCAGCGTCACCCGGGGCCCGGTCAAGGGCTGGTCGAGGCCAAGGGTGCCGTCGAACAACAGCGATACTCGGTCGTCGGCGGCGATGGCCTTGGTATGTTCGGCAAGCTGACTGAGCAGCAGGATGGGCGAGAGGTCATGGTCGACCGCCGCCAGCACCAGAGAAGCGTAGGGCCAATTGCCGCCTTCGGCGGGCAGAGCCGTCGCCAGGGAGGCGCGGTCGAGGCCGCGCACGAGGTCGCGGACGCCGCGGGACATGTCTTCAGATTGCATGATTTTTAGGGTTGGGAGCCAAAAGCGCCTTAATTCACTCACATCGATGGCAGATTGGGGCGGCGGCGGCAACGACCCGGTCTGTGCTAACATTGCCCGCCCCGACAGGAGAAGCAACGCCGTGCGAAAGAACATCGCCCTAGTTGACGACGACCGCAACATCCTCACGTCCGTGTCGATGCTGCTCGAAGCCGAAGGGTTTCAGATCAAGACCTATAACGACGGCGCCTCGGCCCTCGAGGGGCTGAACCAGTCGCCCCCCGACCTCGGCATCTTCGACATCAAGATGCCGCGCATGGACGGCATGGAATTGCTCAACCGCATCCGCAAGACACAGCAGTTCCCGGTGATCTTCCTCACCTCCAAGGACGAGGAGATCGACGAGGTGCTGGGCCTGCGCATGGGCGCCGACGACTTCATCCGCAAGCCGTTCTCCCAGCGCCTGCTCCTGGAGAGAATCCGCGCCGTGCTGCGCCGCGCCGACGCCGGCGGCGGCAAGGGCGAGACTGCGGCCGAGCGCATCGTGCGCGGCGACCTGATTCTCGACCCCAGCCGCCACCAGTGCACCTGGAAGGGCAAGGAGGTGCACCTCACGGTCACCGAGTTCCTGCTGCTGAAGTCGCTCGCCGAGCGGCCGGGTCACGTGAAGAATCGCGACCAGCTGATGGACGCCGCCTACGGCGAGACGATCTACGTCGATGACCGCACGATCGACAGCCATATCAAGCGGGTGCGTCGCAAGTTCCGTGAGGTCGACGGCGAGTTTGAGCAGATCGAAACGCTTTATGGCATCGGATACCGATACCGCGACTCCTGAGCCCGGACGCAGGTTCGGGTTGCAGGGTCTGCGGGCACGGATCGCCGCGGCGCTGGGGCACCGCGACGCGGTGCCGACGCGCGCCGCTGCGAGCGAGACGCCTTCGCTGCTGCGGCGCCGGCGTAGCGCCACGCGGCGCTATTCGCCGCTCACCCGCCGCATCCTTCTGCTGAACATCATTCCGGTGGCGCTGCTGACGCTCGGCGCCGTCTATCTCAGCGACTACGAGGAAGAGCTCATAGACGCCGAGCTCGCCTCGCTCGCGGTGCAGGGCGAGATGGTGGCGGCGGGCATCGGCGAGGTCGCCGTCGCCGGCGGCGAGACCACGGTCAACCGCCTCGACGCCGACGCCGCCCGTCAGCTTCTCACCCGGCTGGTCCGCCCGACCGGCGTGCGCGGCCGCCTGTTCAGCGAGACCGGGGAGCTTCTCGGCGATTCGGCGATCCTGAGCGACGCCAGCCGCATCCATGTGGTTCCCCTGCCCCCGCTGCCGGCCGGGCCCGCAGCCGAGCCCCATTGGGGCGAGAAGATCGGCGACTGGATCGCCCGCCAGCTCTCGCGCGTCGACCGCTTCCCCGAATACGTCGAGCGAGCCGTGCCCACGGTGCGCGACTTTCCCGAAGCGGCGAGCGCCTTGCGCGGCTTCAATGCCTCGGCGGTGCGCGTGGGGCCGGACGGCATGCTGGTCCTGAGCGCCGCCGTGCCGGTGCAGCGCTACAAGCAGGTGCTGGGCGCGCTGATGCTGACGCGCGACAACCGCGCCATCGCCGCGTCGCTGCGCGAGGTGCGTTACGACATGATGGTGATCGCGGCGGCCGCGCTCGGCATCACCGTGCTGCTGTCGCTCTATCTCGCAGGCACCATCACCCAGCCGATCGTGCGCCTGGCCCGCGCTGCCGACCATGTGCGGCTCGCGCGCGAGAGCCGTCCTGAGATTCCCGATCTCGGCAAGCGTGGCGACGAGATCGGCGACCTGAACGACGCGCTGCGCTCGATGACCGACGCGTTGTGGCAGCGCATCAATACCATCGAGAGCTTCGCCGCCGACGTGGCGCACGAGCTCAAGAACCCGCTGACCTCCCTCAGGTCGGCGATCGAGGTGGCGGCGCGGCCCAACCTCGATCCGGAGCGGCGCGAGAAGCTGATGGGCATCGTGCTCGACGACATCAACCGCCTCAACCGGCTGATCACCGACATCTCGGAAGCCTCGCGCCTCGATGCCGAGCTGATGCGCGGCGAGGTCAAGCAGGTCGACCTCAACGCGCTGCTCGGCGACATGGTCAACCATTACGCCGTGACGGCGGTGCAGAAGGGCGGCGTCGAGGTCGAGTATCGGCTGGCCACCAATCCGCCGTTCCTGGCGCATGGCCATGACGGCCGCTACGGCCAGGTATTCCGCAACGTCATCGACAACGCGATCTCCTTCAGCCCGCCCGGCTCCAAGATCGTGGTCGAGCTCGGCCGCGCGCCGCGCAGTGGGCCGTTCATCGTCACCATCGACGACCAGGGCTCGGGCATTCCCGAGGACAATCTCGAATCGATCTTCGAACGCTTCTACTCCGAGCGGCCGACCGAGCATTTCGGCCAGCATTCGGGATTGGGCCTCTCGATCTGCCGGCAGATCATGGAGACTTACGGCGGCTCGATCTCGGCCTCCAACCGCCGCGCTCCCGACGGCCGCGTGCTCGGCGCGCGCTTCACCGTGCGCGTGCCGGCCGGCGATGGCCGCAAATGACCCGGGTCCACGCCACCTGCGCGGCCTTGCGTCATGGTCGGACGTGGTGTGCCGTGTTGCTGCGCGGCCCCTCGGGCGCCGGCAAGTCCGATCTCGCGCTGCGCCTGCTCGAAACCGGCTGGCGCCTGGTGGCCGACGACCAGACCGAACTCAGCCGTGACGGCAAGCGGCTGGTCGCCACCGCGCCGGCGCGCATAGCCGGCATGATCGAAGCGCGCGGGCTTGGCATCGTGAAGGTCGGCCACGATCAGTTGGTGAGGCGCGCCAGTGTCGTGCTGCTGGTCGATCTCGCTCATCCAGAGCGAATCGAGCGATTGCCCGAGCCGGCGAGCGAGACTCTCCTTGGTGTCGAACTGCCGGTTGTTTCATTGGCCCCGTTCGAAGCGTCCGCCCCTGCAAAGTTGCGCCTTGCCTTGGCACAAACCGCCGACGCATGATCCGCGAGCTTCAGTTATGCCCGACATCCCGGCGACCTCGAGTACCACCGACCAGCGTGAGACGCGCCGTCCATTCGTCCTGGTGACCGGACTGAGCGGCGCCGGCCGCGGCACGGCGCTCGCGGCCCTCGAGGACATGGGCTACGTCGCCGTCGACAACGTGCCGCTGCCGCTGCTTGGCGACCTGATGCGTTCAACCGCCGGCAGTCCCGGCGAGATGGCCGCTCCGCTCGCGTTTGGCGTCGACACCCGTACCTACGGCTTCGAGCCGCACGACCTGGTGCGGCGCATCCACGACCTTCGTCTACGCTCCGACATCGCCGCGCGGCTGCTGTTTCTCGACTGCGACAGCGAGACGCTGCAGCGTCGCTATACCGAATCGCGCCGGCCGCATCCGTTGGCGCCCGACCGGCCGGTGAAGGACGGGATCGGCGAGGAGCGCAAGCAGCTCGGCTGGGTGCGCGATTCGGCCGACGTCATGATCGACACCTCGGCGCTCTCGCCGCACGCTTTCAAGCAGCTCCTGGTCGGCCACTTCGCTCTGGGCCGCAGCCTCGGTACGCGGCTTGCCGTGATGTCTTTCTCCTACCGCCGCGGCCTGCCGCGCGAGGCCGACTTGGTGTTCGACGTGCGCTTTCTCAAGAATCCACACTACGAGCCGGTGTTGAAGCCATTGACCGGGCGCAGCCCGGCAGTCGCCGCCTTCGTCGCCAGCGATCCCGGTTACCGACCGTTCATCGATTCGCTCAAAGGCCTGATCGGGCCGCTGCTGCCCCGTTTCGACGCCGAGGGCAAGAGCTATTTGACCATCGCCATCGGCTGTACGGGCGGCCGGCACCGGTCGGTGGCGGTGGCCGAGGAACTGGCAGGGTGGTTGCGCGGCGCGGGCCGCTCGGTCACTCTCTCACACCGGGATGCCGAGGCGGCCGGGGACGCTGGGGCTGACGGTGCAGGGTAGAGCATACGAATGATTGGCATCGTACTGGTGACCCACGGCAATCTGGCGCGTGAATTCATCGCCGCCTTGGAACATGTCGTGGGACCGCAGCAATGCGTCGCGGCCGTCTGCATCGGAGCCGAGGACGACATGGAGAAGCGCCGCGCCGAGATCCTGGAGAGCGCCAAGGCCTGCGATAGCGGCGACGGTGTCATCGTGCTGACCGATATGTTCGGCGGCACGCCCTCCAACCTCGCCATCTCGATCATCGAACAGGCGCGTATCGAGGTGCTGGCCGGCGTCAATCTCCCGATGCTGGTAAAGCTCGCCTCCGTGCGCACGCGGCCGATCGCCGAGGCAGTCCGCATGGCGCAGGAAGCCGGCCGCAAGTACATCACCGTTGCTTCGCGCATCCTGGCCAAGGAAGCTTCGTGACGGACGACGCCGCGGACGCAAGCATCGGTGCACTCAGGCGCACTCTTCCCATCGCCAACAAACGCGGCCTGCACGCACGCGCCGCCGCCAAGTTCGTGCGCACTGCCGGCCAGTTCGACGCCATGGTGCGTGTCTCCTTCAAGGGCCAGGAAGTATCGGGCCTCTCCATCATGGGACTGATGATGCTGGCCGCCGGCATCGGCAGCGAGATCGAGCTCGCCTGCTCCGGACGCCAGGCCGCCGACGCCATGGCCGCGCTGTCGACGCTGGTCGAGGGCAAGTTCGGAGAGGATTAGGGAGGCGACTCCGCAACCGGTACGCTGTTCGCTCCCCCTGTGAGGGGAGTTATTGACCCACCAATATCCCCGCATAAAGCCTCGGGAATATCGGCATAAATTCTTGCTTATATGCGCATATGGCGCGTTGAGGCGGTGTCGGGGCGCTGATAAGACACGCCACCTCATACAATGCCGGGAGCGCCCAAATGGCCCAGGATTACGTCGTCAAGGATATCGGTCTCGCCGACTGGGGCCGCAAGGAACTCGACATGGCCGAGACCGAGATGCCGGGCCTGATGTCGATCCGCAAGGAGTTCGGGCCGAAGAAGCCGCTGAAGGGCGCACGCATCGCGGGCTCGCTGCACATGACCATCCAGACCGGCGTGTTGATCGAGACGCTGAAGGCGCTGGGCGCCGACGTGCGCTGGGCTTCGTGCAACATCTATTCGACGCAGGACCATGCCGCGGCGGCGATCGCCAAGGGCGGCACGCCGGTCTTCGCCATCAAGGGCGAGAGCCTCGAAGAGTACTGGGACTACACCCACAAGATCTTCGAGTGGGGTGACGGCGGGGAGCCGAACATGATCCTCGACGACGGAGGCGATGCCACGCTGCTGGTCCATCTCGGCATCCGCGCCGAGAAGGATCCCTCGCTGATCGCCAAGCCGACCAACGAGGAAGAAGAGGTCCTCTACAAGGCGATCGCGAAGACCAACAAGGCCAAGCCCGGCTGGTATGCCAAGCTCGGCGCCTCGATCCGCGGCGTCACCGAGGAGACGACCACGGGCGTGCACCGCCTTTACCAGATGGCGAAGGAGGGCCGCCTGCTGTGGCCGGCCATCAACGTCAACGACTCGGTCACCAAGTCGAAATTCGACAATCTCTACGGCTGCCGCGAATCGCTGGTCGACGGCATCCGCCGCGGCACCGACGTCATGATGTCGGGCAAGGTGGCGATGGTCGCGGGCTTCGGCGACGTCGGCAAGGGTTCGGCTGCTTCGCTGCGCCAGGCCGGCTGCCGCGTGATGGTCTCCGAAATCGACCCGATCTGCGCCCTGCAGGCGGCGATGGAAGGCTACGAGGTCGTCACCATGGAAGAGGCGGCCCCCAAGGCCGACATCTTCGTGACGGCGACCGGCAACGTCGATGTTCTCACGCTCGACCACATGAAGGCGATGAAGCACCGAGCCATCGTCTGCAACATCGGCCACTTCGACAGCGAGATCCAGATCGCGAACCTGCGCAACTTCAAGTGGCACAATGTGAAGCCGCAGGTCGACGAGGTCGAGTTCCCCGACGGCAAGCGCATCATCGTGCTGTCGGAAGGCCGTCTGGTGAACCTGGGCAACGCGACCGGCCATCCGAGCTTCGTGATGTCGGCCTCGTTCTCCAACCAGACGCTGGCCCAGGTCGAGCTCTGGACCAATCCGGGCAAGTACGAGAAGAAGGTCTATACCCTGCCGAAGGTCCTCGACGAGAAGGTGGCGGCGCTGCATCTCGAGAAGGTGGGCGCCAAGCTGACCAAGCTCCGCCCCGAACAGGCCAAATATATCGGCGTGCCCGAGGCCGGCCCGTTCAAGGGCGACCTCTACCGCTACTGAGGCGATTCCCGACGTGATCGAGCCCGCCAGCGGCTCGGTCACGTCGAAATGCGCGTATCGACCCACAGACTCCGCCACGGGGCGGCGTGTTAGAAGTCGGCATCGGAGTACCGGTGCCGACTTTTTCTTTTTCCTTGCCCGACGAAGGCGCCACGGAGCGGCTGGGCGCTGCGCTGGCCAAACGCCTCAGGCCGCGCGACGTGGTCGCCCTGCAGGGCGGCCTCGGTGTCGGCAAGACGACCCTGGCCCGCGCCATCCTGCGCGCGGCCACGGGCGATTCCGGGTTGATCGTGCCCAGCCCCACCTTCACGCTGGTCGAAGTCTACGACACCCGGCGCGGGACGTTCTGGCACTTCGACCTCTACCGCCTGGAGATGCCGGAGCAGGTCTTCGAATTGGGCTGGGAAGAAGCGCGCGCCGACGGTATTGCCCTGGTCGAATGGGCCGACCGGCTGGGCGTGCTGTTGCCCAACGAACGGCTTACGGTGACGCTTGCCATGGAGGGCGAAGGCAGGCGCGCCAATCTGCAGGGGGATGCACGATTTGGCGATTTCTGAAAGGGACAGGCTGCGCGCGGAATTCGTTCGGCGCGCCGGCTGGGGCGACGCCGGCGAGCGGTTGCTGGCCGGCGACGCCTCGTTCCGCAAATACTTCCGCCTGACCCGGCCACGGGCTTCGGCCGTGGTCATGGACGCGCCGGCGCCGCAGGAGGACGTACGGCCGTTCGTGCGAATCGGCCGGCACCTTATCGAGCTCGGTCTCAGCGCGCCCCAGATCCATGCCATCGACGAGGACAACGGCTTCCTGCTGCTCGAGGACTTGGGCGACGACACCTTCGCCCGCGTGCTGGCGGCGGGGGGCGACGAGACGGAACTCTACGAGCGAGCCACCGAGGTGCTGGCCGTGCTGCATCGCGCCGGCCCACGCGCGGTGCTGCCCGGGCTCGGCTCCTACGCCGGCGAGGCGCTGATCGATGCGGCGATGCTGCTGCCGGAGTGGTACCTGCCGGCGGCGAGCGGCCGGCCGACGCCGGGCGATGAGACGGCGGCCTATCGTGCCGCCTGGCGCGCCTGTCTCGCCAACCTGCCGGCGATGGTCGACACGTTGCTGCTGCGCGACTTCCACAAGGACAACCTGCTCTGGCTGCCGGCTCGCTCCGGCGTGCAGGCCTGCGGCCTGCTCGACTTCCAGGACGCCCAGCAGGGCCATCCCTCCTACGACCTGGTTTCCCTGATCGAGGACGCCCGGCGCGACGTCGCCCCGGCGGTGCAGGCCGCCTGCCTCGCCCGATACCTCGGCGAGACGGGCCTCGACGCCCGGGATTTTGCCGCCGGCTTCGCCGTGATGGCCGCCCAACGCCATGCCCGCATCATCGGACTGTTCGTCCGCCTGCTGGAGCGCGACGGCAAGCCCGAATACCTGCCGCACCTGCCGCGCGTCTGGCGCATGTTCGAGCGCGCACTGCGGCATGATGCGCTGCAGCCCCTGCGCGCCTGGGTCGACCGCCTGCTGCCGCCCGAGTTGCGGCATATTGGAGCCACATGATCGATACCGCGATGATCCTGGCCGCCGGCCGCGGCGAGCGCATGCGCCCCCTGACCGACAGGACGCCCAAGCCGCTGATCCCGGTCGGCGGCATGCCGATGCTGGAGCACACCATGGCGCGGCTGAAGGCGTACGGTGTCGGCAACATCGTGGTCAACGCCCATCACCTGGCCGACCAGATCGTCGATCGGCTGAAGGGTCGCGCGCGGGTCATCGTCGAGGAGCGCCTGCTCGACACCGGCGGCGGCGTGAAGAATGCCCTGCCCCTGCTGGGCGACAAGCCCTTCTTCGTGCTGAACGGCGATAGCCTGTGGCGCGACGGACCGGCGGAGCCGACGCTCGAACGACTGGAGGGGCGCTGGGGTGCCGATCGCATGGACGCCATGCTCATGCTCCAGCCGCTGCACAAGGTGATCGGCCGCGAGCCGAAGGATCGCGGCGACTACTTCATCGAGCCGCGTGGGCGGCTGCGCTATCGCGGCCAGGCGCCGCTTTCGCCCTATGTCTTCGCCAGCGTCTCGATCTGCCAGCCGCGCCTGTTCCGCGATTCGCCTGACGGCCCCTTCTCGCTGTTGCAGCTCTGGCATCGCGCCGAGGCCGAAGGCCGACTGCATGGCGTGATCCATGATGGCGACTGGTTTCACATCGGCACGCCGCAGGCGCTCGCCACGGCCGAGCGCGTGTTGGCGGAGCGCGTGATGGCCGAGCGCCTGACGGCAGAGCGCGTGCCGGGATGAGTGTCTTCACTATCGCCATCGACCGTCGCTTCGCCGACGAGCTGGCGGTCGGAGTGCTGGCTCAATATGGCGGCGATCCGCTGACGCTGGCCGACATGCTGATCCTGCTGCCGACCCGGCGCTCGGTGCGGGCGCTACGTGAGGCGTTCCTGCGCGCCGCGCATGGCAAACCCACGATCCTGCCGCGCATGGCGCCGCTGGGCGACGTCGACGAAAGCGAATGGGAGGTGGCGTCGGGCGATGGCAGCGCGCTCGCCCTGCCGCCCGCCATCGAGCCGGCCGAGCGCGATGCCTTGCTTGCACGGCTGGTCGCGGCCTTCACCGATCGAGAGCAGCCGATCGCCCAGTCGGCAGCCCAGGCGCTGCTCCTGGCGCGCGAGCTTGGCCGGCTGCTCGACGAGCTCGCCATCGAGGGCGTGCCCTTCGAACGGCTCGAAGGCCTGGTCGACGGCAGCTTCGCCAGCCACTGGCAGCGCACCTTGAAGTTTCTCGGCATTGTCGGCGAAGCCTGGCCGCAGGTGCTGGCCGAGCGTGGCCAGATCGACGCCATCGAACGCCGCACCCAGGCGATCCGCGCCCAGGCGGCGCGCTGGCGCGAGACCCCGCCGGCCACGCCGGTGATCGCCGCCGGTTCGACCGGCTCGCAGCCGGCCACGCGCGAGCTGCTGTCGGTCATCGCCGGCCTGCCCCAAGGCAAGCTCGTGCTGCCCGGGCTCGATCGCGACATGGATGAGCGGAGCTGGAGGGAGATCGACGAGACGCACCCGCAGTTCGGCTTGCGCGAACTCCTGAAGGCACTGGGCCGCGAGCGCGCCGATGTCGCGGATTGGCAGGGCAGCACCGGTTCGGCGCGGCATCTTCTGATCACCGAGCTGATGCGGCCGGCCGAGACCAGCGACGAATGGTCGAGGCCGCATCCGTCGTCGCTCGAGCACGTGACGCGGGCCGACTGCGCGACACCGCATCAGGAGGCACTGGTCATTGCTCTCGCCTTGCGCAGGACGCTGGAAGACGAAGGCAGCACGGCCGCGCTGGTCACGCCCGACCGCGATCTCGCGCGGCGCGTCACGGCCGAGCTGCGCCGCTGGAACATCGACATCGACGATTCGGCCGGCTCGCCGCTGCTCGACACGCCGCCGGCCGGCCTCCTGCAGGCCCTGGTCGCCGCGCTCGACGACGGCTTCGCGCCGGTGACGCTGCTTGCCCTGCTGAAACATCCGATGGTCACCTTGGGCGGCGATCGCGCGGCGCTGCTGGCGACGGCGCGGCGGCTCGATCGCAAATGCCTGCGCGGCCTCAAGCCGATGCCGGGCATGGCCGCGATCCGCGCGCGCGTCGAGAACGCCAGGTTCGGCAACGCCGCCGACCAACGCGCCGTTCTGGATCTGATCGACCGGTTGGATGGCGCAACCGGGCCGCTCGCCGCGCTGATGCAGGATGGCGCGCCGCCGGATGCCCTGATCGACGGCACCATCGCAGCGGCGGAGGCCGTCGCGTCGGTCGATGCGCTGTGGTCAGGCGAGGCAGGTGCAGCCCTGGCCGACGCCCTGGCCCGCCTGCGCGCCGCCTGGACCGGCAAGGAAGCGATCGCAGGTGGCGAGTGGCCCGCCCTGCTCGCCGCCATGCTCGAGCCGGAGGCGGTCCGGCCCGCCTTCGGACGGCATCCGCGGCTGGCCATCTGGGGGCCGCTGGAGGCGCGCCTGCAGCGCGCGGACCTGCTGGTGCTGGGCGGTCTGAACGAGGGTACGTGGCCGCCCGCGGTCGAGACCGGGCCGTGGCTCAACCGTCCGATGCGCGCTGCGCTCGGCCTGCCGCAACCGGAGCGGCGCATTGGTCTTTCGGCGCATGACTTCGCCGAGGCGCTCGGCGCCGAGCGTGTGCTGCTGACCCGCGCCGAACGTGAAGGCGGTGCACCCACCGTGCCGTCGCGCTGGCTGGCGCGCCTCGACGCACTGTTCGGCCATGAACCCGGCAGCAACGAGCCCCCGCCCGAATACATCCAGCGCGGCCGACGCAGCTACCTTGCCTGGGTCGACGAGATCGACCGGCCGGCCAGGGGCTACAGGCCGGGACGACGCCCCGAGCCGCGGCCGCCCGTCGAGGCGCGGCCGACCCGTCTGTCGGTGTCGAGCATCGAGCAATGGCGGCGCGACCCCTACGGGCTCTACGCGCGACGCATCCTGGGCCTGGCGGCGCTCGAGCCCCTGGAAGCCCCGCTGGGCGCCGCCGACCGCGGCAATGCCCTGCACGATGCACTCGACGAATTCCTGCGCGATCATCCCTCGGGCCTGCTGCCGCCCGGCGCGGTCGCCGAATTCGAGGCGCTGGGTGAGCGCCATCTCGGCGCGCTGCTGACTGCGCCGGCCGAACGCGCCTTCTGGTGGCCGCGCTTCCAGCGCCTGGCGCGCTGGTTCGTCGCCGCCGAAAACGAGCGCCGTCGCGCCGGCGTCCGGCTGCTCGCGACCGAGACCAAGGGGGCGCTGAAGATCGGGCCACGCCACCGTCCGCTCACCATCGAAGCGCGCGCCGATCGCGTCGACGAGATCGAGCGTGGCGCCTGGGAGATCATCGATTACAAGACCGGCCGCGTGCCGACCAAGACCGAGCTCGAAGCCCTGTTCGCGCCGCAGCTGCTCCTCGAAGCGGCGATGGCCGAGCGTGGCGGCTTCGAGCAGATCCCGGGCAAGGCGAATACGGTGCGGCTGTCCTATTGGCAGGCCAACGGGTTGGGCGATGGCGGCAAGGTGAGCGACATCGACGCGGCCGACGAGTTGGTGCCGGCCATGCTGGCCCTGGTCGAGAAGATGTCCGAGCACTTCGCGCAGCCCGGCACGCCCTACGCCGCGCTGCCCTGGCCGGCCTACATTCCGATTTTCAACGACTACGCCCATCTCGAACGCGCCGCCGAATGGTCGACGATGGGCAAGGATGACGAGGAATGAGCTTCCTCGATCCCCTGGCGCAGGCGACTAAGGACCAACGGCTCGCCACTGCTCCTGACCAGTCGGCCTGGGTCGAAGCCAATGCCGGCACCGGCAAGACCAAAGTGCTGACCGATCGCGTCACGCGCCTGCTGCTCGACCGCGTGAAGCCGGAACGCATCCTGTGTCTCACCTTCACCAAGGCGGCCGCCGCCGAGATGCGCAACCGGCTGTCAGCCCAGCTCGGTCGCTGGGCCATGTCCGACGATGCCGGGCTCGACGATGCCATCGAGAAGCTGATCGACCGCAAGCCCGAGCCCGATGAGCGCATTGTCGCCCGGCGCCTGTTCGCGCGCGTGCTCGACGCGCCGGGCGGCATCAACATCCTGACCATCCATGCGTTCTGCCAGGCATTGCTCAAGCGCTTCCCGCTCGAAGCGGGCGTCGCCCCGGGCTTCGAGGTGCTGGACGAGGCCGAGGCGCTGGCCCTGTTGCGTCACGCCCAGGACGAGCAGATGGAGGCGCTGGCCGGCGCCAGGGCGCCGCAGGAGCTGGTCGATGCACTGGCTTGCGTGGCCGGGCGCATCTCGATCGCCGAGTACGCCGAACTTATGACGAAGCTCTTGGGCGATCGAGCCTGGCTTCTGTCGCGGATCGGCAACGAGCCCGGCCTTCAGCGCGTGCGGACCGAGCTTGCCGAGCAAATGGGCTGCTCACCCGACGATACGGCGGACGGGCTCACGTCCGATGCCTGCCTGGAAACGGCGCTCAATGCCTCCGCATTGCGCGCTGCCGTCGAAGCGCTGCGCAAGGGCGGCAAGAAGGATATCGAGCGCGCCGGGCTGATGGCTGAATGGCTGGCGGCCGGCGAGGAGCGGCCGCGCTTGCTGGTCCACTACTGCCAGGCCTTCTTCACCGAAAGGGGCGAGATCCTGAAGCGCCTGGCGACCCGGGCCGCCATCCAGGCCATGCCGGACATCGAGGAGGTGCTCTACCGCGAGGCCGAGCGGCTTGCGGCGGCACTCGACCGCATCAACGGCGCGGCGCTGGTCGAGCGCACGGTTGCGCTGCTGCGGCTCGGGCTCGACCTCGCCGGCCGCTACGCCGGCGCCAAGCGTCGCCGCGCGGCCCTCGACTATGACGATCTGATCGTGGCCACGCGCCGCCTGCTGGAGAGTGCCGAGAGTGCCGCGTGGGTGCTCTACAAGCTCGACGGCGGCATCGACCATGTGCTGGTCGACGAGGCGCAGGACACCAATCCCGACCAGTGGGAAGTGATCCGACGCCTGACCGAGGAATTCTTCGTCGGCCAGGGCGCGGTCGACCGCAGCCGGACCGTGTTCGCGGTGGGCGACATCAAGCAGTCGATCTTCGGCTTCCAGCGGGCCGATCCGCGCAAGCTCAAGGAAATGCGGGAGTGGTTCGCCGGCCGCATCAAGCTCGCCGAGCAGAAATTCCAGCCGGTCGATCTCAATGTCTCGTTCCGCTCCACGCCCGCCGTGCTCGATGCAGTCGACTGGGTGTTCGAGGGGACCGAAGCGGCGCACGGCGTCGCCGATCCGGGCGACGTGTACCATCTGCCCAGCCGCAAGGACGAGCCTGGCCGGGTCGAGTTGTGGCCACTGGTCAGCGCCCCCGACGACGAGGTCGACACGACAGGCATCGAAGCCGTTGCGGCTCCGAAAGGGGCGAGCCAGCCGCCCCATCAGCGGCTGGCGCGGCTGATCGCGGTGCATGCCAAGAACCTGATCGGCAAGGAGCGACGCGCCCGCGACGGCGAGCTGCTGCATGCCGGCCACTTCATGGTGCTGGTGCGTCGGCGCAACGAATTCGTCAATGCGCTGGTGCGCGAGTTGAAGCGCGAAGGCGTCGAGGTCGCGGGCGTCGACCGACTGAACCTCGGCGAGGAACTCGCGATCCAGGACCTGCTGGCCATGGCGCGCTTCGTGCTGCTGCCGCAGGACGATCTCAACCTCGCGGCCCTGCTGAAGTCGCCGTTGATCGGACTGAGCGAGGACGAGCTCTTCACCCTCGCCTGGAAGCGGCCTGGTCATCTGTGGCGCGCCGTGCGCGAGCGTTCGGGCGAGCTCTCCTATGCCACCGCCTACCGACGGCTTTCCGATTGGCTGCGCCGCGCCGACTACGTGACGCCGTTCGACTTCTTCGCCACCGCGCTCGGCCCCGAAGGAAACCGTGCGCGCCTCCTCGAGCGGCTCGGTCAGGAGGCCGCCGATCCGATCGACGAGCTACTGGCGCGCGCGCTGCAATACCAACAGGCCGAAGGCCATTCCCTGCAAGGGTTCTTGCGCTGGTTCGAGGCGGGCGGCGGCGAGATCAAGCGCGACCTCGACCAGAATCGCCGGCGCGAGGTGCGCATCCTGACGGTGCATGCCTCCAAGGGACTGCAGGCGCCGATCGTCTACCTGCCGGACACCACGCGAGTGCCTCGCGATGTCGAGCGGCTGCTGTCCGGCACCGACGGCGGAACGCGGCTATGGGTGCCGCGTGCCGACGACGCCAACGAGGCCGCCCGATTGTGGCGCGGCGAGGCGCGCGACCGCGCCCTGCAGGAGCAGAATCGCCTGCTCTACGTCGCCATGACCCGCGCCGAGGACCGCCTCTATGTCGGCGGCTGGTTTGGCGCGCGCAAGCCCGATCGCGGATGCTGGTACGAGCGCATCGAGGCTGGGCTGCGCGCCAGCAACGAGGCGGAGATCTCTCCCGACAGCGCCCAGCCGCGCGCCCGTGCCGAGCCGCGCGTCTTCGACTTCACCCAGCCGTCGCTGCTGGGTTCCGACGGCTGGGAAGGCGAGGGATACGAGCTCACGAATCCGGGCACGATCGGAGTTCCGAAGCAGGCGGAGTTGGCCTTCGAGACGGCCGAGCCGTTGCCGCCCTGGAGTCGCAAGCCCGCGCCGCCCGAACCCGATCCGCCGACGCCGCTCGCGCCCTCACAGCCACTGCCCGACGAGGCGCTGGTTGCGCCGCGCGCCTTCAGCCCGTTGACGTCGGGCGATCCGCGACGCTGGAAGCGCGGTCAGCTTTCGCATGAGCTGCTGCGGCACTTGCCGGCGATTGCGCCGGCCAAGCGCGGTGAAGCGGCGCGGCGCTTCCTCGCCCAGCCGGCGCACGGCCTGAGCGAAGAGGAAATCACGGCCTGGAGCGACGAAGCGCTTGCCGTCACCGAGGCGCCGGCGCACGCCGCCTTGTTCAGCGAAAGCTCGCGCGCGGAGGTGCCGTTGACCGGCACAGTGCGCACCCGGCGCGGCACGTTCACCGTGAGCGGTCAGGTCGACCGCTTGGCCGTGTCCGAGCGCGAAGTGCTGATCGTCGACTACAAGACAAACCGGCCCCCACCCGAGGCCGCGGCGCAGGTGGCGCTGGCCTACCGCCGCCAGCTCGCGCTCTACCGTGCGCTGCTGACGGAGATCTATCCCGGCCGCGCCGTGCGGGCCTTTCTCCTGTGGACGGCGGTGCCTTTGCTGATGGAAATCGACGCAGAAACCCTCGATGAATCAATGCCCTACGCGGCCGCATCTTGACTCGCCCGACGAGCGTTCCTAGCTTGGGGCCCAAGGGCGGCGCCGGTCCATCGACCGGCCTGTAGTGTTTTTGGGAGAACCCTTATGACCGTCAAAGCGACCGACACCTCCTTCGAGCAGGAAGTCCTGAAGTCCGACACGCCCGTCCTGGTCGACTTCTGGGCCGAGTGGTGCGGCCCCTGCCGCATGATCGGCCCCTCGCTGGAGGACATCGCCAAGGAGATGGATGGCAAGCTCAAGGTGGTGAAGGTCAATATCGACGAGAACCCGACGACGCCGTCGCGTTACAACGTCCGTTCGATCCCCACCCTGCTACTGTTCAAGAACGGCCAGGTCGCCGCCACCAAGATCGGCGCGGAGCCCAAGCAGAAGCTGGTGAGCTGGATCAACACCGTCGTCAGCTAGAGAGGCTTGGCGCTTCAGCCGTTGCGGGCCAGCACGTCGCCCGCGAGATAGAGAGAACCACAGATCAGGATGCGCATCGGCGCGGGCTGGGTGGCCAACAGGTCTTCCAACGCCGCGCCGACGTCGTTTGCGGGCAGGCAGTCCAACCCGACTTCGGCGGCCCGCGCGCAGGCCTCCTGCGGCGTGTAGGCAGAGTGGCCCGCGATCGGCACGGCGCGCGCCGTGCGGGCGTAGCGTCCCAATGGCCGCAGGAAACCCGAGGCGTCCTTGGTCGTCAGCATGCCGAAGATCAGATAGAGCGGTAGCGCCGCCGGCTCCTTCGCCCACTCCTCCGCCTGACGCGCCAGCACGATGCCGCAGTCCTCGTTGTGGCCGCCGTCGAGCCAAAGTTCGCCGGCCGGCGGCAGCGCGTCGACCAACGGTCCACGCGCGAGCTTCTGCAACCGCGCCGGCCATTCGACCGATGCGAGCCCCTTGTGGATCGCCGCATCATCGATGCGGAACTGTGCGGCGCGCAGGCGCTCGATGCAGGCGACGGCGGTCGCCGCATTGTCGAGCTGGTGGGCGCCGACCAAGGCCGGTGCCGGCAGATCGAGCCCTAGAAGGTCGCTGTCGTAGCGGAAGCCGGCGGCGGTCGGCGTGACCTGCCATTCGCGCCCCATGCGGAACAGCGGCACGGCAAGCTCATCGGCTCTGGCGGCGATGACGCCGGCACTCGCCGCGCGCTGGCGACCGATAACCGCCGGCACGGCGCGCTTCAGGATGCCCGCCTTCTCCGCCGCGATCTTCTCCAGCGTGTCGCCGAGGAAGCTCGTGTGGTCGTAGCCGATCGGCGTGATGGCCGAAAGTGCCGGTTCGACCACGTTGGTGGTGTCCATGCGACCACCCATGCCGACCTCGATCACGGCGAGGTCGGCGGGCACGCGGGCGAAGGCGAGGAAGGCCGCGACCGTGGTGATCTCGAAGAAGGTGATGGGCTGCTCGCGGTTGGCCTGCTCGGCCTCGACCAGAACGTCTTCGAGCAGATCATCGTCGATCAGCTCGCCCGCGACGCGGATGCGCTCGTTGAAGCGCACCAGGTGCGGTGACGTATAGACATGGACGCGATAGCCCGCCTTCTCGGCCATGGCGCGCAGGTAGGCGACCAGCGAACCCTTGCCGTTGGTGCCGGCGACATGCACCACCGGCGGCAGCTTCAGATGCGGCGAGCCGACATCCGCCAGCAGTCGTTCGATGCGGCCAAGCTCGAGATCGATGAGCTTGGGATGCAGCCGCATGAGGCGGTCGAGTATCGCATCGGTCATCGACGGGACCTCGGGCTTCTAGCGGCCCGCGACAGCCAGACTGCGGCTCTCCGCAACCGGTTCCATCAGGAGCGAGACCAGGCGGATCAAGGTTTCCCGCAGCCTATGGCGGTGCACGACGGCGTCGACCATGCCATGCTCCAGCAGGTACTCGGCGCGCTGGAAACCCTCCGGCAGCTCCTGGCGGATCGTGTCCTGGATGACGCGCGGGCCGGCGAAGCCGATCAGCGCGTCGGGTTCGGCGATGTGCACGTCGCCCAGCATGGCGAACGAGGCCGACACGCCGCCGGTCGTGGGATCGGTCAGCACGACGATGTAGGGCAGGCCGGCTTCCTTGACCTTGCGTACCGCGATGGTGGTGCGCGTGAGCTGCATCAGCGACAGGATGCCCTCCTGCATGCGCGCGCCGCCCGAAGCGGAGAAGACGATCAGCGGCGCCTTGCGCGCGACCGCGAGGTCGGCCGCCATCACCAGCCCTTCGCCCACTGCGGTGCCCATCGAGCCGCCCATGAAGTCGAAGTCGAGCAGCGCCATCACGGTGGCGCGGCCGCCCATCGTGCCGCTCGCCACGACCAGGGCGTCGCTGCGCCCCTCGGCCTTGGCCTGCGCCTCCTTGAGCTTGGCGTCATAGCGCTTGGTATCGCGGAACTTCAGCGGATCGACCGGCACGCGGGGCAGCGGATGCAGCTCGTACTTGCCCTCGTCGAACAGGTGGGGCAGCCGCTTCAGCGGCCGGATGCGCATATGGTGGCCGCAGTGGGTGCAGACCTCCTGGTTGGCCTCCCAGTCGCGCATGAACAACATCTGCTCGCACTTGGGGCACTTGAGCCAGAGATTGTCCGGCGTCTCCTTGCGCGAAATCAGGGCCTTGAGCTTGGGTCGGACGAAGTTCGTCAGCCAGTTCATGGCGGCGGTATCGCACGAACCGCCGCCCCGGCCAAGGCGGCGCAGATCAGCGCCAGAAGGAGCCGAAGGGAGCGGCGATTTCCTGGGGTTTCTTCACCTGGCAGAACAGTTTTCGTGCCTGGTAGTCGGCGCACAGGGCCTGCGCTGTGGCGGGCTCGAGGTCGGCGATGATGGCGGCCTGCCTGGTCACCTTGTTGGCGGTGATCGGCAGGATCCATTCCTTGCCGAGCCGCGTGAAGCCCAGCCGGGCGATATCCGACTGGCCGACATCGTAAGCCTGCCGCGCCGAACGCCAGTCGGGATAGGTGCCGAGCCACGCGGCATCGCCCGGCATGTCGTAGCGGATGGTGCCGCACTCGCTCTGGTCGAGCACCGTTACCGGGCCACCCTGACCGTTGCGGATCTGCCAGATCTTGGGCCGATTGCCGCCGGTCTTCATCGCATAGCCCTCGTCGAGCAGGCGAATGATGAACTCATCGCGCAGGTCGGCGCGTCGGAAGCCGAAGGCGACGGCGATCAGCCGCCGCCCGTCACGCACCGCGCTGCCCACGATGTTGAAGCCCGAGGCGCAGACGAATCCGGTCTTCAGTCCGTCGGCGTAAGGTGCATATAGCTCGAGGAACTTAATGCCCGGTCCGACCTTGGTCTTGCCGAGGTAGAACTCCTGGGTGTGGAAGTAGCTGTAGTACTCCGGGAACTGCTTCACCAAAGCCATGGCCAGCAGCGCCATGTCGCGCGCGGTGGTGAGCTGACCACCATCGGGCAGGCCGCTTGCGTTGCGGAACTGGGTGGCGTTCATGCCGATGCGCGCTGCGGTTTCTGTCATGCGCACGCCGAAGGCTGCCTCCGAACCCGAGATCAGCTCGGCAAAACCCGTGGCCACGTCGTTGGCCGAGCGGGCCACCAGCGCCTGCAGCCCCTGCTCGACGGTTATGGCCTGTCCGGCGGCCAGGCCGAGCTTGGAGGGGGGCTTGGCTCGGGCCACTTCCGACAGTGCCATGGGCGAGGCGAGCGTAAGCCGCCCCGCCTTCAGTTCCTCGAAGACGATGTAGATCGTCATCATCTTGGTGAGCGAGGCAGGGTGCCAGAAGGCGCCGGCATTGCGGTCCAGCAGGGTCTCTCCGGTCGCGGCATCGACCACCACGTAGGGCCCGGCCTGGACGGGACCCGACGGCGTGGTCACAGCGGCGATCTGGGCCTCAGCCGGGAGGGCGAGGCCGATCAGGACGAGAATGCCAAGCAGATGACGCAGGTTCATTGCCCCCGACACAGCAATCCGCCCAGCATACGCCCTTCCGCGCGCCCGCGGGAGGCATTAGATCGGTGGAATGCTCAAAGTCATGATCGCCCCCGTCACCGCGTTCCAGCAGAACTGTTCCATCGTCTGGTGCGACGAGACCATGGAAGGTACCGCCGTCGATCCGGGCGGCGACTTCGACATGCTGAAGGCCGCGATCGCGCAGCAGGGCATCAAGGTCACCAAGGTGCTGCTGACCCACGGCCATGTCGACCATGCCTCGGCCGCCGGCACCATGGCCGAGCACTACGGCGTGAAGATCGAGGGGCCGCACGAGGACGACCTGTTCCTGATCGAGGGCCTGCCCGACTCCGGCCGCAAGTACAACTTCCCGGCCTACAAGCCGTTCGTGCCTGACCGCTGGCTCACCAACGGTGAGACGGTGAGCCTCGGCAACCTCACCTTCGACGTGGTGCACTGCCCCGGCCACACGCCCGGTCACGTCGTGTTCGTGCACAAGCCCGCGAAGGTGGCCTTCGTCGGCGACGTGCTGTTCCGAGGCTCGATCGGCCGCACGGATTTTCCCCGCGGCAACCACGAGCAGTTGCTCGGCTCGATCCGCAAGCGCTTGTGGCCGCTCGGCGACGACATCACCTTCGTCCCGGGTCACGGCCAGACCTCGACGTTCGGCTGGGAGCGCAAGACCAATCCGTTCGTCGCCGATCTGCTGTTCGACGACGAAGATGACTCACCGGCCTGATCGCTGCGAAGTCGTCAGTCGATTCGACCGCTACGGCAGGAGTCCAAGCGACGACTGCAGGGCCTGCTGGCCGGCCGCCAGCGCCGGCGGCATGTCTCCGACGACGTGCGTCTGGTCGTAGCGTTCACGGACGTAGTCGACCCCGTGGCGCAGCATGTCCTTGGTGAAGCGCGCCGGCTTCGCCGCCAGGGCGGCAAGCACATCGGGTGAGCGCTCGTGGACCGGCCGCGAGAATGCGGCGAGCTCGACCTCCGCGACGAGATGCATACCGCACGCCATCGCACCGAGGGCGTAGGAGAGGCATTCTTCCTCCCAGCGATCGGGTTCGCGATGTTCAGCATCGAGGAGATCGAGGGCAGCGACGAAGCTGTCGTAAAGCCGGTTCTTGCGCTCGATGTCCATCGACTGCATGCGCGTCCTCCACGTTTTGGTCGGGCGCATATGGGCGCGGGACCGTGACCCGGCAATGACGGTCGGGCCACGTTCCAGATTGGTCACAGCCGCAACGGTTACGGTTTGCTTACGCTGCGCACGCCGCCTGCAAGTGCCTCGACGTCGGCGAGCACGCCGGCGGTGAGACCGGGCGTGGGCTTGCCGTCGGCGTCGAGCCCGGCCTTCACGCGATCGACGATGGCCGTGCCGACGACAGCCGCATCGGCGTGACGCGCCACGGCCGCCGCCTGCTCGGGCGTCCTGATGCCGAAGCCCACGCCGACCGGCAGCTTGGTGTGGCGCTTGATGCGTGCGACGTGCGTGGCGACCGCCTCCTCCGTCGCCGACTTGGTGCCGGTGATGCCGAGCACCGAGGCGAAATAGACGAAGCCCGCCGAATAGTTCAGCACCGCCGGCAGGCGCTTGTCGTCGGTCGTCGGCGCGGTCAGCAGCACCGTGTCGAGGCCGTGCGCCTCGGCGTGCGGTTTCAGCTCGTCGGCCTCCTCCGGCGGCAGATCGACCAGGATGAATCCGTCGACGCCGGCCGCCGCGGCTTCCTTGCAGAAGCGTTCGACGCCGCGCTGATAGAGGAGGTTGTAGTAGCCCATCAGCAGGATCGGCGTGTCGTTGTCGCCGGTCTCCTCGCGGAAGCGGCGCACCATGCCGAAGGTGCCGTCGACGGTCATGCCGGCCCTGAGCGCGCGCTGGCCTGCGACCTGGATCGACGGACCGTCGGCCATCGGATCGGTGAACGGCATGCCGAGTTCGATCAGGTCGGCGCCGGCCGCCGGCAGACCCTTCAGGATCTCGTAGCTCAGCTCGGCATTGGGATCGCCGGCCGAGATGTAGATCACGAGCCCGGCGCGCTTGTCGGCCTTGAGCTTATCGAAACGCTTGGTGATGCGACTCATCTCAGACCTTCATGCCCAGCCGTTCGGCGACGGCGAACACGTCCTTGTCGCCACGGCCACAGAGATTCATGACCAGCAGATTGTCCCTGGGCAGCGTTGGCGCGAGCTTGGTGACGTGGGCCAATGCATGCGCGGGCTCGAGCGCCGGGATGATGCCCTCGAGCTTGCACAGCAGCTGGAACGCGGCCAGCGCCTCGTTGTCGGTCGCCGACACATACTCGACGCGGCCCTGCTCCTTCAGCCATGAGTGCTCCGGACCGATGCCGGGATAGTCGAGGCCGGCCGAGATCGAATGCGCCTCGGTGATCTGGCCTTCCTTGTCCTGCAGCAAATAGGTGCGATTGCCGTGCAGCACGCCGGGGCGGCCGCCGGTCAGCGACGCGGCATGCTCGCCGGTCTCCACGCCCTTGCCGCCGGCTTCGACGCCGACGATGCGCACGCCCTTGTCGTCGAGGAAGGGATGGAACAGGCCCATGGCATTGGAGCCACCGCCGATACAGGCGACCAGCGTGTCGGGCAGCCGACCCTCCATCTCCATGATCTGCGTGCGCACCTCGTTGCCGATCACGCACTGGAAGTCGCGCACCATGGCCGGATAGGGATGCGGTCCCGCCACCGTGCCGATGCAATAGAAGGTCGTCTCGCAGGTCGCCACCCAGTCGCGCAGCGCCTCGTTCATGGCGTCCTTCAGGGTCGACGATCCGGACGTCACCGGCCGCACCTCGGCACCCAGCATCTTCATGCGGAACACGTTGGGTGCCTGGCGCTCGACGTCGACCGAGCCCATGAATACGACGCAGGGAATGTCGAACAGCGCGCAGGCCGTCGCCGTGGCAACGCCGTGCTGGCCGGCGCCCGTCTCGGCGATGACGCGCGTCTTGCCCATCCGCTTGGCCAAAAGCACCTGGCCCAGCACGTTGTTGATCTTGTGGCTGCCCGTGTGGTTCAGCTCGTCGCGCTTGAAGTAGATCTTCGCGCCGCCGAGATGCCTGGTCAGGCGTTCCGCGTAGTAAAGCGGGCTCGGCCGACCGGCATACTGGGCCAGGAGATAGTTCAGCTCGCCCTGGAACTGCGGATCGGCCTTGGCCTCGGTGTAGGCCTTCTCCAGGTCGAGGATCAGCGGCATCAACGTCTCGGCGACGTAGCGGCCGCCGAAAAGGCCGAAATGCCCGCGCTCGTCGGGGCCGGTACGGAAAGTGTTGGGTGAGGTTGCCATTGCTGTTCCTGTCGGGACGCGCGGACTTAGCAGTCCCGACAGGGGTCGGTCAAAAGGCCTATCTGCGCTTGCTCTTCGCCGATTTCTTCTTAGCCTTGGGCGCCGCCTTGCGGCTCGCCGCGGGCTTGGCGGCGGCGCGGCGGACCGGCGCATCCTCGACCTCGACGATCACCTCGATCTCTACGGGAATGCCGCGCGGTAGCGAGCCCACGCCGACCGCCGACCGCGCATGCCGACCGCGATCGCCGAACACCGAGACGAAGAGATCGGAGCAACCGTTGATCACCTCGGGCTGCTCGCCGAATTCCGGCGTGGCATTGACCATGCCCAAAAGCTTGACGATGCGCTTGACGCGATCGAGGTCGCCCAACTCGGCCTTCATCACGGCGATCAGGCTCAAGCCGGTCTGGCGGGCATACTCGTAGCCCTGCTCCTTGGTGAAGTCGCGGCCGACCTTGCCCACGGGCAGCGGATGGCCCGGCAGGCCAGGCCCTTTGCCGGCGAGATAGAGCAGGTTGCCGGTGCGGACGGCGTTCACATAGTTGGCCATCGGCGAGGTCGGCTTGGTGAGCTCGATGTCGAGCTCCTTCAGCCGCTGTTCGGTCTTCATGCGGTCCCCTTTCAGAGCGCCTTCACGCGATCGAGGAAGGCGCGGATCAAGTCGACCGATTTCACACCCCGGCTCGATTCGACGCCAGAGGAAACGTCGACACCGCGCGCGCCGGTCACGCGAACGGCCTCGGCGACGTTGTCGGTCGTGAGACCGCCGGCCAGCAACCACGGCAGCGGCACGGTGTGGCCGGACAGGAACGTCCAGTCGAAGACCTTGGCATTGCCGCCCGGCAGGATGCCTCCGGCAGGCTCGAACATCAGCCGGTCGGCCGCCGCAGCATAGGCCGCGATGCCGCGCGCGACGTCGCTCGCCTCGCCGACCTTGATCACCTTCATCACCGGCTTGCCGGTGCGTGCCTTGATCACGGCGATCCGCTCGGGCGTCTCATCGCCCTGGAGCTGCACCAGATCGATGGCGCCGGTCGCCAGCCGTTCGTCGAGCAGCGCGTCGTCGGGATCGACGAACAGGCCGACGCGGGTGACGCTCTTCGGCACGCGCGCGCCCAGCGCCTTCAGCACGTCGTTGGAAGCGACATGACGCGGCGAGCGCGGATAGGTGACGAAGCCCACGAACCGAGCGCCGCCGGCGACCGCGGCATCGAGCGTTTCCGACGTCGTCAGGCCGCAGATCTTGGCCTCGACGCTCACAGGTCGTTGACGCCGGCTTCGCGGGCGATCGCTTCGGCCGCGGCGCGCGGATCGGCGGCCTGGTAGATCGGCCGTCCGACCACCAGGTTGGTGGCGCCGAGATCGACCGCCTGGCGCGGCGTCATCGCCCGCTTCTGGTCGTTGGCGGCGCTGCCGACGGGTCGGATGCCCGGCACCATCAGCACGAAGTCGGGCCCGCATTGCTTGCGCAGGGCCGCGATCTCGTGCGGCGAGCAGATCACCCCGTCGAGGCCGCTTGCATGCGCCAGGGCGGCCAGCCGCAGCACCTGATCCGACGGATCGGCATTGACGCCTGTCGCCTCGAGGTCCGAACGATCGAGCGAGGTGAGCACCGTCACGCCGAGCAGCTTGGGGCGCGGCACGCTGTGCCTGGCGGCCTGCGTTCCGACCTCCTCGACTGCCGCCCTCATCATCTCGCGGCCGCCGCCGGCATGGATGGTGATGAAAGTCGGTGCGAGCTCGACCACGGCACGGATGCCACCGGCGACGGTGTTGGGAATGTCATGCAGCTTGAGATCGAGGAAGAAGCCGACCCCCGTAGCGCGCACCGGCGTCGGAAACGCGTAGCGCACGCCCGGCGCGCCGTGCGCCAGGAAGAACTCCAGCCCCAGCTTGATGCCGCCGACCGCGGGCCTGGGGCCGCCGGCAATGGACTGGATCAGCTTGGTGGCTTGCGCGAGATCGATCGTGTCGACGCCGCAGTAAATGGGGTTGGCGCGGGTCTTCATGGCGGGCGCAACCTAATGGCCGAGGTCTTGCCGAGCAAGCGCTCCCTGTTCGACATGAAAGGCGCGCGACGTACGGCAAGACGGCATGCCGTCGACCATGGCGATTGTCGGCGTAGCGTCAGGAACTGCGCACGCGGCGCACGGCATCCTTCCAGCCGGCGTAGCGGCGGTCGCGCGAGGCGGCGTTCTCGGCCGGGCGGAAGGCGCGGTCGAGCGCCCATGTCTCCGCCAACGCTTCGAGCGAGGACCACAGGCCCGCCTGCAAGCCGGCCAGGAAGGCCGCGCCCAAGGCCGTGGTCTCGGTCACCACCGGCCGTTCGACGGGCACGGCCACGGTGTCGGCCAGGCGCTGCATCAAGGGATCGTTCACCACCATGCCGCCATCGACGCGCAATTCGTCGATCTGGGCGCCGTCGCCGCGCATGGCCTCGACCAGGTCGCGCGTCTGGAAGCACACCGAATCGAGCGTCGCCGCGGCGATCTCGGCCGGACCGGTGTCGCGCGTCAATCCGAGCAGCGCGCCTCGGGCCCCGGCATCCCAGTACGGCGCACCCAGGCCGACAAAGGCCGGCACCATGTAGACGCCGTGGTCGGCCTTGGCGTGGGCGGCGACCTGCTCGACGTCGCTCGACTTGGCGATCAGATGCAGTCCGTCGCGCAGCCATTGCACCGCGGCGCCGGCCACGAAGATGCTGCCCTCCAGCGCATAGGTGCGCCGCCCGCCGAGCTGATAGGCGATGGTGGTGAGCAGGCGATTGTGCGAGCGGACCGCGATGGTGCCGGTGTTCAGGAGCGCAAAGCATCCGGTGCCGTAGGTCGCCTTGACCATGCCGGGCTTCACGCAGGCCTGGCCGACGGTCGCCGCCTGCTGGTCGCCCGCCATGCCCAGCACCGGGACCGGCACGCCGAGAATGTCGGCCGTGGCGACGCCGAGTTCGCCTGAACAGTCGACGACCTTGGGCAACAAGGGCGCCGGCACGCCGAGCAGCTTCAGCAAGCCGGCATCCCAATCGCCCGTGTGGATGTCGAGCAGCAGGCTGCGGCTGGCATTGGTGGCGTCGCTCGCATGCACCTTGCCGCCGGTGAGCCGCCACAGCAGGAAGCATTCGATGGTGCCGGCCGCCAGTGCGCCCTTCTCTGCCGCGGCGCGGCTGCCGGCGACCTGATCGAGGATCCAGGCGATCTTGGTGCCGGAAAAATACGGATCCAGGATCAGGCCGGTCTTCGCCGTGATCTCGCCTTCGTGGCCCGCCCGCTTCAGCGCCTCGCAGCGGTCGGCGGTGCGGCGGTCCTGCCAGACAATGGCATTGTGGATCGGCTTGCCCGTGCCGCGGTCCCACACCACCGTGGTCTCGCGCTGGTTGGTGATGCCGATGCCGGCCAGCGCCTTGGCCTCGAGCCTGGCCTTGGCCAAGGCGCCGCGGCAGACCTCGACAGTGGCCGACCAGATCTCCTCGGCGTCGTGCTCGACCCAGCCGGGCCGAGGAAAGATCTGCGGCAGTTCCCGCTGCGCCGACGCTACCGGCCGGCCGGCGGCGTCGAACACGATGGCGCGGGTGCTGGTGGTGCCCTGGTCGATGGCGAGGATGTGCTTGGCGGCCATCCCCGGTTCTTAGCAGGTTTCGAGGCGCCCGCTCAGTGCGCGCGGGCGATGGCGAAGTCGACCGCTTCCAGCAGGGCAACCTTGAGCGGCTTGTCGGGGAACAGCCCCAGCGCATCGCGCGCCATGGCGCCGTAATGGCGGGCTCGTTCGAACGTGTCGGCGATGGCGCCATGGCGGTCGAGCAGCACCATGGCATGCTCGAGGTCGCCATCGCGCTGGTCGAGCTTCTCGATCGTGCGCTTCCAGAACTCGCGCTCGACGGTGCGGCCGCGCAGGAAGGCCAGGATCATCGGCAGAGTGATCTTGCCCTCGCGGAAATCGTCGCCCACGGTCTTCCCGAGCGTGGCCTCGCGACCGGCATAGTCGAGGGCGTCGTCGACGAGCTGGAAGGCGATGCCGAGATTCATGCCGAAGCTTTCGAGCGCCACCCGCTCGGGCCCGTCGCGGCCGGCCACCATGGCGCCGACCTCGGCGGCCGCGGCGAACAGCTTGGCAGTCTTGGCCTTGATGACCTCGAGATAGGTCGCCTCCGGCGTGCTGGTATCGCGCTGGCTGACGAGCTGCAGCACCTCGCCCTCGGCGATGGTGGAGGAGGCGCGCGACAGCACGCCCAGAATATCGAGCGAGCCCACGTCGACCATCAATTCGAAGGAGCGCGTGAACAGGAAATCGCCGACCAGCACGGAGGCCTTGTCGCCCCAGACGGCGTTGGCCGACGGTTTACCGCGTCGCAGCGCGCTGACATCGACCACGTCGTCGTGCAGCAGGGTGGCGGAGTGGATGAACTCCACGCAGGTCGCGAGCTTGATGTGACGATCGTCGCCGCCGGCGTAGCCGCACAGCCGCGCTGCCGCGACGGTGAGCAACGGCCGCATGCGCTTGCCGCCGGCGCCGACCAGATGATTGGCGAGCTCGGGAATGAGCGCCACCGGTGAACGCATGCGCGCCAGGATCTCGCGATCGACCTGCGCCATGTCGTCGGCGCAAAGCGAAAGCAGCGGTTCCAGGCTCGGCGCCTTGCGCTTGCCTTCGAGGGTGACGACAGTTGCCATGCCGTGAGAATACTCGCCGAACCAAGTCTGGTTGTTGCGACACGATGTCGTGACATGATGGCCGATATGGAAGGGACTTTGACCAACGACGCCCTGCTGGGGGCTCGCATACAACTGTTACAACCTTCCCGCGGCTATCGCGTCGCCGTCGACGCCGTGTTGCTGGCGGCAGCGGTGGATGCCACGCCCGGGCAGCGCATTCTCGACCTCGGCGCCGGCGTCGGGGCGGTCGGCCTCTGCCTGGCCGCCCGGCTCGCGGGCTGCAGCATCGTCGGCATCGAGCTGCAGGCGGGCCTGGCCGAGCTCGCCGAACGGAATGCCAGCCTCAACGGCATGGCCGACCGCGTGCGAACGATCGTTCATGACCTGGCCAAACCGCTGCCGGCCGATCTAGGCCGCTTCGACCATGTCGTGACCAACCCGCCCTATCTCGCCGCCGCGGTCGCCGATCCCTCGCCGGACCGGTCCAAGGCACTGGCGACCGTCGAATCCAGCGCCGGCCTGGCGCGCTGGCTGGCGGTGGCGACGGCCGCGATTGAACCTGCAGGCAGCCTGATCGTCATCCATCGCAGCGACCGTCTGGACGAGCTTCTCGGCCATCTCGGAGATGTCGGCTGGGGCGACGTCACGGTGAAGCGCCTGCCGCCAGCCGCGCGCATCCTGATACGCGCCCGCCGGGCCGATCGCCCGACGCGGCGCGACGCGCCACCGCTCACGCTGCACCGGCCGGGCGGCGGCTACACCGACGAAGCGGAGGCCATCCTGCGCCACGCTGCCCCGCTTGCCTTCTGAGGTCGCCGCGAGGACATTGCCACCATGTTCGCTTGGCTCAAGGACCGCTTCCGTCGTGGCCCCGTCGTTCCAGTCGTTCGCCTCTCAGGGGTCATCGCCTCGGGCGGCCTCTTGGGCAGTCGCGGACTTTCGATCGAGGGCGTGGCGCCGCTCTTGAAGCGCGCCTTCGACATGCGCGGCGCCAAGGCGGTCGCGCTCGCCATCAACTCGCCCGGCGGCTCGCCGGTGCAGTCGGCGCTGATCGGCCAGCGCATCCGCCTGCTGGCGGCCGAGAAGGACGTGAAGGTGATCGCCTTCGTCGAGGACGTTGCGGCTTCGGGCGGCTATTGGCTCGCCTGCGCCGCTGACGAGATCATCGTCGACCCCAGCTCGATCGTGGGCTCGATCGGCGTGATCAGCGCGGGCTTCGGCTTCCAGGACCTGATCGCCCGCATCGGTGTCGAACGCCGCATGCACACCTCGGGCGAGCGCAAGTCGATGCTCGACCCCTTCCGGCCGGAGAGGCCCGAGGACGTCGAGCGCCTGCACCGCCTGCAGGCCGAGATCCACGACGGCTTCAAGGACTGGGTGCGCGAGCGCCGCGCCGGCAGACTGAAGGCCGAGGAGGCGACGCTGTTCAGCGGCGAGTTCTGGACCGGCAAACGCGGATTGGAGCTCGGCCTGGTCGATGGGACGGGCGAGCTGCGCGCCACGCTGCAGGCGCGTTACGGCGCCAAGGTGCATCTGCCGGTGATCGGGCCGCGTCGCCGTCTGCTGTCGCGTTTCGGGCTCGGCACATCGGTTGGCGGAACGGGAGTCGACGCCATCGGGCCTGCGACGTTGGCAGCGATCGAGGAGCGCCTACACTGGCAGCGGTTCGGACTATAGGAACAGGCGATGAAACTCCTCAGCCCGGTGCATCCCGACGACATGGCAGCCGTTCGAACCTGGTTCGAAACGCTCGCCAGGCATTGCCGCGACGTCGACTACGCGGGAGCACGACCGATCTTCGCCGAAGACATGATCGCCTTCGGCACCTTCACCGACTTCATGACCGGCCGCGATCTCGCCGAGCAGAAGCAGTGGCGCAACGTCTGGGGTACCATCCGCAACTTCCGCTACGACCTCGGCAAGATCGAAGCCATCGTCTCGGCCGACCGGTTGACGGCGATCGGCATGGCGGTCTGGCAATCCGACGGCTTCCATCCCAACGGCGACCGCTTCGACCGGCCGGGCCGCACCACGGTGACGCTCGGCCGCAAGGAGATCGGCGATCCGTTCATCGCCACACATACGCACATGTCGCTGTTCCGCGGCACGCCGGAACGGAGCTACGGGAACTTCGGCTAACTGTCGTCGCGATAGCCAGGATCCATCGCGCCCTTGCGCTCGACGATCATGCGATACTGGTCGGGCTGGCGGTGGACGGCGAAATTGAAGGTCGTGCGCTTGTAGCTTTGGCCGGCGTCGAGATCGCAGCGATGCACCACCAGTTCGTCGGCTTCACCGCCGGCGCGCGCCACGACCTTGCCCGAGGGCGCCACGATCATCGAGTCGGCGAGCGAAGGCACGCCCTCCTCGCTGCCGCCCTTGGCCACGCCCACGACCCAGGTCCCGTTCTGGTAGGCGCCGGCCTGCATGGAGAGCTGGTTGTGGAACCAGGAATGCTCGTCGTGGTCGGGCGACGGCGCGTTATGCAGGGGCGTGTTGTAGCCCAGCAGCACCATCTCGACGTTCTGCAGGCCCATGACGCGGTAGGTCTCGGGCCAGCGCCGGTCGTTGCAGATGCACATGCCCATGTTGCCGCCGAACGCCTTGAACACCTGGAAGCCGAGATTGCCGACCTCGAAGTAGCGCTTCTCCAGGTGCTGGAACGGCCGCTCGGGCTCGTGCTCGGAATGGCCCGGCAGATGGACCTTGCGATACTTGCCGACGATCTCGCCGTCGCGCTCGACCAGGATCGACGTGTTGAAGCGGCGAACCCGTGCGTTCTCGTTGGCAAGTTCGGCGTATCCCAGGCAGAAGCCCATCGCCAGTCGCTTGGCCTCGGTGAAGAGCGGCGCCGTCTCGTTCGACGGCATCTCCTGCTCGAAGAAGGCATCGATCTCGGCCTGATCGGTCATCCACCAGCGCGGAAAGAACGTGGTCAGCGTGAGCTCCGGAAAGACCACCAGTTCGCAGCCCATGCGCTTGGCCTCGCGCAGATGCGCGATCAGCCGCTCGACCACGTCGCGGCGCGTGTGGCTGCGCTGGATCGGGCCCATTTGCGCGGCGCCCACGGTCAGAAAACGCGTCATGTCACCCTCCGGCGGAAATTATCGCCGGTGACCATGCAAGGTCCAAGCCTTATGGCTCGGCAAGCTGCTTGTTGAGTGTCCCCAGGCCTTCTTTCGACGGGTGGCCTCGAGTGCACCGCTCTGCGAATTGCGCCAGAACATCAGGCCGGGCTACGGGCGGCATCGAGTGTGTCCAGCGGACACGGGCCGAGTGTCGTGCGTGCACGCCGATCGGCTTGTCGGCCAGTGACGCGATCTGGATGCGGACCGGCACAAGCTCGACTTGGCGGATGACGTCGACATGGCTGCCGACGCCGTCCGCTGCATGGCCGGGCAAGCCGAGCCGGGCGAGGCACCCGATCGCTCGGCACCTTACGGCCCTGCGCGCTTCACGTCGTTGGTGAACTCGTCGGCGCAGAAGGTGCCGCCCTGAAACAGATCGCCCACCGGGTTGGGGCCGATCTTGGCCTGCTCGGCCTCGGCATGGGCGCGGTGATCCTCGGCCCTGCCCTTGGGCCGGTAGCCCAGCGCGCGAGCGCGTGAATTGTCCCACCAGGCCGCTTCATTGTCCGAGGCGCCGTAGAAAATCTCGAACCGGATGTCGGGATGATCGAGGCCGATGCCGATCAGCTGCACGATGTCCTCGGGCGAGATCCAGATCGACAGCCGCCGTACATCGAGCGGCCGCGGGCCGACATTGCCGATGCGCAGGCAGGTCACGCTCATGCCGTGCTTGTCGGCATAGAGCGCCCCCAGCGCCTCGCCGAACGCCTTGCTGACGCCGTAGCGACTGTCGGGCCGCACCGTGACGTCGGTGCCGATCTTGCGCCTGCGCGGATAGAAGCCCACGGCATGGTTGGACGAGGCGAAGATCACGCGCTTGACGCCGGCCTGGCGTGCCGCTTCGAAGAGGTTGTAGCAGCCGATGATGTTGGCCTGCAGGATGGCGTCCCACGGCCCCTCGACCGAGTAGCCGCCGAGATGGATCACGCCGTCGGCGCCCTTGACGGCGGCCGCCACCTCGTCCGGCCTGGTGAGATCGGCGGCGACGAAAGTCTCCGACGGCAGGAGGTCCTTGGGCTTCACCCTGTCGCTCAGCACCAGTCCCGGATACAGCGGCGCCAGCAGCGGCCGGATCATGGTGCCGACCCCGCCCGCGGCGCCGGTGAAGACGATGCGGCGCTGGCTAGCGTCGACCATGTTTTTCTCCTCGTGCCAACTTGCGATAGCGCTCGAGCGAGCGCGTGAGATGCTCGCGCATGGCGCCCCGCGCCTCGGCGGGATCATGGTCGGAGATACCGCCGACGATGCGCGCATGCTCGCGCTGGATACGCTCAAGATAAGCCCGCCGCTCGGCCGGCGTGTCAATCGAAAGCCGCACGCTCTGACGCGGGATGACATGGTTGCCGAGGAAGGCGAGGAAGCGCGGGAACTGGCGGTTGCCCGTCGCCTCGGCGATGGCGCGATGGAAGGCGAAGTCCTCGGCGACCGCGCCCTCGCCGCCCTGCAGGGCGCGGTCGATGGCCCGCCAGGCGGCGCGGATGGCGGCGATCTGCCGACGATTGGCGCGCTCGGCCGCGAGGGCCGCCGCCTCGACCTCGACGGCGAGACGCAGTTCCATCACTTCCAGAACGTCGACCAGCACCGAGGCCTTGGGCGCGGCGATGCGGAACGGGCCCGCCGCCGGATCGGCGACATAGGCGCCCGATC
>JAEZIF010000299.1 GCA_023416135.1 Pseudomonadota bacterium
GCGACATCCTCGGCGCGGCCCGCGGCAGCCCAGGCTCGGGCGGCGTCGGCATCGTCGCGACAGGCGCCACCGTCATCAACGCCGGCACCATTACCGGTGGGCTGAGAGGCAACGGCCTCGTGCGCTCCGATGCCATCACCTTCGCCGGCGGCACCAACACGCTCGAGCTCAGGGCGGGCTCGACCATCACCGGCACGGTCTCGGCTTTCAGCACTGCCGACACCTTGCGGCTCGGCGGCGCGACCGACGCTTCTTTCAATGTCTCGCAAATCGGGCCAGCCGCGCAGTATCGTGGCTTCGGTGTCTTCGAGAAGGCCGGCGACAGCACTTGGACGCTGACGGGCACGACGGCGAGCGTAACGTCATGGACGGTCAACGGCGGGGCGCTGGCCATTACCGCCGACAGCAATCTCGGGGCCGCGAGCGGTGACCTCACCTTGAACGGCGGCGCCCTGCAGACTTCGGGTGTCTTCACCATCAACCCGTCGCGGCTGGTCACGCTGGGGGCAGGGGGCGGCACCTTCAATGTCACCGGCGGCGCCCTCGGCATCTCCACGGCAATCGCGGGCGACGGCGGCCTGACCAAGGTCGGAACCGGCGTGCTGACGCTCAACGGCGCCTCCTCTTACTCGGGCGGCACGACGGTGAACGACGGCACACTGGTCCTCGGCGCCGGCGCCTCGCTCAACCAGTCAGGTGCATTGACGGTCAATGGCGGCGTGTGCGACCTCGGCGGCAACACCCAGACGGTCGGCGACCTGTCGGGCGCCGGCGGCACGATCAACCTCGGCGCCGGCACGCTCACGACCGACAGCGCGAACAACACGACCTTGGCGAGCGTCATTGTCGGCAGCGGCGGCTTGAGCAAGCAGGGCGGCGGCACGCTGACGCTGGTCGGCAACAACGCCTATAGCGGCACCACGACGATCTCGGGCGGCGCCGTGCAGGTCGGCGACGGCGGCGCCACCGGCAGCCTGGGCAGCGGCGGCGTGCTCAATAACGGCAGCCTGATCTTCAACCGCAGCGACACGTTCACGGTCGGCAACGCGATCGGCGGCTCGGGATTGCTCGCCATGGTCGGCACCGGCACGATGGTGCTGAGCGGCGCCAACAGCTACAGCGGCGGCACCGTAGTGGCCTCCGGCAGCCTTCAGGGCACGACGACGAGCCTGCAGGGCAACATCCTGAACAATGCGAGCGTCGTCTTCGATCAGGCTTCCAGCGGCATCTATGCCGGCGCCATGTCGGGCATCGGCAGCCTGGCGGTGATCGGCACCGGGACGGTGATCCTTGAAGGCGCCAACAGCTATACGGGCGGCACCGCGGTGCTGGCCGGCATGCTGCAGGGCACGACGACGAGCCTGCAGGGCAACATCGTCAACAACGCGACGGTGGCATTCAACCAGACGGGCGTCGGCACCTATGCCGGCATCATGTCGGGCAGCGGCAGCCTCTTGGTGAACGGCACCGGCACGGTGATCCTCAGCGGCGCCAACAGCTACACCGGCGGCACCACGGTGTCCTCCGGCACCCTGCAGGGCAACTCGACCAGCCTGCAGGGCAATATCCTGAACAATGCGTCGGTCGTCTTCGACCAGACCGGCAGCGGCACCTACGCCGGCAGCATGAGCGGCACCGGCAGCATGACGTTGCAGGGTGCCGGCTCCCTTACCCTCACGGGCACCAGCACCTACACCGGACCGACCACGGTCAGCAGCGGCAGCACGCTGTACGCCAACGGCTCGCTGGTCAGCACGGTGGTCCTGAATGCCAACGGCGTGCTGCGCGGTAGCGGCACCATCGGCGGCTTCGAGTCGATCGGCGGCATCCTGGCGCCGGGCAACTCGATCGGCACGTTGACCGTCACGGGCAACTTCGCCCAGACGGGCGGCACCTACCGGGTCGAGGCCAACGCAAACGGCCAGAACGACTTCGTCAACGTGGTGGGCACCGCGACGATCAACGGCGGCACGGTCCAGGTGCTGAGCACCGGCGGCAGCTATGCGCCCAGCACCACCTATACGATCCTCCATGCCGATGGCGGAGTGAGCGGCGTCTACTCGGGCCTGACAGAAGACTTCGCCTTCCTCACGCCGTCGCTGGCATACGACTCCAACAACGTGTTCCTGACGCTGGCGCTGCAGGGCAATGCCTTCGGCGGCTTCGACGGCAATACGCCGAACCAGCGCGCCGTGGGCTATGCGCTCGACCAGTCCTATGCCAACGCAACGGGCGATTTCGCCACGGTGATCGGCGCGCTGGCGGGGCTCAGCACGCAGCAGGGGCCGCTGGCGCTCAGCACGATCAGCGGCGAGCCATGGGCCGATTTCGGCACGATGAACCTCGCCAGCAACGCGCTGTTCATGAATGCGCTGGGGCAGCAGATGGCGCTGGCTCGCAACGGCCAGGCCGGCGGTCAGCGCGTGGCGCTGGCGCAGGCCTGCGACGTCGCTGCCTGCGACGCCACGAGCCGGTTCAGTGCGTGGATCAGCGCGCTGGGTGGCCTGGGCTCGGTCCAGGGCGACGGCAACGCGTCGACGCTCACCTACAACTTCGGCGGCGCCGCGGCCGGCATCGATTATCGCATCGATCCGCGCTTCCTGGTCGGCGTCGGCGTGGGTTACACCCACGGCACGCAGTGGGTGAACAGCTTCATGGGCTCGGGCTGGACCGATGCCGTGAGCGTCGCCGCCTACGGCAGCTTCACGCAGGGCGGCTTCTATGCCGACGCGCTGGTGGGCTACGCCTATTCCAACAACCAGCTGCAGCGCCAGATCGCCTTCACCGGCCTCCAGCAGCGCACAGCGAGCGGCAGCGCCGGCGCGAACCAGTTCCTGGGCCAGGTCGAGTTTGGCTACAAGGTGCCGGTCTATGCGCCGGCCGCGGCGTCCTTGACGCCGTTTGCGCGCCTGCAGGTGATGAGCGTCAACCAGAACGCCGTCTCGGAGTGGGGCGCCAATTCGCTCAGCCTGAACGTCCAGCAGCAGACGACCAACGCGTTGCGCTCGGTATTCGGTGCCGAGCTCGGCGGCTCGATCGCGCTGAGCGAAGGGCGCAACCTGGACCTTGCGCTGCGGCTCGGCTGGCAGCACGAGTACGCCTACACCGGTCGCCCGATCACGGCCGCTTTCGTCGGCGCCCCCGCCGCGGCGTTCACGGTCTACGGCGCCACGCCGCAGCGCGACGCCGCGCTCATCGGCTTCTCGGCCGCGACGCCGGTCGCCGACAATGCCGCAGTCTACCTGCGCTATGACGGAGACATCGGTTCTGGCACCGACAACCACGCCTTGATGGCGGGCTTGCGCCTGAGCTGGTAGCAGCGCGGCCCCGGAGCGCCTGCTCCGGGGCTACCGCTGGGCGACATCGCTTCTGTGCCAAGGCATGCCGGCACGAAAAGTTTGCTATGGTGAGGCAGCCAATGAAGGAGCCGCCGTCGTGTCCCGTCGCCTGAAAGTCTCCGCCGCCCAACTCGGCCCCATCCATCGCGCCGACAGCCGCAAGAGCGTGGTCGCTCGCCTGGTCGAAATGATGAAGGAGGCCGATTCGCGCGGCTCGAAGTTCGTGGTGTTTCCCGAGCTCGCGCTCACCACCTTCTTCCCGCGGTGGTGGATGGAGGATCAGGCCGAGGTCGACAGGTACTTCGAGGCGCAGATGCCGAGCCCCGAGACGCTGCCATTGTTCGAGCTGGCACGCTCCAAGGGCATTGGATTCTATCTGGGCTATGCCGAGCTCACAGAGGAAGAGGGCAGGACTCGGCGCTTCAACACGTCGATCCTGGTCGGGCCGGACGGGCGCACCATCGGCAAGTACCGCAAGGTCCATCTGCCGGGCCATGCCGAGCATCGGCCGGCATCGCCCTACCAGCATCTCGAGAAGAAGTATTTCGAGGTCGGCGACCTGGGCTTCAACGTCTGGAAGATGTTCAAGGACGAGATCATCGTCGGCCAGTGCATCTGCAACGACCGGCGCTGGCCCGAGACATTCCGGGTCATGGGGCTGAAGGGCGCCGAGATGGTGGTGCTGGGCTACAACACGCCGACCGACAACGTCTATGCGCCCAAGGAGCCGCCGTACCTGCGGGTATTCCACCACAATCTCTCCATCCAGGCGGCCGCCTATCAGAACGGCATCTGGGTCGTGGCGACCGCCAAGGCAGGCAAGGAGGACGGATTCTGGCTGCACGGCGGCACGGCGATCGTGGCGCCGACCGGCGAGATCGTCGCCAAGTCGACGACCGAGGAGGACGAGGTCGTTTCCTACGACTGCGACATGGAGCTCGGCGAATACATCCGCAACACCACGTTCAACTTTGCCAAGCACCGTCGCCCCGAGCACTACAGGCTGATCGTCGAGCGTACCGGCGTGAAGGTCGAGCCGAGCAACTGAGGGTCTGGATATGCAATACGCCGTTGCCGACGTGAACGATCACGATCGCTACAAGATCCTCACTGCCTTCGTGCTGCCGCGGCCGATCGCCTGGGTGACCACGATCGGCCCGACCGGCACGGTCAATGCCGCGCCGTTCAGCTTCTTCAACGTCTTCGCCGAGGATCCGCCGATCGTCATGTTCGCGGTCAACAAGCGGCCGGACGGGCGCATCAAGGATACCTGGACCAACATCCGGCGCACCGGCGAGTTCGTCGTCAACCTGACCGACGAGCCGCTGGCGCGCGCGATGCACGATTCGAGCGGCGACTTCCCGCCCGACATAGGCGAGCCGGACTATCTCGGGCTGAAGCTCGCGCCGTCGGTCGACATCAAGCCGCCGAGGCTCGCCGACGCGCCGTGGGCGATGGAGTGCAAGACCTGGCAGGTCATCAACGTCAAGGACGACCGGCAGCTCATCATGGGAGAGGGCCTGCGCTTCCACATCCGCGACGAGCTGTGGGATCCCAAGGCGATGCGCGTGCACATGGAAAAGTACCATCCGATCGGCCGAATGTTCGCCGATCGTTACTGCCGAACAGACGATCGCGTCACATTTCCGGCGGCCGGGGGCCCCAGGAAGCAGGCTGCGGCCGACTGATTGCCGCCTGTCTCAGGGGTCGTTAGAAATAACGGCCCCTCCAGGGTGGCGGCCGCGCCGCGATGACGCGGCTGGGCAGGGCGGCGTTCTTGCTGCTACAGTCCGCTCCGGGGGCGCTTGTCACGCGGGAGGGCTGCATGACATCGCTGTCTCCGTTCGTCTTTCTGGTCGATGTCGACAACACGCTGCTCGACAATGATGCGATCCAGCAAGACCTGAAGGAGCATCTCGAGCAGATATACGGTGTCGCCGCGCGCGACCGATATTGGAGGATCCTGGAGGATCTTTTCGTGGAACTGGGTTACCGGGACTATATCGGCGCGTTGCAGCGCTACCGTAGCGAACATCCGTTCGATGTCGAACTGCTGTCGATGTCCCATTTCCTCATGGATTACCCGTTTGCAGGCCGGCTGTTCCCGAAGGCGCTCGACGTGCTGAAACGGCTGCGCAGCCTCGGCCCGACCGTGGTGCTGTCGGACGGCGACGTGGTCTTCCAGCCGCGCAAGGTCGAATATGCCGGGATTGCCGATGCGGTCGCGGGACATGTGTTGATCTACATCCACAAGGAGGAGGCGCTGGCGGACGTGGAACGACGCTATCCGGCCCGGCGTTACGTGCTTATCGACGACAAGCTGCGCATCCTCGACGCCGTCAAGAAGGTGTGGGCCGATCGCGTGACGACCGTATTTCCCCGGCAGGGCTCCTACGCCCACGACGCCAAAGTCATCGGCGCCTTGCCGGCCCCCGACGTGACCATCGAGCGGATCGGCGATCTGCTCGATCTCGACCTGCCGTCGCTGCTGGCGACGGCGCCATCCCTGCGGACAGCCTGAAGGTGAAGCCATGCAAGCAACCAAGACGCTGCACGATCTGGGCCAGAGCTTGTGGCTCGATAACATTACGCGCGAGCTGCTGAACAGCGGCACGCTGAAACGCTACATCGACGAACTGTCGGTGACGGGTCTCACCTCGAACCCGACCATCTTCGATCATGCGATCGGCAAGAGCTCGAACTACGACGCCGACATCGCCGGCAAGGCTCCCCGCGCCAAATCGCATGAAGACCTGTTCTTCGAGCTGGCATTGGCCGACCTTGGCCGAGCTGCGGATCTCTTCCAGCCGGTCCACGCCCGCAGCGACGGGGTGGATGGCTGGGTGTCGCTCGAGGTCTCGCCGCTTCTCGCCCACGACACCAAGAGCACCCTGGCGGCCGCACGCGACCTGCACAAGCGCGGCGGCAAGCCCAACCTCTTCATCAAGATTCCCGGCACGCCGGAAGGCATTCCCGCCATCGAGGAGGCGATCTTCGCCGGCGTGCCCGTCAACGTGACCCTGCTGTTCTCGCGCGAGCAGTACGTGTTGGCAGCCGAGGCCTACCTGCGCGGCGTGGAGCGGCGTATCGAAGCCGGCCTGAACCCCGCCGTCGCCTCGGTCGCCTCGATCTTCGTCAGCCGATGGGACGTCGCGGTCGCCGGCAAGGTGCCGGCGGAGCTCACCAACCGGCTCGGCATCGCTATCGGCCAACGGACCTACAAGGCCTACCGCCAATTGCTGGCTTCGTCTCGCTTCCAGCGCGTCGCCAACGCCGGCGCCCGCGCCCAGCGCCTGCTGTGGGCCAGCACCGGCACCAAGGACCCCAAGGCGTCCGATATCCTCTACATCAAGGCGCTCGCCTCGCCGTTCACGGTCAACACCATGCCCGAAGGCACGCTGAAGGCCTTCGCCGATCACGGTGAGCTGGCGGGCGAGATGGCGGCGGACGGCGGCGACTGCGAGACGGTTCTCGCGGGCTTCGGCAAGGCCGGCATCGACATCGATGCGTTGGCCAAGCGCCTGCAGGACGAGGGGGCCGCGTCGTTCGTGAAGTCGTGGAACGACCTGATGGGCGCGATCGAGTCCAAGAGTACGGCAATGCGCAAGGCGAGCTGATCGGGACAGATGACGGTGAGGATCAACCGATGAACGTAGCGCCGTTGCGCAAGCGCCCCGCCTGGGCGTCGCTCGAGCAGCATTACAAGAAGATGCAGGGCGTGCACTTGCGGCAACTCTTTGCCGACGACGCCGGGCGCGGCGAGAAAATGGCGGTCGAGGCGGCCGGAGTCTTCCTCGATTATTCCAAGAACCGTGTCACCGAGGAGACGCTCGGCCTGCTGCTGCAGCTCGCCGAGCAGTCGGGCCTGAGCGATCACATCGAGGCGATGTTCCGCGGCGACAGGATCAATGTCTCCGAAAAACGCTCGGTGCTGCACGTCGCCCTGCGCGCGCCCAAAGGCGCCACGATCCTGCACGACGGCAAGAACGTCGTGCCGGATGTCCATGCCGTGCTCGACAGGATGGCTGCCTTCGCCGACCGGATTCGGAGTGGCGACTGGAAGGGCCACACCGGCAAGCCCATCCGCAACGTGATCAACATCGGGATCGGCGGCTCCGATCTCGGTCCGGTCATGGCTTACGAAGCGCTTCGGCACTACAGCCGACGGGACATGACCTTCCGCTTCGTCTCCAATGTGGACGGCACGGATTTTGCCGAGGCGGTGCAGGGGCTCGATGCGGCGGAAACGCTGTTCATCGTCTCGTCGAAGACATTCACCACGCTCGAGACCATGACCAACGCGCACACCGCGCGGGGCTGGCTGCTGGACCGCCTCAAGGATGAGGCCGCCATCGCCAGGCATTTCGTGGCGGTATCCACCAACGCGCGGGAGGTCGCGAAGTTCGGCATCGACACCGCCAACATGTTCGGCTTCTGGGACTGGGTCGGCGGCCGCTATTCGATGGATTCGGCCATCGGCCTTTCGACCATGATCGCCATCGGACCTGACGATTTCCGCGCCATGCTCGGCGGCTTCCACGAGATGGACGAGCATTTCCGGACCACGCCGTTCGAGCGCAACCTGCCCGTGCTGATGGGGCTTCTCGCCATCTGGTACAACGACTTCTTCGGCGCCCAGACGGTCGCCGTGCTGCCCTACGAGCAATATCTCAAGCGCTTCCCGGCCTATCTCCAGCAGCTCACCATGGAGAGCAACGGCAAGCATGTGACCTGGGACGGCGCCGCCCTGGATTACGACACCGGCCCGATCTACTGGGGAGAGCCCGGCACCAACGGCCAGCACTCCTTCTACCAGCTCATCCACCAGGGCACGCGGCTGATCCCGTGCGACTTCATCGCCTTTGCGCGCACGCTCAATGTCGTCGGCCGCCATCACGACATGCTGCTGGCCAACGTCTTTGCCCAGACCGAAGCGCTGGCCTTCGGCAAGACGGCCGAGCAGGTCAAGGCCGAAGGCACGCCCGACTGGCTGGTGCCGCATCGGCTGTTCGAGGGCAATCGGCCGTCGAACACGATCCTGCTCGACAGGCTCACACCCGCGGCCCTCGGCAGGTTGGTGGCGCTTTACGAGCACAGCGTCTTCACCCAGGGCACGATCTGGCAGGTCGATTCCTTCGACCAGTGGGGCGTCGAGCTGGGCAAGGAGCTGGCCCAGCGCATCATCCCCGAACTCGAGAGTGTGCAGGAGCCGAAGCTTGCGCACGACAGCTCGACCAACGCCCTGATCCGCCGCTATCGCAGGATGAGGGGATCGGGGTGATGGTGCGCGGCTACGACCGGCCCCTCTACGTCCAACCGTTCGACCATCGCGGCTCGTTCCAGTCCGGACTGTTCGGCTGGAAGCCGCCGCTGAGCGCGGCCAAGGCGCCCGGGATCGCCGCCGCCAAGCGTATCATCTACGACAAGAAGGCGACGCGGGAGCAGGCGGTCACGCGCATCGCCGCCCGCTATCGCGAGTTCGTCGATCTCTTCGAGGAGGACTGACGATGCAGTTGGGAATGATCGGCCTTGGCCGCATGGGCGCCAACATGGTCCGTCGCCTGCTGAAAGGCGGCCATGAATGCGTGGTGTTCGACATGTCGCCCAAGGCGGTGGCCGAGTTGGTCAAGGAGAAGGCGGTAGGCACCGGCTCGCTAGCGGAGTTCACCAAGACTCTCAGCAAGCCGCGTGCGGTCTGGCTGATGGTGCCGGCCGGCGTGGTCGACGAAACCATCGCCGATCTGCTGCCGCATCTGGAACCGGGCGACATCCTGATCGACGGCGGCAACTCCTACTACATAGACGACATCCGCCGCGCCAAGGAACTCGCGCCCAGGTCCATCCACTACGTCGATGTCGGCACCAGCGGCGGCGTCTGGGGCCTCGAGCGCGGCTATTGCATGATGGTCGGCGGCGAGACCGACGCGGTGCGGCGCCTCGAGCCGATCTTCGCCACCCTGGCGCCCGGCCGTGGGGATATTTCACGCACGCCGGGGCGCGAGAAGGTGGGAGGCACCGCCGAGCAGGGCTGGCTGCATTGCGGGCCGAACGGCGCCGGCCATTTCGTGAAGATGGTCCACAACGGCATCGAGTACGGCGTCATGGCAGCCTATGCCGAGGGTATGGCGGTGCTCAAGGCGGCCAACATCGGCAAGCGTTCCGACAAGGTCGATGCGGAGACCACGCCGCTGCGCGATCCCGAACACTACCGCTACGACCTCAACCTGCCCGACATTGCCGAGCTGTGGCGGCGCGGCAGCGTCATCGCTTCCTGGCTGCTCGACCTTCAGGCCGCGGCGCTGATCCAGGATCCGGAGCTCGCGAACTTCGCCGGTCGGGTGTCCGATTCCGGCGAAGGGCGATGGACGATCAAGGCAGCTATCGACGAGGGCGTGCCGGCCCATGTCCTGTCCTCGGCGCTCTATGAGCGGTTCAGCTCGCGCGGCGAGGCGGATTTTGCCGACAAGCTCCTGTCGGCCATGCGCTACGAGTTCGGCGGCCACATCGAGAAGCCAGCGGGATCATGAGGAGACGGCCGGCATGACCCAGGACGAGCTCGACCAACTCGCGATCGACACCATACGCACCCTGTCCATCGACGCGGTACAGCAGGCGAAATCGGGTCATCCGGGTACGCCGATGGCACTGGCGCCGCTGGTCTACACGCTGTGGAACCGGATCCTGAACTTCGATCCGAAGGATCCGATCTGGCCGGGTCGCGACCGGTTCGTGCTGTCCAACGGCCATGCCTCGATGCTGCTGTGGTCGGTCCTGTTCCTGACGCGCACCCAGGCGGTGGATGCCGAATACGAGATCCTGGGCAAGCCCTCGGTCACGCTCGACGACATCCGCCGTTTCCGCCAGCTCGACAGCAAGGCGCCTGGTCATCCGGAATATCACTGGGTGTCGGGCGTGGAGACGACGACGGGGCCGCTGGGGCAGGGCATAGCCACCAGCGTCGGCATGGCGATCGCGCGCAAGTGGCTGGCCAGCCGATACAACAAGCCAGGCTTCGACCTGTTCGACTACAACGTCTACGCCATCTGCGGCGACGGCTGCCTGATGGAGGGCGTGGGCTCGGAGGCCGCGTCGCTCGCCGGCCATCTCGAGCTCGACGACCTGTGCTGGATCTACGACAACAACCACATCACCATCGAGGGCAAGACCAGCATCACCTTCACCGAGGACGTGGCGGCGCGCTTCCTCGCCTATCGCTGGAACGTGCTGCGCGTCGGCGACGCCAACGACCTCGGGCGGATCCAGGACGCGCTGGAGATCTTCCGCAAGACCAAGGGGCGGCCGACGCTGATCATCGTCGACAGCCACATCGGCTACGGCTCGCCGCACAAGATCGATACCGCGGCGGCCCACGGCGAGCCCCTGGGTGAGGACGAGGTCCGGCTCACCAAGCGCGCGTACGGCTGGCCGGAGGATGCCCAGTTCCTGGTACCGGACGGCGTGATGGAGACCTTCGAGAAGGGCATCGGCGCACGCGGCGCCGAGGTGCGCCGCCGCTGGGAGGCGTCATTGGCCGACTACGCCAGGCAGTTCCCCGACCTTGCCCGAGAAATCGACCAGATGCAGCGTCGGGAGCTGCCGCAGGGCTGGGACCGCAACCTGCCGACCTTCAAGGCCGATCCCAAGGGCATCGCCGGACGCGATGCCTCGGGCGAGGTGCTGAACGTGCTCGCTGAGAACATCCCGTGGCTCCTCGGCGGCTCGGCCGACCTCGGCTCGTCGAACAAGACGACCTTGAAGTTCGCCGGGGCCGGCGACTTCGAGCCGGGCACGCCCGGCGGCCGCAATTTCCACTTCGGCATCCGCGAGCACGCCATGGCGGCGATCGTGAACGGCCTGTCGCTCTCCAAGCTCAGGGCGTTCGGCGCCACCTTCTTCATCTTCAGCGACTACGCCCGGCCGGCGATCCGGCTGTCGGCGCTCATGGAACTGCCGACCATTTTCGTCTTCACGCACGATGCCATGGGGGACGGCGAGGACGGCCCTACGCACCAGCCGGTCGAGCAACTCGTCTCGCTGCGCGCGGTGCCCGGCCTAGTGATGCTGCGGCCGGCCGACGCCAACGAGGTCACCGAGGCTTACCGCTACATCCTGCAACTGCGCCACCAGCCCGCGGCGATCGCGCTCTCGCGCCAGCCGCTGCCGACCTTCGACCGCACCAGGTACGCCCCGGCGGCGGGCGTCGCGAAAGGCGCCTACGTCATGGCCGACTCTGCCGGCGGACCGCCGGAGATCATCCTGATCGCTTCGGGCAGTGAGGTGGCGCTGGTCGTGGAGGCCCATGAGGCGTTGTCCGCACGCGGCATCCGCTCCCGGGTGGTGTCGATGCCGTCATGGGACATCTTCGAGCACCAGCCGCAGTCCTATCGCGAGCAGGTCCTGCCGCCCGGCGTGAAGACGCGTCTGGCGGTCGAGCAGGCATCGGCGCTGGGTTGGGAGCGTTATGTCGGCGACAATGGTCGTGTCATCGGCATGAAGGCCTTTGGCGCCTCGGCGCCGCTCAAGGAACTGCAACGCAAGTTCGGCTTCGAGCCGGAGAAGGTCGTCGAGGCCGCGCTGCAGATGCTCGGACGCCAGTAGGACCGACAGGGAGGAAATGGCAAGTCATGCCGAACAGCCCGGATTCATCCAACCTATCCAGCACGGCGAAGGGGACGACGGTTCCCGTCGCGCCGCCGTGCACCATGGTGATCTTCGGCGCCGGTGGTGACCTCACCAAGCGCCTGATCACGCCGGCGCTCTACAACCTGGTCACCGCCGGACAACTGCCCGACGGCTTCCGGCTGGTCGGCGTCGATCACCGCGAGATGACCAATGATGCATGGTGCAAGAGCCTCGGCGACATGATGGAGGAAGCCGTCTCCAGCGGCACCGGCGAGTTCGAGGCAGACCATATCGACCACGCGGCCTGGCGCTGGCTGACCGAGCGCATGACGTATCTCCAGGGCGACTTCAACGATGCGCAGACATTCGCCCGCCTGCGCGCACACCTGGCGGAGGTCGAAAAAACGGCCGGGCCGGGCAGGCCCGCGAACCATCTGTTCTATCTCGCCGTTGCCGACCGCTTCTTCAGCACCATCGTGGCGGCGCTGGGGGCGGCCGAGATGACGGCGGAGGAGGGGGACTGCTGGCGGCGCGTGGTGATCGAGAAGCCGTTCGGTCACGATCTGCCGTCTGCCAAGGCGCTGAACGCGGCGCTCCTCAAAACACTGAAGGAGCACCAGATTTACCGGATGGATCATTTCCTGGGCAAGGAAACGGTCCAGAACATCATGGCCCTGCGCTTCGCCAACGGCCTGTTCGAACCGCTGTGGAACCGCCAGCACATCGACCACATCCAGATCACGGCCGCCGAGACGGTGGGGGTGGAGCGTCGCGGGAAGTTCTATGAAGCCACCGGGGCCCTGCGCGACATGATGCCCAACCACATGTTCCAGTTGCTGTCGCTGACGGCGATGGAACCGCCGATCTCGTTCGATGCCGAGGCCGTTCGCGACAAGAAGGCCGAGGTGATCCAGGCGATACGCCCGCCGACGCCGGAGCAGGTGCTGAGGGACGCCGTGCGCGGCCAGTACGACGCCGGCATTGTGCTGGGCAAGCAGGTAGAGGCCTATCGCCGCGAGCCCGACGTATCCCCGGACTCGACCACCGAGACCTACATGG
>JAEZIF010000516.1 GCA_023416135.1 Pseudomonadota bacterium
GTCATCGGCGCTGCCGTAAATTTCGCCGCCAAGCTCGAAAAGCACAATAAAGACGAGGAAACTCGGGCTTTGACCGACGTCCGAACCCATCAGCTGGCCGAACAGCAAGGTTATGTCGCACCATTGCCACGCGAGCGCCGGATCGGCCGGTTGGTGGGTGGCGTCAGCGAACCGGTCGACATCGTGGTCCTGGCAAAGTGATGAGGGGGCAGACCCCGTTGCCTTGCCCTTTCCCCATTCGGGGCCTATGTAATTTGCAACGCTTCAAGAACGGGTTGGCGGAGCGCCATCGTGGGTAACAACTACGACATCATCCTCATCGGGCTGGTCGCGGTCTTCTTGATCCTGCGGCTGCGCTCCGTCCTCGGCAAGCGCACGGGCAACGAGCGCCCGCCGGCGCGCGATCCGTTCGCGCCGCCGACCGCCACGCCGCGTGTCGGTGACCGTGGCGATGCGCCGGCCAATCAGGGCAACGACAATGTCGTGTCGCTGCCGACGGCCAATGCGCCGTCGCCGCGTCCGCCGCTCGCCACCAGCGGGCCCGGGGGCATGCGCGCCACCGTGCGGCCGGCGGCCGCGGCCGGCGTCGCCGCCATTCGCGCGGCCGATCCCGGTTTCGAGCCGCTCGGCTTCACCGCCGGCGCCCGCGCTGCCTTCACCGCCATCGTCGAGGCTTTCGCCAAGGGCGATACGTCGGCCCTTCGGCCGCTGCTCGACGGGCCGACCTTCTCGAGCTTCGAATCGGCGATCCGCGGCCGTATCGAGCGCAAGGAAAAGGCCGAGACGACGTTGATCGGCTTCGAGGCCTCCGACATCTCGGCCGCCGAGCTCCAGGGCAGCAACGCCAACGTCACCGTCCGCTTCGTCAGCGAGCAGATCAACGTGCTGCGCAATGCCGAAAGCCAGATCATCGACGGTAACCCCAACGAGGTACAGAAGGTGATCGATCTCTGGACGTTCCGTCGCGACACCAAGTCCAGCGATCCGAACTGGCTGCTGGTAAAGACAGAAAGCGAAGGCTGAGGGAGGCTCTTTCGATTATGCGCTGGAGCGTCCTGTCCGGCGTCGCTGGCTTGTTGGCCGCGGCCGGTCTGCTGGTTGCTTGTGCCGATGGCACGGGCCCAGCGAACGAGCAGCGTGTGGCGATGGCGCCCATTTCCTTCAATGAGATCGCCGGTTGGACCGACGACAAGCACGCCGAGGCGCTGGCCTCGTTCCGCCGCTCCTGCGCCAAGCTGACGGCCGGGCCCGACACCAAGATCGCGACCGACGGCGGCTTCAAGACGATCACGCCGGCGGAGTGGAAGAAGATCTGCGATTCGGCTGCGGTGGTGAAGGCGGGCGACGATCGGGCCGCGCGCTCCTTTTTCGAGGACAACTTCCGGCCGCTGGTCGTCCAGGTGCCGGGCAAGTTCACCGGCTATTTCGAGCCCGACATGCGCGGCAGCAAGGCGCCGTCGCGGCTCTTCACCGTGCCGGTCTATCGCCGGCCGACCGATCTCACCGACAAGCCCTTCTACACGCGCGCCGAAATCGAGCAGGGCGCGCTAAAGGGCAAGGGGCTCGAGATCGCCTACGTGCAGGATCCGGTGGCGCTGTTCGAGGTTCAGGTCCAGGGCAGCGGCCGCATCCAGCTCGCCGAGGGCGGCGCCATCAATCTCGGTTTCGACGGCTCCAACAACCGGCCCTATACGGCGATCGGCAATGTGCTGCTCGAGATGGGCGTGTTCACCAGCAAGGAGCAGGCGACGTGGCCCGCGATCCGCGACTGGCTGAAGCGCAACCCGGCGCAGGCGCGCGACGTGATGCGCAAGAATGAGCGCTACATCTTCTTCAGGGACACGCGCACGCAAGGCGCCGTCGGCGCCGAGGGCGTCCAGCTCACGCCCCAGCGCAGCGTCGCCATCGATACCGCCTTCACGCCCTACGGCACGCCGATCTGGATCGACACGGTGCGGCCGGCGGCGCGCAAGCCCGGTGCCACCGAACCCTATCGTCGCCTCGTCATCGCCCAGGATGCCGGCACGGCCATCCGGGGACCGGCGCGCGGCGACGTGTTCTTCGGAACCGGCCCGCAGGCCGCCGACTGGGCCGGCCGCATGAACAGCGGCGGCCGTGCGATCGTGCTGGTCCCGAACAAGGGCTGACCACGCGTCGACCTCCGGGTCCCACTTCTGTCACTCGCTGCTCTCAGGACGACTGAAGGACTGCCTCGGCGGCCGTCGGGATCTCCGGGCGTCGCCGCGAGAAGATGCTGAGCGCTGCTGGCAGCACGGTCAGGATCAGGACCGGTGCGAGAAGCGTGCCGCCGACCACGACGACGGCGAGCGGACGCTGCACCTGGCTGCCGATCGCCGTCGAGAAGGCCGCCGGGATCAGGCCGACGCAGGCTGCGATGCAGGTCATCAACACCGGCCGCATCTGCTGATCGCAGGTCTCGGCGAGCGCACGGTCCCGCTCCAGGCCGGATCCGATAAGGCGATTGTAGCAGCCCACCACCATGATGCCGTTCATGGCGGCGATGCCAAACAGGGCGACGAAGCCGATGGCGGCCGAAATGCTGAACGGCATGTCGGCCAGAAACAGGCCGAAGATTCCGCCGACCAAGGCCATCGGGATGGCGCTGCCGGCCAGCAGCGTGTCGGTGAGCGAGCCGAAGCTGACATAGAGCAGCAACAGGATCACGCCGATGGCGATCGGCACGGCGATCGACAGCCGCGCGATGGCGCTCTCGAAGTTGGCGAAGTCGCCGGCCCAATCGAGGCGATAGCCGCTCGGCAGCTTCACCTCCTGCTCGGCCTTCTGCTGAGCTTCGAGCACCGCACCGCCCAGGTCGCGGCCGCGTACCGAGAACTTGACCGGGATGTACCGCTCCTGCTGCTCGCGGTAGATGTAGAAGGCGCCGGTCGTCAGGCCGACGTCGGCGACCTCGGCCAGTGGAACCTGAACGACGCTGCCGTTGGGCCCCGGTGTCCCGATGGCGATGCGCCTGAGCGCCTCAATGCTCTCGCGATAGCGCGGTGCCAGCCGGACCATCATCGGGAAGTGCCGGTCGCTGCCCTCCTCGTAGAGGTCGCCGGCCGCCTGGCCGCCGACGGCAGCCTGGATGGTGGCGTTGATGTCGCCCGGCGACAGGCCGTAACGCGCGGCCTTCTGGCGATCGATGTCGATGCGGATGATCGGCTGGCCGAGCAGGGGCGGCACCTGGATGTCGGTGATGCCGCGGATCTTCTCCAGCACGCCACGGATCTCGACGGCGATCTTGCGCAACGTGGCGAGATCGGGGCCGCTGATCTTGATGGCGTTCTCGGCATCGATGCCGGAGGCCGCCTCCTGGACGTTGTCCTGGATATACTGCGAGAAGGCGAAGGTGACGCCGGGGAAGGTCCTGCGCAGTGCGTTCCCCATCTCGGCGATCAGGTCCTCCTTGGATAATCCCTTGCGCCAGGCGTCGAAGGGCTTCAGCGGCACGAAGAATTCGACGTTGGAGAAGCCATCGGGATCGGTGCCGTCGTCGGGCCGGCCATGCTGGGTGATCACGGTCTCGACTTCCGGGAAGCTCTTGACCAGGCGACGCATCTGGTTGGCGTAGGCATTGCCCTCGTCGAGAGACACTGAGGGCGGCAGCGCCGCGCGCAGCCAGATGTTGCCCTCCTCGAGCTTGGGCAGGAACTCCAGCCCGACCGTGCCAGCCGCCAGGCCGGCCGCGACCACGAGGGCGAGGCCCGTCGCGACCGTGAGGCCGCGCCGCGCCAGCGCCACCGCGATCACGCGCCGATACATGCGGCGCAGGCCGCGCACGACGATGGTCTCCTTCTCCGACACCTTCTCCGGCAGCAGCAGCGCCGCCAGCGCCGGTGACACCGTGAAGGTGGCAAGAAGACCGCCGGACAGGGCGTAGGCGTAGGTCTTGGCCATCGGGCCGAAGATGTGGCCTTCGACGCCCGACAGTGTGAACAACGGCAGGAAGCCCGCGATGATGATGGTGGCCGAGAAGAAGATCGCCCGCGTCACCTCGCCCGAGGCGTGGTAGATCGTGGCGATCTTGCCGGTCATGCCGCGCGGCGTCGGCTGCGTGTAGTGAGGCCTGTGACCGGCACTCGCTTCGGCGAGATGGCGGAAGATGTTCTCGACCATGATCACCGTGGCGTCGACGATGATTCCGAAGTCGATGGCGCCCATCGACAGCAGGTTCGCGGACTCGCCCGACAGCACCAGGATGACCACGGCGAACAGCAATGCGAAGGGAATGGTGGCCGACACGATCAGCGCGCTGCGCAGGTCGCCGAGGAACAGCCACTGGATGGCGAAGATGAGCAGCACGCCCATCACCATGTTGTGCAGCACGGTGCGGGTCGTTATGTCGACCAGCACGCTGCGATCGTAGATGCGCTCGATCCGCACGCCGGGCGGCAGCAGGTCCGAGCTGTTGATCCTGTCGACCTCGGCCTCGACCAGGCGCAGGGCCTGCATGGTCTTCGCGCCGCGCCGCATCAGCACGATGCCCTGCACGACATCGTCGTCGTCGTGACCGGCGACGCCGAGCCGCGGCTCATGGCCGACCGAGACGGTGGCGACGTCGGACACCAGAACCGGCGCGCCATCGCGCACCGTCAGCATGGTGTGACGGATGTCGTCCATGGTGCGGATCTGGCCGACGCTCCTGATCACCGCCGACTGCGGGCCGAGATTGATGGTGTTGGCGCCGACATTGATATTGGCGCCCGTCAGCGCGTCCAGCACGTGCTTCAGCGTGATGCCGTAGGCCAGAAGCTTGTCGAGATCGACGGTGATGTCATAGGTCTTGCTCTTGCCGCCCCAGGTCGTGACGTCGATCACGCCCGGCACCGATTTCAGCCGGCGCAGCAGGATCCAGTCCTGGATGGTCTTGAGATCGGTGACGGTGAAGCCCGCGGGCCCGACGACACGATAGCGGAAGATCTCGCCGATCGGACTCGTCGGCGAAATGATGGGCTGCGCACCGTTCGGCAATGGCCCGAGCTGCGACAGACGATTGACCACCATCTGCGAAGCCTGGGCGTAGGTGAGGTCGTAGGTGAACTGGACCTTCACGTCACTGAGGCCGGTCAACGAGACCGTGCGGATCGACTCCACGAAGGGAAGCCCCGCCATCTGCACCTCGATCGGGATCGTGATGTAGCGCTCCATCTCGTCGGACGACTGGCCGGGATTCTGCGTCACGATGTCGACCAGGGGAGGCACTGGATCGGGATAGGCCTCGATATTGAGGTTGCTGTAAGCGAACAAGCCGCCGGCGATCATCGCCACGCTCAGGATCATCACAAGGATGCGCTGACGAACAGCTGCGCCGATGACTGCCTGCATATCGTGACCTGTCCAGATGTCCGCCGTCGCGACGGCGGTAGCCCCTTACAGGTCTCTTACGATACGTGGCTTACAGCTTACTGACTTACGGTCCGCACCGGCTGTGGCGGTTTCGGCGCCTTGCACACCATGCGCTGCGCCGGATTGGTCGGCTGGTCGCGATTCCACCAGCCGCCGCCCAGCGCCTGGAACAATGCAGCGGTGTCCATCAGACGATTGGCCTGCGCCTGAATGCGCGCCAGCAACGCCTGCTGGTAGGTGAGTTCGGCGATGAGCACGACGACGTAGGTCGTGTCGCCGACATCGAGCCGGCGGCGCGCAATGTTGAGGCTCGTCGCCGACGCCTGCTCGGCCGTCACGGTCGCCTTCAGCGCCTGGGCGTCGTATTCGAGCGCACGCAGCGTGTCGGCGACGTTCCGGAAGGCGAGGAGAACCGTCGATTCGTACTGCGCCTGGGCCTGCTCGAGTGACGCCTGTGCGGCCCGCTTCTTGGCCTGCAGCGCGCCACCGTCGAGCAGCGGCTGCAGGATGCCGCCACTGACGACGCTGTAAGCCGGGCCAACTGCCGGGCTGAACAGCGAACCCAAGGTCAGCGCCTGAGAGCCGATCGCCGATGACAGGTTGATCTGCGGCAATTGGGCGGCCATGGAGACGCCAACCAGCGCCGAAGCCGAATGAACGTTGGCCTCGGCGGCGCGGATGTCGGGCCGCTGCTCGACCAGGCGCGCGGGCAGGCTGATGGGCAGGTCGGCCGGCAGCTTCAGGTCGTTGAGCTGGAAGGTCTCGGCCAGCGCCGTGCTGGGCAAGTTGCCGGTCAGGGTGGCGAGCAGATTGCGCTGCTGAGCCAGTGCCTTCTGCAGGGGCGGCAAGGTCGCCTCGGCCTGCGCCAGCGCAGCCTCCTGGGCGGCCACATCGGCACCGGATATGGCGCCTAGCCCCGCCTGGCCCTGCAGGATGCCGAGCGTCTCGCGCTGGGCAGCGATGATGCGCTGGGTCGCCTGGACCTGGGCACGCAGCGATGCCTCGGTGATCGCTGCCACCACCACGTTGGAAGCAAGCGTGAGATAGGCCGCCTCGAGCAGAAAGCATTGCGCTTCGGCCTGCGCCTCGGCCGATTCGATGGCGCGCCGCGTACCTCCCCAGACGTCGACCGAATAGGTGATGTTGAGCAGCGCCGTGAACAGGCTGAACACGAAGTTGTTGGGGTCGGCCGTCGGCGCCGACAGCACGGTAGGAGCCTGGGTCTGCGCCGCCGTACCCGCCACGCTGACGGTCGGGAACAGCGTCGCCCGCTGGGCCCGCGCCGTCTGTTGCGACACTTTCAGTGCCGCGACGGCAGACTTGATGTCGGGGTTGGCCCTGAGCGATCGGTCGATCAGACCGTTGAGCGGCTGCGACTGGAAGACCATCCACCACTGGTTCGGGATGTCGAGGTTTTGCACCACGCGCTGGGCTTCGCCGCCAGGGATGCCGGCCGAGACGAGGTTTAGGGGCGTGCCTTCGTCAGGCAGATAGCGATTGGTCGGCGGCGGCTCGGGCGTCTTGTAGTCGGGACCGACCATGCAGGCGCCGAGCGACGCCGCCAGTGCGAGGCTGGCGGCATATCGTATGCGTGCCATCAGTGGGCCTCCGCCACGCCGGGCGCCGGCACCGTTCGCCGCACCCCGCGGCGAGAGAAAAGTCCAATCGCGGCAGGCAACACCGTCAGGAACAGCAAGGGTGCCAGCAGCGTGCCCCCGACCACGACGATGGCCAGTGGCCGCTGCACCTGGCTGCCGATCGCCGTCGAGAAGGCGGCGGGCAGAAGTCCGACGCACGCCGCTGCGCATGTCATCAGCACCGGCCGCATCTGCACGGAGCAGGTTTCGGCCAACGCCGTCTCGGGCGCGCGGCCGGCATCGATCAGGCGGTTGTAGCAACCGACCACCATGATGCCGTTCATGGCGGCGATGCCGAACAGGGCGACGAAGCCGATGGCGGCCGAGATGCTGAACGGCATGCCGGCCGCGAACAGCGCCAGTACGCCGCCGACCAGCGCCATGGGAATGGCGCTGCCGGCCAGCAGCGTATCCCGCAGCGAGCCGAAGCTGGTGAACAGCAGTAGCAGGATAAGGCCGATGGCGATCGGCACGGCGACGGCCAGCCGCTGCAGGGCGTTCTTGAGATTGCCGAACTCACCGACCCATTCGACGCGGTAACCGCCCGGGATCTCCACCTTCTCGGCGACGCGCTCCTGTGCTTCCAGGATGGCGCTGCCGAGGTCACGTCCGCGCACGGAGAACTTCACGGGGACGTAGCGCTCCTGCTGTTCGCGGTAGATGTAATATGCGCCGGAGACGAGATCGACCGTGGCGAGTTCGCTGAGCGGCACCTGAGTGACGCCGTTGGTGCCCTGCATGCCGACCGGAATACGCTTGATCGCTTCGATGTTCTCGCGATAACGCGGAGCCAGGCGGACGACCATCGGGAAATGGCGATCGCTGCCATTCTCGTAGACATCGCCCGCCGCCTGGCCGCCGATCGCCGCCTGCACGGTGGCGTTGATGTCGCCGGGCGCCAAGCCGTAGCGCGCCGCCTTGGCGCGGTCGATGTCGATCTTGATCGTCGGCTGGCCGAGCGACGCCGACACGGCGAGATCGGTGATGCCGGGCACGGTAGCAATGGCGTTCTTGATGTCGTCGGCGACCTTGCCCAGCGTTTCCAGGTCCGGGCCGTAGACCTTGACCGAGTTCTCGCCCTTCACACCCGACGCCGCTTCCTGGACGTTGTCCTGGATGTACTGCGAGAAAGTAAACTCCACGCCGGGGAAGGCCTTGATCAGCGCATCGTTCATCTCGGCGATCAGGCCGTCCTTGTCGAGGCCCTTGCGCCAGGTCTCGAAGGACTTCAGCGGCACGAAGAACTCGGCATTGAAGAAGCCCGTCGAATCGGTGCCGTCGTCGGGCCGGCCATGCTGGGAGATTACCGTCTCGGCTTCCGGGAAACTCTTGATCAGGCGGCGCATGCGGTTGGCGTAGTCGTTGCCGGCTTCCAGCGAGATCGAGGCAGGCATCACGGCCCGGATCCACATGTTGCCTTCCTCGAGCTTGGGCAGGAACTCGAGCCCGATGGTGCTGCCTGCCAGGACGGCAAGCGCGACGGCGCCCGCGCCCGCGGCAACAGCGGCACGACGATTGGCCAGCACTATGCCGCGCAGCCGGTCATAGCCGCGGCGCAGCGCGCGTACCGCAAGCGTCTCGGCGTGGCTCACCTTCTCGGGCAGCAGCAGGGCGGCGAGCGCAGGTGAGATCGTGAAGGTGGCGAGAAGGCCACCCGACAGGGCGTAGGCGTAAGTGCGGGCCATCGGGCCGAAGATGTGGCCTTCGACGCCCGACAGAGTGAAGAGCGGCAGGAAGCCCGCGATGATGATGGTGGCCGAGAAGAAGATGGCCTGTGTGACCTCGGTCGAGGCGCGAAAGATCGTCGCCAGCTTGCCGTCGAGCCCTGCTGGCGCCGGCCGCTGCGACCGGGCTTGGGCGTGGCCGACTTCCGACAGATGCCGGAAGATGTTCTCGACCATGATCACGGTGGCGTCGACGATGATGCCGAAGTCGATGGCGCCCATCGACAACAGGTTCGCCGATTCGCCCGACAGCACCAGGATGACCACGGCGAACAGGAGCGCGAAGGGAATGGTCGCAGACACGATCAGCGCACTGCGCAAGTCGCCCAGGAACAGCCACTGGATCAGGAAGATCAGGGCGATGCCCATCAACATGTTGTGCAACACGGTGTGGGTGGTGATGTCGACCAGGGCGCTGCGATCGTAGATGCGCGCGATGCGTACGCCGGCCGGTAGCACGCCAGTGTTGTTGATCTTGTCGACCTCGGCCAGCACACCGGTCAGCGTCGGCATCGTCTCCGCGCCGCGCCGCATCAGCACGATGCCCTGCACCACGTCGTCGTCGTCGCTTTGGCCGGCGATGCCGAGGCGCGGCTGATTGCCCACGGTCACGGTGGCGACGTCGGACACCAGCACCGGTGCGCCGTCACGTACAGTCAGCATGGTGTTGCGGATGTCGTCCATGGTGCGGATCTGGCCAACGCTGCGCACGATCGCCGACTGCAAGCCGATGTTCACGGTATTGGCGCCGACATTGATGTTGGCGTTGTTCAGGCCGTCCAGTACCTGCTTGAGTGTCAGCCCGTAGGCCAGCAGCCGGTCGAGATCGACGGTGATGTCGTAAGTCTTGGTCTTGCCGCCCCAGCCGGTGACGTCGATCACACCGGGGATTGCCTTGAAGCGGCGCTGCAGGATCCAGTCCTGGATGGTCTTCAGGTCGGCGACCGAATAGCCCGGTGGTCCGACCACCCGATAACGGAAGATCTCGCCGATCGGGCTGGTCGGCGACAGCACCGGCTGCATGCCGTTGGGCAGCGGCGGAAGCTGCGACAGACGGTTGATCACCATCTGCGAAGCCTGCTGGTAGCTCACATCGTAGGTGAACTGAACCTTCACGTCGGACAACCCAAACAGCGAGATGGTGCGGATGGCCTGGACGTAGGGCAGGCCCGCCATCTGGATCTCGATCGGCACGGTGATGTAGCGCTCGATCTCCTCCGACGACTGGCCGGGATTCTGGGTGATGATGTCGACCAGCGGCGGTACCGGGTCGGGATAGGCCTCTATGTTGAGCGTGCGATAGGCGAACAGCCCGCCGACCATCAGCACGGCACCGAGAATGATCACCAGGACGCGCTGCCTGAGGGCGTTTGCAATGACGGCCTGCATGGGATTACGGCCCTGTTAACCGGGGACCGTCGTCAGTCGCGACGGGCGGCGCGATCGATGAACAGCGTACCACTGGTCACGACGGTCTCGCCGACACTGAGTCCCTTCTTGACCTCGACAAGGCCATCGCTCGTATCGCCGACCACGATGGGGCGCGACACCACGGTCTTGCTGTCGGGCCGCGCTACCCAGACGCGGGCATTGGCGCCCTCGTAGACGATCGAATCGGGCGGCACCGCCGGCATCGACCGGTCTTCACCCGAGACGATGCGGAAGGAAGCGAACATCTCGGGCTTGAGCTCGAGATTGGTGTTCTTGACCGCTGCGCGAACCGGGAGACGGCGCGTGTTGGGATCGAGCGCTGGCGCGACGTAGTCGAGCTTGGCGTTGAACACCTGGCCGGGGAAAGCGAGCACGGTGACATGGACCGGCGCGCCGACCTTCATCCGGGGCGCATCGGACTCGCGCACGTTGGCAACCAGCCACACCGTCGACAAATCGCCGATCGTGAAGACCGGGTCGTTGGCGCCGGCGTTGATGTACTGACCCAAGCCGACCTTGCGCTGGATGACCGTGCCGGCGATCGGCGCCGCCACGATGGTCTCCGCGCCGACACGATCGCGCTTCTCGAGGTCAGCGATCTCCTCGTCGCTGCGGCCGAGGATGCGCAGGCGGTTGCGCACCGCCATCGATGTGATCTCGGCAGCACGCAGGTCGCCTTGTGCCTGCACCAGATCCGACTGGGCCTGCTCGAGATCCTTCAAGGCGCCGCCGCGGATCGCCTGCAGGTCGCGCTGGCGCTTCTCGGCCATCTGCGCCAGCGCCAGCCGGGACTTCGCCTTCTCGACGCCGGCGACCGCGGTCACCAGGTCGTTGTGGCCTTGGACGTACTCGCTCGCCTCGATGGCGAACAGCGGCGCACCGCGCTCGACATATTCGCCGGGCTTGGCGATGAGGCGGCTGACGCGACCCGAATACGGCGAGAATACCGGCGTCGTCGTGTCCTCGTTGATGGCGATGCGGCCGTCGGTGGCACGCTCCTCGCGGAAGTCCACGGGCTCGACCTTGGCGAACCGGAAGCCGGCCCACTGAGAGTCGCTCGGCCGGAAGGCGCCGTCGCTTTCGACCAGAGCCGGCGGCCGCATCAGGGCGTTGCCAGGGTTGGTGTTCAGCACCATCCAGCCACCGACCATGGCGATACCCACGACGCCGGCGCCGGCGAACCACAGGCGGTGGCGCAGCAGGCGCGTGGTCGGCGGGGTTCTGGTCGGCGTGCTCATTGGCCGACGACCTTAGGCAGTCCACATTACGGAAGCCTGACGCCCTGGGCCTGGGGCCTGTGACGACATGCCGGAATGCGTTACATCGCTCTGACATGGCGGAAGGCACATCGATGCGCATCCTTCTTGTCGAGGACAATGCCGAGCTCGTGGCCTTGATCATCAGAGGCCTTGAACGCAGCGGATTCGCCGCCGATCCGGTGGGGAATGCAGCCGATGCCGCGCATGCCCTGGCGACGATAAGGTATGCCGCCGTCGTTCTCGACCTGGGGTTGCCCGACGAGGACGGCCTGCCGTGGCTGCGCGGCGTACGCGGTCGCGGCGATTCGACGCCCGTTCTCGTGCTCACGGCGCGCGACGGCGTCAGCGACCGCGTCACCGGGTTGCGCGCCGGCGCCGACGACTACCTGGTCAAGCCGTTTGCCATGGAGGAGCTCGTGGCACGCCTGAGGGCGCTGTTGCGGCGGTCCGAAAACCTTCTCGGCCAGTGCCTGACGCTGGGTAATGTGGCGCTCGACACCGAGGGCCGGCAGGTCACGGTTGGCGGCACGGTGCGGCCGTTCTCCAGCCGCGAGACGGCGGTGCTGGAGATCCTGCTCAGACGTTGCGGCAACGTCGCACCCAAACGACTGTTCGAGGACCATCTCTTCGGGCTGACCGACGAGGTCGGTTCGAACGCCGTCGAGGTCTACATCCATCGCCTGCGCCGCATGCTGGCCGACAGCGGCGCCACCGTTCAGGTCCACACCGTGCGCGGCGTCGGTTACATGCTGGCCGAGGCGAAGACGGCCTGAGCGCGCTGTCGCCCTACTCCCTGACGTAAGCCCGGTCGTTGCCCGAACCTCGGAACGGCTGCGCATGACCTATTGATTAGAATATTTCTAAACTATATTGAGAAGGGGGAAGATGATTGGAGACGACAATGGCGACTGATGGCAAGTGCCCTTTCTCGGGCGGCAAACGAGCTCCAACCAATCGCGACTGGTGGCCCAATCAGTTGAACCTGCAGGTTCTGCATCAGCATTCGGCCCTGTCCGACCCGATGGGCGAGGCGTTCGACTATGCCGAGGAATTCAAGAGCCTCGATCTCGCTGCCGTCGTCAAGGACCTCCACGCCCTGATGACCGATTCGCAGGATTGGTGGCCGGCCGACTTCGGCCACTATGGGCCGTTCTTCATCCGCATGGCGTGGCACAGCGCCGGGACCTATCGGATCGGCGACGGCCGCGGCGGTGCCGGCGGCGGCCAGCAGCGCTTCGCACCGCTCAACAGCTGGCCCGACAACGTCAACCTCGACAAGGCGCGGCGGTTGTTGTGGCCGATCAAGCAGAAGTACGGCGCCAGGATCTCGTGGGCCGATCTCCTCATCCTCACCGGCAACGTCGCGCTGGAGTCGATGGGCTTCAAGACGTTCGGCTTCGGCGGCGGGCGCGTGGACACCTGGGAGCCCGAGCAGGACATCTACTGGGGTCCGGAAGGCAAGTGGCTGGCGGACGAGCGCTACAGCGGCGAGCGCGAGCTGCAGAGCCCGCTGGGCGCCGTGCAGATGGGGCTGATCTACGTCAATCCGGAAGGCCCCAACGGCAAGCCCGATCCGCTCGCGGCGGCGCACGACATCCGCGAGACGTTCGCGCGCATGGCGATGAACGACGAGGAGACCGTCGCGCTGATCGCGGGCGGCCATACCTTCGGCAAGACCCACGGCGCCGGCGATGCGGCCCTGGTCGGCCCCGAGCCGGAGGCGGCGCCCATCGAGCAGCAGGGCCTGGGCTGGAAGAGCAGCTTCCGCTCGGGCAAGGGCGCCGACCAGATCGGCAGCGGCCTGGAAGTCACCTGGACGCAGACGCCGACGCAGTGGAGCAACCACTTCTTCGACAACCTGTTCAACAACGAATGGGAGCTGACCAAGAGTCCGGCCGGGGCGCATCAGTGGAAGGCGAAGGGCAACGCCGGCGCCGGCACGATCCCCGATGCCTACGATGCGTCGAAAAAGCATGCGCCGACGATGCTCACCACCGACCTCGCGCTGCGTTTCGATCCGGCATACGAGAAGATCTCGCGCCGCTTCCACGAGAAGCCCGCCGAGTTCGCCGACGCCTTCGCGCGCGCCTGGTTCAAGCTCACCCACCGCGACATGGGACCGGTCGTTCGCTACCTCGGCCCGCTCGTGCCCAAGGAGCAGCTGATCTGGCAGGACCCGATCCCCGCCGCCGATCATCCGCCGATCGCCGGGCAGGACATCGCGGCCCTGAAGGCGAAGGTCCTCGCCTCGGGCCTCAGCGTCTCCGAGCTGGTCGCGACGGCCTGGGCGTCGGCGTCGACCTTCCGCGGTTCCGACAAGCGCGGCGGCGCCAACGGCGCGCGCATCCGCCTCGCGCCGCAGAAGGACTGGGTGGTCAACCAGCCGGCCGAGCTCGCCAGGGTGCTGAATAAGCTTGAGGCGATCCAGAAGGAGTTCAATGCCTCGGCCTCCGGCGGCAAGAAGGTCTCGCTGGCCGACCTGATCGTGCTGGCGGGCGGTGCGGCGATCGAGAAGGCCGCGAAGGCGGCCGGGCACGACGTGACGGTTCCGTTCACGCCGGGGCGCATGGACGCCTCGCAGGAGCAGACCGACGTCCACTCCTTCGCCCCGCTCGAGCCCATCGCCGACGGCTTCCGCAACTATCTGCGCGGCAGGCCGGCGCGCCTCTCGGCCGAGGAATTGCTGGTCGACCGTGCCCAGCTGCTGACGCTGACGGCCCCCGAAATGACCGTCCTGGTCGGTGGCCTGCGCGTGCTGGGCGCGAACGCCGGAAGGTCCAAGCACGGCGTCTTCACCAAGCGGCCCGAGACGTTGACCAACGACTTCTTCGTCAATCTGCTCGACATGGCCACCGAGTGGCTGCCGGCCACCGACGCCGACGGCGTGTACGAAGGCCGCGACCGCAAGACCAACCAGGTCAAGTGGACCGGCACCCGTGTCGCCCTGATCTTCGGCTCGCACTCGCAATTGCGCGCCCTGGCGGAGGTCTACGCGTGCGCCGACTCGAGCGTCAAGTTCGCGAAGGACTTCGTGGCGGCCTGGACCAAGGTGATGAACCTCGATCGCTTCTGACCCGCCGCGGGGCCATCACTGGGGGCGACAATTCGGCGTTCTGCGAATTGTCGTCCGGCGGGCGACCGTGCAATTGCCCAGCCTGCCTGCACTATTCCCTGTTTAGGATAATTCTGGGCACGGGCCCGTTGCACCGCATTTTTGCGGCTGCCAATGTGGCCGGCGTGTCAGCATCGCCCCCCGAAAGATCGAGATCGCCGCGCCGAATCGCGCTCTTCGTCACCTGCCTGGTCGACCTGTTCCGGCCGTCGGTCGGCTTCGCCGCCATCAAGCTCCTGGAGGACGCCGGGTGCACGGTCGAGGTCCCGCCCCTGCAGGTCTGCTGCGGACAGCCGGCCTACAATTCCGGCGACCGCGCCACCACGCGGGCAATCGCGGCCCAGGTCATCGAGGCCTTCGAAGGCTACGACGCGATCGTCGCCCCTTCGGGCTCGTGCGGCGGCATGTTGAGCCACCACTATCCGGGCCTGTTCGACGACGATCCGGCCATGAAGGCCCGGGCCGAGGCCCTGGCCGCCCGCAGTTACGAGCTGATGGCGTTCCTGGTCGACGTACTGGGCCTCACCAAGGTCACCGCGCGCTACGACGGCGTCGTCACCTATCACGATTCCTGCTCGGGCCTGCGCGAGCTCGGGGTCAAGGAACAGCCGCGCCGACTGCTGGGATCGGTGGCAGGCCTCCGTCTGCGCGAAATGAAGGCGCCCGAGGTCTGCTGCGGCTTCGGCGGCACGTTCTGCGTGAAATATCCCGAGATTTCCAATGCCATGGTCGGCGAGAAATCGGCCGACATCGCCGGCGTCGGCGCGGGCACGCTGCTGGCGGGCGACCTCGGCTGCCTGATGAACATGGCGGGCAAGCTGCAGCGCGAAGGCAGCGCGGTGAAGGTGCGGCACGTCGCCGAGGTGCTGGCCGACATGGGCGGGCTCGCCGCCATCGGCGAGCCGGAGAATCGTTGATGCAATCGACCGCCCGCGACTTCAAGGGAAATGCCCATGCGGCATTGGTCGATCCCAACCTGCAGGATTCGCTTGCCAAGCTGAAGGTCGGATTCTCCGAGCGCCGTCGCCAGGCAGCCGAACGGCTGCCGGAATTCGAGGTGCTGCGCGATCGCGCGCGCGACATCAAGAACCACACGCTGGCCAATCTCGACTTCTATCTAGAGGAATTCGAGCGCAAGGTTCTGGCGCTCGGCGGCCACGTCCACTGGGCGCCAACGGCAGCCGATGCCCAGCGCATCATCGGCGACCTTTGCCGCAGCATGAACGCCCGGACCGTGGCCAAGTCGAAGTCGATGGTGTCCGAGGAGATCGGCCTCAACGACTATCTGGAATCCATGGGCATTGCCCCGATCGAGACCGACCTCGGCGAATACATCATCCAGCTCCGCCACGAGCCGCCGAGCCATATCATCGCGCCCGCCGTCCATCTCACCAAGGACCAGGTTGCGGACACCTTCCTCGAAGCCCACGGCAAGCTCGGCTTCACCAAGCGCCTCACCGAGCGCAACGACCTGGTCGCCGAAGCGCGCTATGTCCTGCGCCAGAAATTCCTCGATGCCGACGTCGGCCTGACCGGCGCGAACTTCCTGGTGGCCGAGACCGGCTCGTCGATGCTGGTCACCAACGAAGGCAATGCCGACCTGTCGAACACCTTGCCCAAGATGCACATCGTGCTGGCCAGCATCGAGAAGGTGATCCCGACTCTCGAGGACGCGGCTGTCCTGCTGCGCGTCCTGGCGCGTTCGGCGACCGGCCAGGAATCGTCGTCCTACACGACCCTCAATAGCGGCCCCAAGCGGGCGGGCGATCTCGACGGGCCGGAGCACTATCACGTCGTCATCCTCGACAACGGCCGTTCCTCGGTGCTGGGCACCGAGATGCAGGACATGCTGCGCTGCATCCGTTGCGGCGCCTGCATGAACCATTGCCCGGTCTACGGCGCGATCGGCGGTCATGCCTATGGCTGGGTCTATCCCGGCCCGATCGGCGCGGTGCTGACGCCGCAGCTGCTGGGTGTCGAGGAAGCCTCCAACCTGCCCAACGCCTCGACCTTCTGCGGCCGCTGCGAGAGCGTCTGCCCGGTACGCATCCCCTTGCCCGGCCTGATGCGGCATTGGCGCGAGCGTGAATTCGAGCGTCATCTCACGCCCAAGGCCGTGCGCCAGGGCTTGGCGCTGTGGAGCTTCGTCGCCCGACGGCCGCGGCTCTACAAGGGGCTGACCGGTCTCGCCAATCGCGTGCTTGCCCTGTTCGGGCGCGCCGCCGGCCGCTATAGCGCTCTGCCGCTCGCCGGCGGCTGGACGCGCTTTCGCGACCTCCCTGCGCCGCAACCGGGCGGCACGTTCCACGCTCAATGGAAGCGCAGAAGGCCATGAGCGACGCCCGCTCCACTATCCTGAACGGCATCCGCCGCTCGCTCCATCGCGGCGAGCTTTCCGGCGCCCAGCGCCAGGCCATCGAGGACCGACTGGCCGAGCCGCCGCGCGGTCCGGCGGTGGCGCGTGCCAACCTTCCTCACGCCGACAAGGTGGCGCTGTTCTGCCAATGGGCCGAAGCCAACAACGCCACGGTGGCGCGCGTGGCAGCGGCCGACGTGCCAGGGGAGATTGCGAACTACCTGGCACGCAACAATCTGCCAGCCAACGCGGCAATGGCACCGGGGGCCGCGCTCGACGGCTACGACTGGGCCAGCCAGAAGATGCTGTCGCTGCGTCGCGGCCGCGGCGAAGGCAGTGACCATGTCTCGATCACCGGCGCGTTCGCCGGCATCGCCGAGACGGGCACGCTGGTGACGGCCTCGGGACCGGATCATCCGGTCACGCTCAACCTCCTGCCGGACACGCATATCGTCGTGCTGCGCGAAGGCGACATCGTCGGCGGCTACGAGGACGTCTGGGCGCGGCTTCGCGCGCGCTACGGCAAGAACAACATGCCGCGCACCGTGAACACCATCACCGGCCCTTCGCGCACCGGCGACATCGAGCAGACCATCGAGCTCGGCGCCCACGGACCACGGCGCATGCACATCGTGGTGGTGCGCGAATGACCCCGGCCGGCGACGCGCGCCCTTCGGAAAGTAGGGCGGAACTGCGCATCGTCGGCACGACTGTCACGCACGAGACCGAGGCGCTGTTCGACCGCGTGGCGGCCTCTCTCGGGAGGCGGGCGCCCCGCATTCTCCAGGTGGGCTCTCGGACACTGGTCTCGGATCGCAACGTTCTCAATTGGCGCCGCCTGGTGAGCGAGCGCTTCGGCAGTCGCGGCCACTTCCTCGGTCTGGATCTCGAGGATGGCACCAATGTCGACCGGGTGCTCGATATCTGCGGGTCGGCGACCAGCCTGAAGGCCGGCCTGGGCGAGGAGACCTTCGACCTCGTCCTTTGTTGCCATGTGCTGGAGCACACACGCGACCCCTGGCGCGCGGCCCGCAACATCGAGGAGCTGCTGAGGCCGGGCGGGCATGTCTTCGTCTCGGCCGCCTGGTCGCAGGCTTTCCACGCCACACCCGACGATCTTTGGCGCTTCTCGGTGCGCGGCCTGATGCGCCTGTTCGAGCGGCTCGAGGTTGTTTCGGCGTTCTACAGCGGCGGCGACGTCGGTCTGGATGTGGCCTACCGCGTCGTTCGCGACGGGAAGCCCGAGCTCGATCCGAGGTCGGGGGCGGTCGAGCAGGGTCTGTTTCAACTCGTGCTGGACCACGAGGACAACCGCGCCGTGCTGGCGCGCCAGGCCACCGAGCGGTTGCCCGTTTCCCGGACCTACATGCCGACCCTGTTCGTCAATATCGTCGGGCGCCTGGGAGCGTCGTGAGCACGAGCCGGGCGTTGCCGGGGTGTTGCCGGACAGCGCTGCCTTATTCATAGTGCCGTCGAACGATACCCGAACAGAGCGCGCCGATGGTCAGGTCTCAGGCTTCAGTACCTGAATTCGTCAAGCGCAATATCGCCCATGGCCGCTACCGCGAAGCGGCCGACGCCCTGCGCGGCCTGGTGCGAGCGGAGCCTTCGGTGGCCGTTCTCTCGGCCTTGGCAGATACGAACCTTCAGATGGGCGACCTTATCGAAGCAAAGGGCAACGCCCTCGCGGCGGTGGAGGCTGATGCCCGAAATCACGCGGCACGCGTGCTGCTGGCTCGCGTACGCACGGCCCTGGACGAACGCGATGCAGCGCTGGCCGACTTTTGCGCGGCGCTCGAGCTTGCCCGACCAACGACGGTGTCCGCTGACGGCGGGCCCATCGCCGTTCCAGCACATCAGGCGCTGCACAATCTCGAACAGCTCACCTATCTGGAACGGATCGGCAATCTTGCACCGGGCACTTTGCTGCCGGCGCCGCCCGCCTTGAGGGAGGTGGCGCAGCGCAAGCTCAGCCAAGTGGTGCACGGTCCCGGCGAGATCCCGTCGATCCCCCTGGGCGGCCAGTACGGTCGGATCATGGCCGATCCGCCGCTCGTACGGCACGAGGAAGCGTCGCCTGCGCTTTGTCTCAATCCGCGCGACTGGAGCAACGTGGCGGGGGCCTTCACCGGCGAGGGCAAGGGGTTCGCCTGTGTCGACCATCTGCTGACGCCGGACGCGCTCGCCCAGCTGCAGCGCTTCTGCCTGCGGTCGACCGTGTGGCGCCGTCCCTATCCGCCGGGGTACATCGGGGCAAATCCCGAATCCGGCTTCTTCAGCCCCCTGTTGATGCAGATCGCGGCGGAGCTGCGGCAGGCCATGCCGGAACTGCTGGGCGATCACCACCTGAGTTACTGGTGGTCGTTCGTCTGCCAGCATCAACGACCCGGCACCGACATCCATGCCGACCAATCAGACATCAGCCTCAATTTCTGGATCACGCCGGATCTGGCCAACCTGCAGCCCGGCAGCGGCGGGCTGGATGTCTGGGACGTGGCAGCTCCCGCTGACTGGACCTTTTACGACTACAACTTTGGCGGCAAGGACATTGCGGCGTTTCTGCAGCAGAAGGGCGCGCGCCAGACTTCGTTCGCCTATGCCGAGAACAGGGCGTTGCTATTCAGAGGCTCCATTTTCCACCAGACTGCCGCCTTGCGATTCGCCGACGGCTTCGAGAACCGCCGGCGCAACGTGACCATGTTGTTCCGGCGCACGCGCGGCTAGCGAGCTGGAGAAACAGAAAGAGCGGGCTTTCGCCCGCTCTTTCCAATCGTCTTATCCGATTTGCGACTAGAAGCGCAGATCCATACCGAGCAGGAACGCCCAGCTGTTGCCGCTGACGGCGTTGGTCGGGCCACCCGCCGTGTACATCATTGCACCACCGGTCAGCTTCACGCCCGGTCCGAGCGCGTAGTTGGCACCAACTTCCCACTTGTTGATGGTGTTGCTGCCGAACGCCAGAGCCGTTGCCGGGTTGCCGTTGAAGCAGGTGCTGTTGACACCCGGGACGCCGCCGCAGCTGGTCATCGTCTGGGCCTGCGTGCCGGTGGCAATCGACTGGATGTTGTTATTGCCGTTGCCGTTGGTGTTGTAGAAGCCGGCCCACATGAACGACATCTGCCACGGGCCAGTCTCGTACATGATGCCCGCGGTGTAGAAGCGGGTATCGTTGTCGACACCGGTGAAGTAGTTGGCACCCGCGCCGTTGTTGTCGTAGCCGAGCGCGCCGCCGACCGTGAAGCCGGCAAAGCCGAACTGCGCACCGACCACCCACTGCTTCCACGCCGCGAGGTTGGCGCCAGTTGCCTGGTTGGCCGCGGACGCGAGCGGCTGATAGCCCGGGACGAACGAGGCGTAGGCGAACGCACCGTAAAGAGCGACCGTGAAGTCACCAAACTTGTTCAGGTAGTTGGCGCCGACATCGAACGCGTCCTGCCAAGCGTAGTCGGAGCTCGGGCAGTTGTTGATGTTGGTGGCGTTGTTGTAGCCGCAAATGCCAGCCGGGTTGCCCGGGCCAGAGCCGCCGAAAGCGCCCGCTGCGGCGTTCAGCTTGGGAGCGTAGCCGACACCGATCTGCAGGCCCTGGAAGCGCGGCGTGAAGTAGTTGATGCGGTTGACGTCCTGCCACTGCGGCGTAATGGTCGTCGCCATCGTACGGCCATAGGCCTTGTTGTTGGCGATGACGGACGCGTTGGCCCAGTTGTGGTTGTGCTGGATGGCGCCCCAACCGATCAGCGCAGACGGCGTGCCGTAGTACATACGGTACGTAGCGGCGTCGCGCGAGCCCAATTCGACGCGGCCCCAGTCGCCGAACGCGAAGAGGAAGGCTTCGTCAATCTGCGCGTTGGCAGTCGAAGAGGCCGGATTCCAGGCTTCCAGCTCGACCGTCAGACCGACCGACGTACCGTTGTCCAGCTTGGTCTGGCCGACGAAGTGGATTTCACCTTCCTGCGTGAAGGCGAAACCCTTGTAGTTGGTGAACGACCCGTTGAAGGCGTAGGTCGAGTCGATGTTACCGGCCAGAGCATAGAAGGTATAATAACCTCCAATGCCCATCTTGATCGGATCGGCAGCCATGGCCGGGGCGGCCATCACTCCGCCGACGACCAAGGCGGTCGAGCCGAGTAGAAGCTTTTTCATCATTCTCCCTCTCTCATTGATCAGAGACTGGTACG
>JAEZIF010000351.1 GCA_023416135.1 Pseudomonadota bacterium
AGCCCTGCCAGCGCACCCGCCGCCGCCGCCGTGCCGGTGCCGAGCGGCTGGCGCAGCACCAGGGCCGCGACCAGCGCGCCCGCGACCACCAGCAGCCCCGTCTGCTCGATGGCCGCCGAGAAGCCGAGACCGAACGCCTTGCCGACGGACATGAAGGTCATGTCGGCCGCGATGCCGTAGACCACGACCGTCGCCATGATGGCGAGGAAGACGGGCAGATGCAGGCGCTGTACCAGCAACACGATGGCGAGAACGGCGATCGGAACGAGGAGAGAGGCGAGGAGCATGGCGGAAGGACCCTAGAGTCTTTCCGCTCGCGACGGAATCGCAGAAGTGCGCGCACGTCTTTGTGCAATCAGGGCGCAAGCCACCCCTGGATTTTCGTCGTGGTCGTCGAGTTTCCGAAATAGTTGAGGTGATGGACGTCCGGGTTCTTGCCGTAGTCGTGCTTCTCCATGAAGCGCTGATGCATGCCGATCATGGACATCGAATCGGTGTCGACGACCATGTCATTGTCCTCCTTGAAGATCCCGTCAGCGATCGTGTTGCCCATGTGGGTCAGCCGCAGCCGCTTCCAGAAGGCCCACCCGGGATCGTCCGGCTCAAAGTTGGAAGTGATTCCGAAGTAGTTGGGAGCGAACCGGCCGGGCATTCCGTTGAGGCGCTCGATCTCCGCATTGCCACCGATGCGCGCCTGGCCGGAGAGACCAGGGACCATCGAGATCACGGCGTCGAATATCGGCAGGCTCGAGAAGATGTTGGCCGTCTTGCCGACGACAGAAGAGGCGATCTGAACGATCATCGCTGGCACCGCAAGCCAGGGCGTCGCCACTGCGGAGAGCGCCTCCGACACATGGCTGACGGCGGAGGCAAAGCTGCTGACGGCGCTGAGCGCATTGCGCAGATGCCGGGGCGCGGCGAGGCTGGTGCCGCCGAGGGGCGATCCGACGAGCACGACACGGACCGTCTTCAGCTTCGGCGGTCCCATGACCTCCAGAAACCACCGCGTAACGAGGCCGCCGCGGCTGTGGGCGATGATGTCGAGATCGCCGTCGGCATCCTTGAAGGCGTGCCAAAGGTCGAAGGCGTTCATCATCGGGCTGACGGACAATGTCCGGTGATTGAAGGCGTAGACCTCGCCGCCATATTTTTGCCGCGCCCAGGCGAGCAAGCCGGGATCACTGGCGCCCAGCATCTTCTCGGTGTTGCTGAAAGTGCCGTGCACGATCAACAGGCGTTTGCCGCTGCCCCGCACGACGCCGCTGTCCACCTTTTCGAACGTTGACCTGCCGGGCGAGAGCTTCAGCAGGCCGAGTTTCTCCTTGGTGCCCGTCAGGAAGTCGTCGGCGCCGATAACCAGGTCGTTGATGTCGTTTCGCGTCAGCAGATCGTAGCGATAGACCTCCATTACTTCGCCGGGTGGCTGGGGCGTTCCTGCCAATCGCCGGCCTCGTCGTCCAGGTCCGGCGCCGCGTCCCACCGGCCCGGCATGCCAGACCAGCAAGCCGTCATCCTGCCGGATCAACCGAACCATGCCCTTGCTGTCGGCCGGTCCCATCGAGCGTCCGCGGCGGCGGACCAATGGAACCTTGAGGGCCTCGGTTGGCTTGGTCGTCGGCTCCATTCCCATCGCCGTCAATCCACGCTCGATGGTGCGCAGCTGGGCGCGAATATCTGGCTTCGGACCGCTCATGTCTCTTCCCTCCGGATCGGCAGGGGCGTGATGGGGCGTACCGGGTCGGTCCGGGCGCGATTGATGTCGAGCAGGCTGTCAAAGTCGTCGACATCCAGGAAATTCTGGCGGCCCTCCTCGACCGCATCGCCGAAGCCCGTGCGGCTGGTCAGCAGCACGGTTTCGAGAGGCACCAACTTTCCATCCTCGACCGCTTGCACGATCTTCTTGTAATGGCCCTTGCCCAGGCTCCAGCGCCCGCCCTTGCCCAGCAGCGCAGAGACATAGTCGGGATCGAGCACCTCATCCTCGGGAGGCAGCTGAACACCCTGGCCAGACATGAAATGCTCGAGGTAGTCGCTATGGCGCCAGTAGGCCGGGAAGGCGTGTCCGGACAGCAGCACGATCGCCGGATGGATATCGATGTATTCGAGACACGCCGCCAGCAGCACGGCGAGATCGATACAGGTGCCGCGACGGCCCGTCATCGTGTCGCTGGGCGTGCGGATCCGCTGCGACTTGTCGGTGAATGTCGGCGGCGGGTTGATGTAGGCGAGCGGGAAGTCGAGCATGAGGGCGGACCAGATCGCGCGGACCTGGAGATCGACGCTCTCGCAAACCTCCGTCGGGTCGCCATCGCTTGTTTCGACGCTTTGATAGCCGTCGAACCCGGCGCCGGCATCGTCCGAGAGCGCGACCAGGTATTTCTGCGCGGCGTCTATGATCTGTCGGACGGCGGGGTCGCGCGGAAGCACGAAGGAGGGCAGCCACGGGCGGCCGTAGACGTCGTCGACCCATTCGTCGATCGGCAGCAGCAACATGCGAAGCGTGCGACCGTAGAAAACGTGATCCTTATACGAGACCTCTATGAACAGCGTCGTCTGGATCTGGTCGCGAACCGTGCGTGCCAGATCGGATGTGAGCGAGATGACGATCTCGGCGGCGAGATCAATGGCCGTCTGATGCACGGTAAGCCCGACGCGCCTTTCGAAGGCGTAGGAGTCGGGCCCGATCTGCAGGCGAACGACGACCTTCACACCGAAGACCGCGCCCGTCAGCGAGGGTTTGCGCCGCATGATGAAGTAGTTGAAGAACGCTCCTCGATTGTGAAGCATCGAGTAGTTGATGCGGTCCTTGGGGTCGATCTCGAACTCGAGGCCCGCTGCAATCTCCTTGTCCGACTGGGCGTGGCCGAATCGTCGTTCGACCTTTTCGTCGACCTCCTTGACACTCACGGGCCCCTTGCTCCGTATCGACTGTGCAAGCCAGAGGATGACCCCGGACCCGACAAGAGGCTGTTCGCTCTTCCTCAGGAGGCCCCAGGCGTAGCGGGCGGAACCGGCGAAGTCCCAGTTGGTGACGGCACAGGCACGGGCGAAGGCTGCAAGGAACTGCTCACCCAGGCGAGGGTCGAAAGTGTCCTGGTAGCCGATGGCGGCATGAGCGCCTTCGGCTACGCATAGCGCCGCGAGCCGCGTGCCGGAGTTGTAAATGTTGAAGGTGATCAAGCGCGGTACGGCATCCTTGTTCACCAGAAGCGTGCAAAGCTCCTTGTCGTCTACGATCGACCAGCCGGTCCGGTTGTCGTTCGGGAGCAGGTAACCATCGCTGTTGAAGCGCGCCGACACTTGATCCTTGAGTTCGGCGACGGCTTGCCAGCTGTCGAAGCCCGAGATGTGAATGGCAAGGGCGGGGGTTTTCTGAAGCGAGTCCTTAATCTCCTTGCGCGTCGGATCCTCGAGGCGGTCCCGGTCTTCCTTGAAGGGCGCACGGACAAAACCCGCAGCAATGCGCGTCAGAGCCCGCTCCGAATCAAAGTCGTAGTGCTGCCGAAGGGCGGGCGGCGCCGACTCGATATGCACGAAGCGTTTGGCGGTTGTCGCGACAACATCGCCCTTCCTATGCAGATGGCGCACGACGAACAACAGTTGCCCTGACCGTATGCCCTGAGTAGCCGCCGACAGCAGATATTCCCAGGGCAGGATGCGATACTCCCAACCCTCGCTTTCGCTGGTGAACGGGATCGATACCTCGATTGTGTCGGCCGTTGCCAGACGTGTCAGGAGATCCGGGCCGGCACTGTCTGGCTCGTCAGTCGGCAACAGTTCTTTTACCAGCTTGGTGGCGTTGCCGACGAGTTCATGCGACTGATTTGAACCGTCATAGGCCCACCGGGTCCTGTTGCGGATCAGATACGACCAATTGACGGCGTCGAATCGATCGAGCTGCTTGATGGGAATGCACTCGCCCGTTCTGCTCAGATAGAGATGCGGTCCATCCGGCATCTTGAAGCCGGGGTTCTTGCCGGACGAATGGCCGGCAGGCTCCTTCTTCTTGGTTGCCACCCGAATCCCCCGAATAGGTGAGAGGTGATTACAACTTAATCAACCATAAAGAGCAACGACAGAATGTCCCTGTTGGCGATGCGGAGCCCATGATCTAGGGTGCGGCATGCGCTGGCTTGCTCTCATACTGACGCTCTGCTTCTACGCCGTGCCTGCCAACGCAAACACGCTGGTCCGGACGGAGGGCAAGAACTTCATCGCGCCCGACGGCCGCACGTTGCTGATCAAGGGCATCAGCTTCGGCAACTGGCTGATGCCCGAAGGCTACATGTTCAAGTTCGAGGTGGCGAAGTCGCCGCGCCAGATCTACGGCGCCTTCGACCGGCTGCTGGGGCCCGAGCGGGCCCAGGCCTTCTGGCGGCAGTTCCGCGACACCTACATCACGCAAGACGACATCGCCTTCATCAAGTCGGTCGGCTTCAATACCGTGCGCATCCCGCTGCATTACCGGCTGTTCATGGACGCCGACGGCAACAACACGGGCGAGGGCTGGTTCCTGCTCGACCGCGTGCTGGGCTGGGTGCACGAGGCCGGTCTGTTCGCGATCGTCGACCTGCACGCCGCTCCCGGCGGCCAGACCGGCATCAACCACGACGACGGTCCGGGCTATCCGCTGATGTTCTACGTGCGGCGCGACCGGGAGCTCACCGTCAAGCTGTGGCGCGCCATCGCCCGGCGCTACGCCGGCAATCCGGCGATCCTGGGCTACGACATCCTGAACGAGCCGATCGCGCCCTATCACGATGTGGCGACGCTCAATCCGCGGCTCGAACCCTTCTACAAGGAAGTGACGACGGCGATCCGCGAGGTCGATCCCGGCCGCGTCGTGATCCTCGCCGGCGGACAGTGGAGCTCGAGCTTCGACATGTTCGGGGTGCCCTTCACCGACAACCTCGCCTACACCTATCATTCGTTCTGGGCGAGCACGAAGCGCGATTCGATCCAGCGGCACCTCAACTTCTCGGCGCGCTACGACGTGCCGCTGTTCCTGGGCGAGACCGGCGAGCTCACCGACGAATGGAACGCCCGCTTCCGCACGCTGCACGAGGCGCACGGCATCGGCTGGGCGTTCTGGACCTACAAGAACCTCGACACGCCCTCGACCATCGTCTCCATCCCGCGCCCCGACGGCTGGAACGAGATCGTGGCCTTCGCCGACGGCAAGCGCGCGAACAAGCCCGACGTGGCGCTGGTCGACCGGGCGATTGCCGAGTATCTCGACGGCATCCGCTTCAGGAACGGCGTGGTGCGGTGGAGCTATCTCGAATCGCTCGGCCTCAAGGGAGCTCCCTGAGGCTGGCGCTCATTCGATGGCGTGTTCGGTGGCAGCGCCCAGATAGGCATCCCTGACGCGGGGATCCGAGAGCAGGACCGAGGCGCCACCTTCCAGGACGATCGATCCCGTCTCCAGCACGTACGCCCGGTCGGCGATCGCAAGCGCCACATTGGCGAGCTGCTCGACCAGCAGGATCGTCACCCCTTCCGCCTTCAGGGTGGAGATCAGCGTGAAGATTTCCCGCACGATGAGCGGGGCCAGGCCGAGCGACGGCTCGTCGAGCAGGAGAAGCTTGGGACGGCCCATGAGCGCGCGCGCAATGGCCACCATCTGCTGCTCCCCTCCTGACAGCGTGCCTGCAAGCTGGCCGGCACGTTCCTGCAATCGCGGGAAGATGCGGAACATGCGGTCGATATCCGTTTGAACATCCGAGCGTGAAGAGTTTCGGCCATAGGCGCCGAGCTCCAGATTGTCGCGCACGCTCTGATCGCCGAAGACATGGCGACCTTCGGGGACGTGCCCGATCCCGAGTGCAACACGCCGATGGGGCCTGGTCTCACGCAGGCTGCAGCCTTCCAGCCGGATATCTCCCGCCGTCGGCTCGACCAGGCCGGAGATCGCTCTCATCAACGTCGTCTTGCCCGCGCCGTTGCTGCCGATCAGGGCGACGAGCTCGCCCGTCCGCACTTCCAGCGTGACGTCGCGCAACGCTTCGATGGCTCCATATCGCGCCCGAAGATTGGTGACTTCCAGCATGGCTTCCCCGGTTAGCGCGCGAGCTGCAGATCGGTCTCTTCGGCACCGAGATAGGCGGCAATGACCGTCGGATTGCGCCGGATTGCGTCAGGTGTGCCTTCCGCGATCTTCTCGCCGTAATCGAGAACGATCACGTGCTTGGAGACGCTCATGACTAGATCCATGTGATGCTCGATCAACAGGATGGTCACGCCGAGCTGGGAGATCTTGCGCAGAAGCGTTCCCAGTGCGGCGGTTTCCTGGTGATTGAGCCCGGCAGCCGGCTCGTCGAGCAGGAGGAGGGTTGGCTCGGCTGCGAGTGCCCGCGCGATCTCGACCCGCCGCTGCAGACCGTAGGGCAGGGTGGCCGCCGGATCGCTGGCCCGGTCCGCCAGGTTGAACTCGGCCAGCAGGGCATCGACGCGCGCGCGGGCATCGCGTTCGGCGGCGCGGTTGCCCGGCGTGCCGAGCAATGCGCTGAAGACGTTGCTTCGGATGTGCCGATGCGCCCCGACAAGGACGGTGTCGACTACACTCATGTTCCCGAACAGGCGCAGGTTTTGGAAGGTCCTGGCGATCCCGAGGGCGGCGACGCGGTCTGCCGACAGTTTCGTCAGGTTGCGCCCGGCGAAGCGGATGCTGCCGGAGTCGGCATGGACATGTCCCGACAGGATGTTGAGCAGGGTCGTTTTGCCTGCCCCGTTGGGCCCGATCAGCGAATGGATCGAGCCCCTGCCGATCGTGAAGCTGACATGCCGCGTCGGGATCACGCCGCCATAGGCTTTGAACAAGTCGTCGGCCTCGAGCAGTGGCACGCCGTCGCCGGCCACTGCGACCGCCACGGCACTGGACGGTGGTACGGCCGGCGGAGGAACGATCTCCTTGCGGTGTCCGAACCCCAGTCGGTCGCCGAGCGCTTCCATCACGCCGGCGAGGCCGCGCGGCATTGCGAACAAGGCGAACAGCAGCAAGGCTCCATAGACGAAATGCTCGAGGGCGGGCCATCGAGCAACCCAGGCACCGATGGCCGTCACCGCGATGGCGCCGAGGAGCGGTCCGTAGATCGCGCCCGATCCACCGAACAGGACGAGCACGAGCAGGAAGATCGACAGGTTGAAATTCACGAAGTCCGAGTTGATGTACTGGTTCTGCATCGCCACGATGGCGCCGGCGAGCGCACAGGTGACGGCACTGATCACGAAGGCGAGTGTCTTGAGCCGGCGTGGCGAGATCCCGGCAGCTTCGGCCGCAGGCTCGGCGAACTGGACGGCCTGGAACGCGCGCCCCCAGCGCCCGAGGAGCAGGGAGCGCAGGGCGAGATGCGTGAGAACCGCCAGGATGACGATGAACCACACCCACTCGCGGCTGCTCAAGGCGCGGCCGCCGATGGTCGGCGCGACGATACCGTAGATTCCAGCCTGGCCGCCAAAGACGTCTGTCCACTCCGTGACCACCTTCTCGACGACGATTCCGAAACCGATCGTCACCATCGCAAGGCTGGGTCCACTCACGTGCACGGCGGGCGCGGCGATGACCAGGCCGAACAAGCCGCCCATCACGCAGGCTGCCGCCAAGGCGGTCCAGGGATCGAGGCCCCACTGGGTCGTGGCTAACGCCACGGTGTAGGCGCCGACGCCGAACAGCCCGGCATGCCCGAGCGACTTCTGTCCGGCATATCCGACCAGGATGTTCAAGCCGGCGGCCGCGATGTAGTTGACACCCATCATGAAGAGGATGCGTGCGTAGAAGTCGTTGGCAAAGGCGGCAAGCACCGCCACGAGCCCGGCCGCCGCCATCACTCCCGGGAGATGACTGAGACGGGGCATCAGATCTTTTCGATGGTCTTCGTGCCGAACAAGCCGCTCGGACGGACCACGAGAACCAGGATGATGAGCAGGAATATCGTGATCTCGCGCCATTCCGCGCGCCACAGGCCGACGACCGCCTCGAGCAGGCCCAGGATGAAGCCTCCGAGGACACAGCCGCGTGGGCTGGAAAGTCCGCCGACAATCGCCGCGGAGAACGCCTTGAGCGTGATCGCGAGCCCGATGAAGGCCGAGGCCGTGCTGATCGGCGCGATCAGGATGCCGGCCAGGCCGGCCAGGCAGGAGCTGATCACAAAGGCGAGGATCTCGATGCGCCCGACATGGATGCCGACCAGCGCTGCGGCCAGGGGGCTGTGCGCCACGGCCCGCAGGGCCTTGCCCAGCCGGCTGCGCCGCAGCACCAAGTCCAGGCCGATCATGACGATGATCGCCGTCACGGCGATCAGGATTTCTTGCGGGCGGATGCCGACGCCCATCACCCGGATGACGCCGTCCCCGAGCGGTGACGGAACGGCGAGCGGCGAGGGCCCCCAGAAGGCGAGCGCCGCGTTCTGGATGATGATGCTGAAGCCGATCGTGCTCATGACCCAGTTGAGACCCGGCTGCCTGAGGAAGGGCTTCACCGCGCCGAAGTACAGGGCCGCGCCGACGAGACCGAGTCCGGCCACGGTGAAGAGGGCCGCCGATCCATAGCCGAAGATGGTCACCTCTCCCTGAGAGAGGTTGCCGATATGCGGCTTGCCGGCAGCAAACAGGAGGGCCGTCACTCCGACGAGGCTGCCGAGGGCCAGGAATTCGCCCTGGCCGAAATTGAAGGTGCGCGTCGTTGCGTAGGTGATGTTGAAGCCGAGTGCGACCAGCCCATAGATCGCTCCAAGCGCGAAGCCGCTCGCAAGAGCCTGAAAGAGAGCGTTCATCAGGAGCGCTGCACGAGATAGTCCTTGTTATCGCTTGATGTCTGCCGGCTTGAGCGACTTGATCACGTCATCCTGGAGCGGGACGACCTGGCCGTTCTGCCAGCGCGCCATGCTGATGTCCGAAGCGCCGAGCCCTTCATGGTTCGACTTGGAGAACGGACGGTCGTACAGCTTGATGATGCCGTCGACCGGCTTCAGGTTCTCAAGGGCGGCCTGTACCGCTTCGCCGTTAGTCGAATTGGCCTGCTTGATGGCCGCGGCAAGCACCATGACGGCATCGTAGCCCTGGGCAGCCGCGTCGAACGCCGTCATCTTCGGATAGGCTGCAATGAGCCGCTTGTGGAGGGCTGCCGCCTTCTCGTTGCTCGTGGCCGTGGTCGACGCAATGAAATAGATCTTTTCCGCAAGCTTCATGCCGGCGATGTTCGGAACGGGCGAATTTCCATTGCCCCAAGTACCCAGCGTAACCGGAAAGTAGTCGATCTTCTCCATGCTCTTCAGCAGGTGGGCGTTCGCGTCCGATAGCGACGCGGCGATCAACGTGTCGGCCCCAGCATCGCGGATCTTCAGGAGCTGGGACGTCATGTCGACGTCGCGCGGGCTGAACTTCTCGACGACGACGGGCTTGACGCCGTGAAGGGCCAGGATCTCCATGGCGTCCTTCAGCACGCCCTGGCCGTAGCCGCTGGTATCGGCAATGATTCCGATCTTGCCACCCTTGCTTGCCTTGACGGCGTAGGCGGCGAGCAAGGCGACCTGGTCTCGGTCGATCAGAGAAAGCCGGAAGACGTAGTTGCGCGGCTCGCCGGCGTAGCGCTGCGTGATCGCGCTGCCCGTCGCTACGTGCGAGATCACCGGAATCTTCTTCTGCTGCGGAATGTGGAGCCAGGCCATCGCGTTGCCGGAATTGGTAGGCCCGACCACGGCGACCACTCCTTCATTGTCGATGAGCTCGTTCATGTTCTGGATCGACTTGGGGGGAGTTCCCTGGTCGTCGCGGACCACCCCCACGACACGCCGCCCGAGCAGGCCGCCGCTTGCGTTGATGTCCTGAACTGCCGCTTCGAAGCCGTATCGACCTGCGATGCCGAATTCCGCGGTGCCGCCTGCCGACTGGTCGCCGTTGTAGCCGAGCTTGATTTCACTCTGGGCGTATGCGCCGCCGTTCATCGCCGAGCTGACGGCGACAGCGAGGGAACCCAGGAACGAACGCCTTGCAAATCGATTCATTACGGATCTCCCCGCGCTGGCGACGTGCTCTCACGGTGCTGCGCAAAGGATAGGATCCGCGTCGCATGGGAGCGATTTCAAAAAATTCATAATGCGCTGAGCTGCATTGATCGTGCAGGCGGCCACGCCGATGGCGGGCTACGCCGGAGCAGCGGGAGCACGACGGTCGGGTGAGATCGAGCCGAGCAGCCAATCCCTGAAGGCGGCGCGGTGATGGTGCGATCGATAGCCGCGCGGCGTGACGAGATAGTAGGAATCGGCCGACAGGCTCGCGCGCACGTCATCGAAGGGCGCGATCAGTCGGCCAGCCTCGTACTCGGCCTGGGTGAGAATGTCGCTCTCCAGAATGACCCCGAGGCCGTTCACCGCTGCCTCTATCGCCATGGTCGAGCGGTCGAGCCAGAATTCGTTGTGTGCGCTGACGCCGGTGATACCGGTGCGGCGGAAGAATGCCTCCCAGGTGAGCGCGTTGGCCGAATGAATGAGGGTGGCGCGGCTCAGGTCGGAAATGGTTCGCAGGTCGAGGGCCTTGGCAAGCGACGGAGAGCACAGGGGCCGCACCGTCTCGGTCATGAGCGGCGTCACGTTCATTTCGGCGATGGAAGGCGCGCCGTAGCAGATCGCGACATCGAATCGTGTAAGAGCCATCGAGGCAAGGTCGGCGATCGTGGCGAGACGTATGCGGACATCCGGACGGCTGGTCATGAAGTCGGGAAGTCGCGGTTGCAGCCACTTGGCCGCAAAGCTCGGGCTCGAAAGGATCAGCAGCGTATTGGTTTGCGACTGCGGGGCGATGAGGTTCGTCGCGTTGGCGATCGCCTTCAGCGCAGTCTCGACCTCGCGGTGATAGGTTTCGCCTGTGCTTGTGAGGACGACGTGGCCGGACTGTCGGAGGAACAACTTCACTCCGAGGAAGTCCTCCAGTGCCTGAATCTGATGGCTGATTGCCGACGGGCTTACGGAAAGCTCGGCTGCGGCTTGCGTGAAGTTTGCATGGCGGGCGGCTGCTTCGAAGGCCAGCAGCGATCTGAGAGGCGGAAGGCGCTGCCTTGGTGAAGCGTCCGCTGAAGCAGATTCATTGATCAGTGAATTTTTTGAGGTGGCTCTTCCTTCCATAGCGATCTCATAGTGATTGAGATGAAGAGTGCGCGCAAGCGCAGGCATTCTTTCAGTCGGCTGAGGAACTCGAACGATGCGTGCTTCGGGGTTTGAGATCGAAAATGAAGCGGAGGAGCTTCAGGGCGTCGACGTCCTGACGTTCGAGCTGGTCAAGAACAGCCTTTCGGAAATAGCCGAAGAGATGATGACGACGCTCGTGCGCACGGGCCGCTCGGTGAATACCACGCAGGCGCTCGATTGCTCCGCCGGGCTCGCCGATGCGAAGGGCCAGCTGCTTGCGCAGGCGCTTGCGCTCCCGGGCCACATGGGCACCTTCCCCGGCGTGATGAAGGTGGTGTTCGAGAAGTTCGGCTCGCAATTCCGGCCGGGCGACGTCTATATCTCCAATGATCCCTACAGCGTCGGCCTTCACCTTCCCGACATCGTCGTGGTCCGGCCGATATTCCTTGCCGAGCAGCTCATCGGCTTCGCGCTGGCGGTCGCTCATCATGTCGACATCGGTGGTCTGGCGGCTGGCGGGATGCCGACCTACGCCACCGAGGTCTATGCCGAGGGGCTGCGGATTCCCCTCGTCCGCCTGTTCGATCAGGGCCGAATCAGCGACATCCTGATCGAGATCATCCGCAGCAACGTCCGGGTTCCCGATCTCGTCGTCGGTGACCTCATGGGACAGGTGGCGGCCTGCCATGTCGGCCAGCAGCGGCTCGAGGCGCTGGTCCGGGAATACGGGGCCGAAACCTACCACGAGGCGACCGCCCGCTTGCTCGACTACTCCGAGCGGATGTGCCGGCGCACGATCGCGGAATGGCCCAACGGTGCGTATCGCTTCCAGGACATGGTCGATGACGACGGGCACGGCGGCACGCAGCTCATGGTCCGTGGCGTCGTGACGATCGACGATGACCGACTGCATATCGATTTCAGTGAAAGCGATCCGCAGGTCAGGGGGCCGATCAACTGCCCCATCCACAGCACGTTCGCCGGCGCCTTGACGGCCGTGCAGTGTGTTCTCGGAGCGTCGATCCCCGCCAACGCCGGTTTGTTCAGGGCGGTCACGGTCTCCGCCCGGCCGGGAACCTTCGTGAGCCCGCGAGAGCCGGCGGCCACCTGCAACCGCGCCCTCACCCTGGCACGGGTCGCCGACGTGGTTTTCGGTGCGCTCGCGCAGGCGGTCCCGCACCGCGTTCCCGCATGCTCGGAATCGATGACGTCACCGATGACCTGGAGCACGCGCACGCCCGAGGGTGAAGCGCTGGTTTGGGTGGACAACCACATCAGCGGACGTGGCGGCTTGCCGACGATGGATGCGCAGGAAGGGATCGCGCCGTTCGTCTACAACGCGAACAACGATTCGGTCGAGGTCACCGAGGCGAGCTTCCCGCTTCGCTTCAAGCGCTTCCGGCTCGTCGCCGGATCGGAGGGGGCCGGTCGTTACCGAGGCGGCCTTGCGACCGAGCGACTGTACGAGGTGCTGTCGCCCGAGGCGACCCTGACCTATCGGTCGGATCGCCATACGTCCCGGCCCTGGGGACTGGCAGGAGGATTGCCCGGCCAGAATTCACGGGTGTTCGTCACGCGTGGCGACGAGATCATCGAGACGTCGCCGAAGTTCACCCGGTCGATGCGAAAGGGCGACGTGCTGCACTCGGTCATGCAGTCCGGCGGCGGCTGGGGCGACCCGCTCGATCGCGATCCGGCCGACGTCCTAGAGGACGTGCTCGACGAGAAGGTCGACCGCAAGCGCGCGCAGGCCGTGTACGGCGTCGTCATCGGCGAAGGCGCGAAGGAGGTCGATGCCGACAAGACGCGTGCCGAACGCGCCGAAAGGCGCAGCGCATCCAGCCGCCCTCAACGCTGACATTGGAGAAGGTTTCCGTGAACAAAGCAGGCGCGGTCTTCGGCGTCGACACCGGTGGCACCTTCACCGATATCGTCGGTCTGGATGGTTCCGGCAGGATCATCGTGCGCAAGGTCGACAACAGGGCGGCCAATGCCACGCAGAGCATCGCCGAAGGCGTGGCCGCGCTGATCAGGGACGCCTCGATACCGCCCGAAGCGGTTTCCAAGGTGGTGCACTGCACGACCATCCTCGGAAATTCGGTGATCGAGCGTAAAGGACCTGTCTGCGGGCTCATCACGACCGAAGGCTTCCGCGATGTGTTGGAACTCGGTCGCCAGCACAATCCGGTTCTCTACGACATCTTCTGGAAGAAGACCCGGCCTCTCGTCCCACGACGCCGCGTGGTCGAGGTCCGTGAGCGGATCGCGGCCGATGGCGGCATCGTGTTGCCGATAGACGGAAACAGCCTCGAGGCGGCCCTGAGCAAGCTCGAGGAGCATGGCGTTCAGTCCGTCGCCATCTGCCTCATCAACGCTTGCACGAACGCCGTACACGAGGAGGAAATCGCCGAGCGGGTCCGCAAGAGGTTGCCCGGCGTGACCGTGAGCCTGTCGAGCCAGATCTCGCCGGAATGGGGCGAATACGAACGTACCAGCACTACGGTCACGGACGCCTTCCTGAAGCCGACCTTCGCGGAGTATCTCCGCTCGCTTCAGCAGCGCTTCGAGGAGCATGAGCTGCGGCCCGATCTGTTCGTGATGCAGTCGTCGGGCAGCATCGCGCCTGTCGACACTGCGATGACCATGCCGGTGCACTGCCTGGATTCGGGTCCTGCCGCCGCCGTCGTCGCGGCGGCGAACATCGGCGCGGCGCTGGGCTTGCGGGATATCCTCACCCTCGAGATCGGCGGCACAACCGCAAAGTCGACATTGATCGAGAATGGCGAGCCTCGTCGCACGACGGAGAGCGAGATCGGCACGCCGATCGGCAGCGACGGCCGCGCCCTGCGGGGCGGTGGCTATGCCCTTCGCATGCCCGTGATCGATGCTGCGGAAGTGGGCGCCGGTGGCGGCAGCATCGCGCGCGTCGATGCCGGCGGTTCGCTTTCGGTCGGCCCCGAAGGCGCCGGAGCGTTTCCAGGACCGGCGAGCTACGGACGTGGCGGCTCGATGCCGACCGTGACCGACGCGAACCTGGTGCTGGGCTACCTGAGCGAAGCCCGCTCGTTGGGCGGTACCATCCACCTCAAGCGATCGCTCGCCGAGGAAGCGATCGACAAGCATGTCGCGACCCCGCTCGGCATGTCGACCCTGGAGGCCGCGTTTGCGATCCGCTCGCTTGCGAACGCGATCATCGGCCGCGCAGTCCGCACCGTTTCGATCGAGCGCGGGCGCGACGTCCGGCGCTTCACGTTGCTGGCAGCCGGCGGCGGCGGTCCGGGGCACGCGGCCGAGATCGCCCGTGTGCTCGGCATCAATACGGTGGTGATACCGCCTTATGCCGGGCTCTTCGCCTCGCTTGGGATGCTTTGGTCGCCGCCGGAGCGCCGCGTCAGCCACGCGGTCAAGCTACGCCTCGAACGAGCCGATGCCGCCGCGAGGCTTGACGAAGCCCTGCGGACCCTGCTGACGACAAGCACGGACGACTCGTTCGGTGGAGAGCCGGCCATCCTTGAAGAGGTGGATGTGCACTATGCGGGCCAGTTCCATGAACTGACGGTACCCGCCGTGCGCAAGGGCAGCGTCATCGACACCGCAGGGATCCGGAGCGCCTTCGAGGCCGAGCATGAACGCAGCTACGGATACAAGTCGGCGCACGAGAGTTGCGAGGTCGGGTCCGTGCGCCTCGTCATGCGCTACCCGGGGGCAGCCATCCAGCCCAACTTCCAGGAGGATCGCGTATCGCAGACCATGCAGGAGGCCGGAGAGCTCCGGCAGATCTACTTCGGATCGCGGCTCGGCATGCAGACGGCGCGACTGCTCTCCCGCAGGGACCTGTCCGAGAAGGCAATCCAGGGGCCGATCGTGATTCCCGAGTACGACACGACGATCATTGTTCCGCCCGACTTTACCGTACGGCGCGAGAAGTCCGGAGCGCTCATTCTGGAGCGGGTGAAGGTGGGAGGCTGAGCATGCGCGAATTTGCGGGACGACAGGTCTACGACCGGCTGCACGAGATCATAGCGCCGGCGCATACCGCGCTGCTCGTGGTCGACATGCAGAAGGATTTCTGCGAGCCCGACGGCGTCTTCGGAAAGGGCGGGGCCGATACGGCGCGCATTCGCAAGGTCGTGCCCGCGATCGCGAGCCTCATCGACGGCGCGCGCTCGGCCGGGACGAAGCGGGTGTTCATGCGTCACACTCACGAGGCCGATCTCTCCAACCTGTCGCCCGCCCGCCTGTCGTTCTACGCGATGCTCTACGGCGGCGCCGATCCGCATCACGCCATCCGCGGTTCCTGGGGGCACCAAGTCATCGACGATCTCAGTCCCCGATCTGACGAGACGGTGATCGACAAGGGTCGTTCGAGCAGCTTCATCGGCACCTCGCTCGACATGGTGCTGCGATCGAACCGCATCGAGACGGTGGTCATCACGGGAATGGCGACTCATGCCTGCGTCGAATCGACGGCGCGAGATGCCGGGTTCTTCGACTACTACGTCGTGGTGGCAAGGGACGCCGTCGCCGACTACCGCGACGACCTGCACGAAGCTTCGCTTCTGACGCTGAGCCAGCGGGTGATTCTGGCCGACGGCGACGACATCCGGAAGTGCTGGGCCGCAAAGACGTGAAGCGCGACCGCCGTCTGCACAATTATCAACGGAGACCCCGATGACCGACGATCAAGCCCGCGGCCGCAACCCGCGCGAAGCCGAACTGCTCGGCAAGGCCGCGCAGTTCTCGTTTCGCGCCCGCATGGACAAGAAGACCAACGAAGGACCGATCTTCGAGCGTGCCGAGGGTACGCTCGCCTGGGACGTCAACGGCAAGCAATACATCGACTTCAACTCGGGCCAGATGTGCTCCGCGCTCGGCCACAATCATCCGACGGTCACGGCGGCCATCAAGTCCGCGTGCGATACGATGCTCCACGCCCATTCCAGCCACTACAATGTGAAGGAGATCGAGCTCGCTTCGAGGCTCGGCGGCATCATGCCCCACCCGCTGCAGAAGAGCCTGTTCGGTGAATCCGGCGCGGACGCCAACGAGATGGCGATGATGATCGCCCGCAAGTTCACCGGCGGCTTCGAGATCGCCAGCCCGCACATCAGCTTCCATGGCCTGTCCGATTCCACGCGCGCCGTGACCTTCTCCGGCTGGCATGCCGGCCATGGCCATCTGCCTGGCGGCACCTACGCGCTGGTGGCGCCCTATTGCTATCGCTGCCCTCTCAACCAGACCTTTCCAGAATGCAAGTTCGCCTGCCTCAAGACCAGCTTCGAGCTTCTGGACGCTCAGAGCACGGGCCGGCCGGCAGCCGTCATCACCGAGCCGTTGTTCAGCGCCGGTGGCGTCATCGAGCCGCCGCCGGGCTGGCTCAAGGCGTTGCGCGACATGTGCCATGCGCGGGGTATGCTGCTGATCGTCGACGAGGAGCAAACCGGCCTCGGCAAGCTCGGGCAGATGTTCGGCTTCGAGTCCGAGAACATCGTTCCGGATATCGTCACGATCGCCAAGCATTTCGGTGGAGGGGTGGGGATTTCGGCCGTTACCACGACGGCGGCAATCGAGGACAAGGTGGTCAGCGAGGGCTATGCCGCGACCCATTCGCATGCCAACGATCCGCTGATCTGCGCCGCCGGCGTCGCCAGCCTGGACGTGATTCAGCAGGAGGATGTCCCGGCCAAGGCCCGCCGGATCGGCGACCACATGCGGGAGCGGTTCGAAGCCCTGCAGCAGCGATACGAGATGATCGGCGACATCCGCGGGCGCGGGCAGTTGATGGGGCTCGAACTCGTGCGTGACCGCCACACCAAGGAGCCGGCGACCGACGAAGGCCGGGCGATCGGCCGATACTGCTTCGACCACGGCCTTATCTTCTCGGTACGCCGCAACGGCAGCGTTCTCAGGTTTGTGCCGCCGGCGACCTCGACGCCCGACCAGATCGACGCCGCAATGGATATTCTCGGCGACGCTATCGAGACGGCGGCGCCGAAGCGCACCAGCGTTCAGTCCGCCGCGACCGGGTAGTTCAGGAGCCGAGCCGCTTGCCGTAGTAATCCGCCAGCGCCGTCAGCGCCGCCGCGCCGTCGCCCTTGAAGGTCGGGCCATGCATCAGCGCGATGGTCGTAGGCGCGAGGCCGGCCAACCGCCGCAGGGTCGGCTCGGCCAGCGGCGTCGCCGGCATGTAGGGCACGGCCTTCTCCGTGGCGATCGCCGGTCCGACGATGTCCGCCTCGCTCGTCGGCTTGGCCGGACCCATCTGCGTGAACAGGTCGCTGCTGAACAGCGTGCCCGTGCTCTCCTCGAAGATCACGCCGGCATCCCAGTTGTGCGGGACGTGCGGCGTATCGAGCCAGCGCACTCTCTTGCCGCCGAGATCGAGCACCTCGTCGTTCTTCAGGACGCGCGGTGGCCGGTCGGCCATGTCGGTCAGCCAGATGTTGCAGCCGACCTGGCCGTGCGCCGGGGTGGCGTTGGGCGCGGCGGCCAGCCACTGATTGAGTGCACCGCTTTCGTCGGCCTCGACATGGCTGCAGGTCGTCCAGCGCAGCTTGTCGAGCGGGATCACGCGTTTCACCGCATCGGAGATCAGCGGGAACAGCGAGCGCTGGCCGTAGTGGAACAGCAGCGGCTCGTCGGCATCGATCAGGAACTGGTTGAACGTGAAGCCGGTCGGCCCGATCTGGGGAACGAAGGTCGACAGGCGATAGACCTTGTCGGCAATCTCGGAGACTTCGGTTTGCATGGAACTGTCCCGATGGGTGAGTTGATGCAACGAAGGACCCGGTGTCATCCCGAGCGTAGCGAGGGACCTTCCTGCTGCCTGAAAGGTCC
>JAEZIF010000416.1 GCA_023416135.1 Pseudomonadota bacterium
CGACCGAGCTCGAGCAGCAGATCACCGGCATGACGACCGAGCGCGACGACCTGGTCGCCGCCATCGGCCGCCTGCGCCAGGGCATCCAGAGCCTGAACCGCGAGGGCCGCGAGCGCTTCGTCGCCGCTTTCGAGCAGGTCTCCGGCCACTTCCAGCAGCTCTTCACCAAGCTGTTCGGCGGCGGCAAGGCCGAGCTTCGGCTCACCGAGTCGGAGGATCCGCTGGAGGCTGGGCTGGAGATCCATGCCAGCCCGCCGGGCAAGAAGCTGCAGGTCATGTCGCTGCTCTCGGGCGGCGAGCAGGCGCTGACGGCGATCTCGCTGCTCTTCGCGGTGTTCATGACCAACCCGGCGCCGATCTGCGTGCTCGACGAGGTGGACGCGCCGCTCGATGACCTGAACGTGGAGCGCTTCTGCGGCCTGGTGAAGGAGATCGCCGGCCGCACCGACACGCGCTTCATGGTGATCACCCACCATCGCGTCACCATGGCGCGCATGGACCGCCTCTACGGCGTCACGATGGCCGAGCAGGGCGTATCCCAGCTCGTCTCGGTCAACCTGCAGGAGGCCGACCGCCTCGTGGCCTGAGTAATAGAAGCAACAAGACAATCTTCCTCTCAAAACTGGGCGCCGGCCAAGGCCTGTCGGCGCCCTTCTCTTTTCTTTGCCGAGGCCTGCCTGTAGTGTCCGGCGATGCCCGACACGCTTAGTCCCGCCGTCACCGATGTCGTCGAACTGACGCGCACGCTCGTGCGCTGCGAGAGCGTGACGCCCAGCGAGGCGGGCGCGCTGCAGCATCTCGAGCGCACCCTGGCGCCGCTCGGCTTCAGGTGCGAGCGCATGGATTTCAGCCAGGCCGGCACCGCCGACGTCGCCAATCTCTATGCCCGCATCGGCACGTCCGGCCGCCATTTCTGCTTCGCCGGCCATTCCGACGTGGTGCCGGTCGGCGACCTCTCGTCATGGACCATCGGCCCGTTCGCGGCCGAGCTGTCGGGCGGCTATCTGTTCGGCCGCGGTGCCGCCGACATGAAGGGCGCGATAGCCGCCTTCGTCGCCGCCTCGGCGCGTTTTCTCGGCCGCCGCGGTCGCGACTTCGGCGGTTCGATCAGCCTCCTGATCACCGGCGACGACGAAGGACCCGCGGTCAACGGCACGGTCAAGATGCTGAAGAAGCTCGCCGAGCGCGGCGAGGCGATCGACGCCTGCGTCGTCGGCGAGCCGACCAGCTCCAGGCGCTTCGGTGACATGATGAAGATCGGTCGGCGCGGCAGCATGACCGTCGACATGACGGTGCGCGGCATCCAGGGCCATGTCGCCTATCCCGAGCGGTTGGACAATGCGGTGCACCGGCTGTCGGCGCTGATCGAGGCGCTGGTGCGCGAGCCGATCGACCAGGGCAGCACGCACTTCCAGCCGACCTCGCTGCAGTTCACGACGGTCGATGTCGGCAACAGGGCGACCAACATCGCGCCCGGCGTGGTCAAGGCGCGCTTCAACACGCGCTTCAACGATCTCTGGACCTCCAAGACGCTGCTGGCGCACCTGCAGGAGCGCATCGAGCGGGCCAACGCCAAACTGGGCGGCAACGGGACGATCGGGTACTCGGTCGAGGTCTCGGGCGAGTCGTTCTACACGCCGCCCGGGGCGCTCAGCGATCTCGTCGCCGGCGCCGTGCGCGACGTCGTCGGCGTCGAGTGCGAGCTGTCGACCACCGGCGGCACGTCGGATGCGCGTTTCATCAGGAGCTACTGCCCGGTGCTCGAGTTCGGGCTGGTCGGCGAGACCATGCACAAGGTCGACGAGAAGAGTGCGATCGAAGACCTCGAGGCGCTGAGCCGGGTCTACGAGACGGTGCTCGACCGCTACTTCGCGGCCTAGGATCCGGGCATGCTGAATGCCGCCGAGATCGCCCGCGGCGTGCAGGGCGCGTTGGGTCTGCTGTGGCGCAATCCGGCGGCGTTGCTGGCTTTCGACAATACCAAGGAAGCCTGCCTGCGCTCGTTCCGCCTCATGGCCGTGACAGCGCCGTTCTACGTCGTCTACGCGCTGATCCGTTACGCCGACCTTGCCGTCGCCATCGACACCTTCGAGCTCGTCGCCATCGAGACGATGAGCTACGTCGTCAACTGGCTGCTCTATCCGGTGATCTTCTTCGAGATCGCGCGCCGCCGCGGCTGGCTCGATCGCTATCCCCGCTACATCTCCGCGCTCAACTGGACCAACCTGCCGGGCATCGTCATCGCGATCGTGGCCATCGTCGTCAGGATGGCCCTGCCGGAGGCTGCCGGCGGCGTCATCGAGATCGCGCTGCAGGCCCTGTTCTTCTACTGGTTCCTGACGATCACGCGGCTGGCGCTCGGCGTCGACTGGGCGATGTCGGTGGTGCTGCTGGCGGTCAACTGGATCCCGTCATTCTTCGTGCTGATCATCGTCGACCGCTATGTCGGCGTGCTTGGCGGCAGCTAAGTCGTAGCGCACCGCCGTCAGGCAAAGCCCCTGCGGCGGCGCCGTCGGCCCGGCGCGCGTGCGGTCGCGCGCCGCCAGCGCGTCCTCGACGTCGCGCTTGCTCCACTGGCCGCGGCCGACGAGCTGCAGCGTACCGACCAGGATGCGCACCTGGTTGTGCAGGAACGAGCGCGCTGCGACGTCGATGCGGATCAGGTCGCCGTCGCGGCCGACGTCGAGCTGGTCGAGCGTCTTCACGGACGAAGCAGCCTGGCAAGCGGTCGAGCGGAAGCTGTTGAAGTCGTGGCGGCCGATCAGCAGCCGGGACGCATACGCCATGGCGGCTGCGTCCAGCGCCACGGGCACGTGCCAGACGCGGCCGCGATCGAGCGCCGGCGGCGCGCGGCGGTTCAGGATCAGGTAGCGATAGTGCCGCGACGTCGCCGAGAAGCGGGCATGGAAGTCGGCGGCGACGATCGCCGCCTGGGTGACGACGATCGGATTGGGCTTGAGATGGAAGTTCACCGCCGCCTGTACGGTGTCGACGGACCTCTCGGCGACGAGGTCGAGATGCGCGACCTGGCCCAGCGCGTGCACGCCGGTGTCGGTTCGGCCCGCACCATGGACGGCGACGCGCTCGCCGCAGAAGGCGAACACCGCGTCTTCGAGCGCGCCCTGGATCGAGGGGCCGTTGTCCTGACGCTGCCAGCCGACGAACGGCGCCCCGTCATATTCGATGGTGAGCTTGTAGCGCGGCACGGCTCAGGTGTGCAGCGGCGCGACGGCGGGCGGCGCCAGCACCGTGCCTGCGGTCAGCGAGAAGCCGCGCAGGAACGCATCGGCCGCCTGCGCCGACTTGCCGGCGCGCTGCAGCTTCAGGAGCTTCAACCCGCCGACGGCGCAGGCCACGACGGGAAAGCCGTCGCGGCCGATGCTCACCGCGCCAGGCACTCCACCGGCGAGCGCAAGGGCCGCGCCCAGCACCTTGATGCGCTCGCCCTCGACCTCGAACCATGTCCCCGGCCAGGGATGGAAAGCACGCACCTTGCGCTCTAGCTCGGCCGCAGGCCGCCGCCAGTCGAGCGCGCCTTCCTCCTTGCCGAGCTTGTGGGCATAGGTGACGCCGTTGTCGGGCTGCGGCACCGGCTCTATGGTCCTGGCGACCAGCGCATCGAGCGTGGACACGATCAGCCGGCCGCCCAGTTCCGCCAAACGGTCGTGCACCGTCTCGGCGGTATCGGCGGCCGAGATCGGCGTGCTTTCGGCCAGCAGCATCGGCCCGGTGTCGAGGCCCTCGTCCATGCGCATGATGGTGACGCCGGTCTCGGCGTCGCCGGCGAGGATGGCGCGATGGATCGGCGCCGCGCCGCGCCAGCGCGGCAGCAGCGAGCCGTGGATGTTGATGCAGCCCAGCACCGGCGCATCGAGGAACGCCTTGGGCAGGATGTGGCCGTAGGACACGACGACGGCGGCATCGAGATCGAGCGCCCTGAACGCAGCCGTTTCCTCCTCGCTGCGCAGGCCCTTGGGCGTGCGCACGGCGAGTTCCAGCGACAACGCCAGCTCGTGCACCGGCGTGCGGCGCTCCTGCTGGCCGCGGCCGGCCGGCGGGGGCGCGCGGGTATAGACGGCGACCACGTCGTGGCCCGCCTCGACCAGCGCCTTGAGCGCCGGCACTGCGAATTCAGAGGTGCCGAGAAATGCGAGCTTCATCGCCGGACCTTATAGGCAGCCGCGCGCGCGTGAGCTAGGTATGCGGCGGCAAATGGAATCACAGTTACCCCCGACCGTCGGCCCGTCGACCAGCAGCAGCAAGGGCCCGGCCGCCAACCTCGCCGCCCGCCGCGCCGCCGGCGAGATCCACGCCGATCCCGTGCAGGAACGCGTCGTGCAGAAGCTGCAGGCGATCTACGAGCAGCTCGTGGCGACGGCCGATCATCCTGCACCCAAGCGCGGCTTCTTCGCGCGGCTCGGCCTCGCGCACGCCGCCAAGCCGCCGGCCGGTCCGCGCGGACTCTACATCTGGGGGCCGGTCGGCCGCGGCAAGTCGATGCTGATGGACCTCTTCTTCGCCGACGTGCCGATGCAGGCGAAGCGACGTGTGCATTTCCACGAGTTCATGCTCGAGGTCCAGGAACGCCTGCATCGCCGCCGCGAGGAGCTGTCGGCCAAGGGCGCGCCGCCGGAAGCCGATACCATCGTGCCGATCGCCAAGCAGATCGCGAGCGAGACGCGGCTGCTCTGCTTCGACGAGTTCCAGGTCACCAACATCGCCGACGCCATGATCCTGGCGCGCCTGTTCGAGGTGCTGTTCGACGAGGGCGTCACGGTGATCGCCACTTCCAACCGCAAGCCCGACGACCTCTACAAGGACGGCCTGCAGCGCGAGCGCTTCATCCCTTTCATCGACCTGGTGAAGGCCCGGCTCGACGTCATGGAGCTGGGCGGCGACCAGGACTATCGCATGGACCGGCTGCGCAACTTCGACGTCTACCTGACGCCGCTCGGCGCGTGGGCGACGGCCAAGCTCGACGAGGCCTTCCGCGCGCTGAGCGGCGGCGCCGACGGCGAGCCGCGCGTGCTGCGAACGCAAGGCCGCGACGTCGAGATTCCACGCGCCGCACCGGGCGTCGCGATGGCGGATTTTCTCGACTGGTGCGCCAAGCCCATGGGCGCGGCAGACTTCATCTGCATCGCCAGCAATTTCCACACCGTCATCGTGGCCGACATCCCGAAGATGGGGCCGGACAGCCAGGACAAGGCGGTGCGCTTCGTCACGATGATCGACGAGTTCTACGAGCGGAAAGTGAAGTTCATCTGCTCCGCTGCGTCGGCGCCGAGCGGTCTATACGTCGAGGGCGACGGAGCCTTCGAGTTCCAGCGCACGGTCTCGCGCCTGATGGAGATGCAGAGCCCGGAGTATCTGGCGCTGGAGCATATCGCCTAATTGTGATTGTGGCCGGTCGGCAGGCCAGCCTAGGCTCCGCTGCGCATTCAAATCGACTTAGGGAGACAGCAACATGGATGGCGATCGCTTGATCTACGGAGCGGAGAACGGCCTGTCGCGTCGCGCAGCCCTGGGCGTGCCGGTGGCTCTCGGCAGCACCTTCGCGTTGGCGGTCCAGCCGGTGCAGGCGCAGACCATGATCGTCACCCCGACCGATGGGCTCACCGCGGGAGCGGTCAAGGTCAAGACCAAGGACGGCAAGGACATGGACGCCTATCGCGCCATGCCGGCGAACGGCCAGGGCTTCGGCACCATCCTGGTCGTGCAGGAGATCTTCGGCGTGCACGCCCACATCGCCGACTTGTGCCGGCGCTTCGCCAAGGCCGGGTACTACGCGATCGCGCCCGAGCTCTACTTCCGCCAGGGCGATCCCAAGACCTACACCGAGATCCCCAAGCTGATCAGCGAGGTCGTGGCCAAGGTGCCGGACGCGCAGGTGATGGGCGATCTCGATTCGGCAGTTGCCTTCGCCAAGAGCGAGGGCAAGGCCGACACCGCCAAGCTCGGCATCACCGGCTTCTGCTGGGGCGGCCGCATCGTCTGGATGTACGACGCGCACAATCCGGCGGTGAAGGCAGGCGTCGCCTGGTACGGCCCGCTGGTGCGGCCCGGTACCGAACTGCAGCCGAAGAATCCGATCGACATCGTGAAGGATCTGCATGGTCCGGTGCTTGGGCTGTACGGCGGCGCCGACACGGGAATCTCGCAGGAGTCGGTCGACAAGATGCGCGACGCGCTGAAGACGGGCAGCGCGGCAGCGCAGAAGTCGCGCATCGACGTCTATCCCGACACGCCGCACGCCTTCAATGCCGACTACCGCCCGAGCTACCGCAAGGACCCGGCGGAGGACGGCTGGAAGAAGGCGTTGGCCTGGTTCAAGGCGAACGGCGTAGGCTGACCGCCTGATGGCGGACACCACCAGCTTGAAGACCCGGTCGGGCCTGACATTCACCGTGGATGTCGCGGGCCCGGCCGACGGACCGCTGGTGCTGTTGCTGCACGGCTTTCCCGAATCGCGTCATAGCTGGCGCGCCGCCCTGCCGGCGCTCGCCGCCGCGGGCTATCGCGCCGTGGCGCCTGACCAGCGTGGCTATTCGCCGGGCGCACGGCCCGATCCGAAGGAGCTCTCGAACTACGCCTTCGACAAGCTGGTCAGCGACGCCATCGAGATCGTGGCGGCGGCAGGCCACGATGGGCGACGCTTCCATCAGGTCGGCCACGACTGGGGTGGGCAGGTGTCGTGGGGCGTGGCGGCGGCACATCCCGAACGGCTCGCCTCGCTCACCGTGATGTCGCGGCCGCACCCCAAGTCGTTTCGCCGCGCGCTCGAGAAGCCCGACGGCGAGCAGAAGAACCGCTCGAAACATCACCGCGCGTTCCTCGACGCGGAGAGCGGCAGGCTTCTGCTGGCCGACAATTCCCGCCGTCTGCGCGACGGCCTGTTCGGCCAGGGCGTGCCCGATTCGGCGATGGACGAGCATCTCTCGGTGCTGGGCGATGCCGAGGCGATGGAAGCCGCCCTCGCCTGGTATCGCGCCAATGTCGGTCTCGCCGCCGACATCGGCATGATCGAGGTGCCGACGCTCTACATCTGGGGCGACGTCGACGCCACGGTCGGGCCCGACGCCGCACAGGGCACGGGCGAGTTCGTGAGCGGCGCCTTCGCCATGGAAGTGCTGCCGGGCATCGGCCATTTCGTGATGGACCAGGCGCCGGCCCAGGCAACCGAACTGCTGCTGACGCATCTCAGGAAGCATCCGATTTGAGGGCATGGAGCTTACGTGTCGCGCGTGGCTCCTGCGATGCGATGCGATGCGATCCGATCAAGGCAGACGATCATCCCGCATGATGTGGGCGATTTTCCTTTGATCACGACCGAGGTCGATGGCCGGGCGGCCGTCTTGCCGCTCCCGGCGAATCGCGCTACCACGCGCCGCCTTTAGAAATTCGGGAGTTTTCGGCATGGCTCGCAAGAAGATCGCGCTGATCGGCGCCGGACAGATTGGTGGCACCCTCGCGCTGCTCGCCGGCCAGAAGCAACTGGGCGACGTCGTCCTGTTCGACATTCCCGACCTCGAAGGCGTTGCCAAGGGCAAGGCGCTCGACATCGCCCAGCTGAGCCCGGTCGAGGGTTTCGACACCAAGTACAGTGGCACGTCCGACTACAAGGACATCGAGGGCGCCGACGTCGTCATCGTCACCGCGGGTGTGCCGCGCAAGCCCGGCATGAGCCGCGATGACCTGGTCGGCATCAACGCCAAGATCATCGACACCGTCGGCAAGGGCATCAAGCAGCACGCCCCCAACGCCTTCGTGATCGTCATCACCAATCCGCTCGACGCCATGGTCGGCCTCATGCAGGAGGTCACCGGCTTCCCGGCCAAGCGCGTCGTCGGCATGGCGGGCGTGCTCGACAGCGCCCGTTTCCGCCTGTTCCTCGCCGAGGAGTTCAACGTCTCGGTCGAGGACGTCACCGCCTTCGTGTTGGGCGGCCACGGCGACACCATGGTGCCGCTGCTGCGCTACTCGACGGTCGGCGGTATTTCGCTCCACGACCTGGTCGACATGGGGTGGACCACCCGGGAGCGCCTGGACAAGATCGTGCAGCGCACGCGCGACGGCGGCGCGGAGATCGTGGCTCTCCTGAAGACCGGCTCGGCCTTCTACGCCCCCGCGGCGTCGGCCATCGCCATGGCCGAGTCCTATCTGCTGGACAAGAAGCGCATGGTGCCCTGCGCCGCCATGCTGAACGGCGAGTACGGCGTGAAGGGCCTCTACATCGGCGTGCCGGTCGTGATCGGCAAGGACGGCGTCGAGCGCATCGTCGAGGTCGAGTTCAACGCCGAGGAAAAGGCGATGTTCGACAAGTCGGTCGCCGCCGTGAAGTCGCTGATCGACGCGACCAACAAGATCGTCGGCCGCTGACCCGTCCTGCCTTCGCCACCTCCCATGTGAAGGGAGGTCGGGGAATGGGTGTGTCCTAGGCCTTGGTCGTACGTCTTTAAACGATTTTCAGTCCAGCGTTGCCAAGGGCGGGCGGCACCCATAAAGTGCCGCTGACCCTTGTGAGTTGCAATTTGCAACTCAAGCCCGAGCGACAGGTTTTCATGAACATCCACGAGTACCAGGCCAAGGCTCTGCTGGCCAAATTCGCCGTCCCGCTGCTCAAGGGCGGCGTGGCCTATACCAAGGACGAGGCCATGGACGTGGCCCGCAAACTCGGCGGTGCAGTCACCGTCGTGAAGTCGCAGGTCCATGCCGGTGGCAGGGGCAAGGGCCGCTTCAAGGACGATCCCAACGGCAAGGGCGGCGTGCGCCTCGCGAAATCGGTCGAGGAAGTCGGCCAGCACGCCGCCGCCATGTTGGGCCATGAGCTGGTCACCAAGCAGACCGGGCCTGTGGGCAAGACGGTGAAGCGCCTCTACATCGAGGAAGGCGTCGACATCAAACGCGAGATCTACCTCTCCATGCTGGTCGACCGCGCCGTCGGCCGCATCGCCGTGGTCGCATCGACCGAGGGCGGCATGGACATCGAGACGGTCGCCAAGGAGCATCCGGAGAAGATCGTCGAGCAGGCGATCGACCCGGCGGCGGGGTTCCAACCCTATCAGGGCCGCAAGATTGCCTTTGCGCTCAAGCTCGAAGGCAAGCAGGTCGGCGAGTTCGTGAAGCTGCTCGACAATCTCTACAAGGCCTTCATCCAGCTCGACTGCTCGCTGATCGAGATCAACCCGCTGATCGTGAGCGGCGCCGGCCAGGTCATCGCCCTCGATGCCAAGATGAACTTCGACGACAACGCGCTCTACCGCCACAAGGAGCTGGAGGACCTGCGCGACGTCGACGAGGAGGATCCGGCCGAGACCGAGGCCGCCAAGTACGCGCTCAACTACGTCAAGCTCGATGGTCAGATCGGCTGCATGGTGAATGGCGCGGGCCTTGCAATGGCCACCATGGACATCATCAAGCTCTATGGCGCCGAGCCCGCGAACTTCCTGGACGTCGGCGGCGGTGCCACCAAGGAACGCGTGACCGCAGCCTTCAAGATCATTCTCAAGGATCCCAACGTCGAGGGCATCCTGGTCAACATCTTCGGCGGCATCATGCGCTGCGACGTGATCGCCGAAGGCGTCGTCGCCGCGGCGCGCGAGGTCAACCTTCACGTGCCCCTGGTCGTGCGCCTGGAAGGTACCAACGTCGAGCTCGGCAAGAAGATCCTCAAGGAATCGGGCCTCAAGATCACGTCGGCGGAAAACCTCGCCGACGCTGCCGAGAAGATCGTCACGGCCGTCAAGGAGGCAAGCTGATGGCCGTTCTGGTCGACAAGAATACCAAGGTGATCTGCCAGGGCTTTACCGGCTCGCAGGGCACCTTCCATTCCGAGCAGGCGATCGCCTACGGCACCAAGATGGTGGGCGGTGTGACGCCGGGTAAGGGTGGAACGACGCACCTCGACCTGCCGGTGTTCGACACCGTGTCCGAGGCCGTCGCCAAGACCGGCGCCACGGCGAGCGTGATCTACGTGCCGGCGCCCTATGCCGCCGATTCCATCCTCGAGGCCGTCGACGCCGAAATCCCGCTGGTCGTCTGCATCACCGAGGGCATCCCGGTGCTCGACATGGTCGAGGTCAAGCGCGTGCTGGCCGGCTCCAAGTCGCGCCTGATCGGGCCGAACTGCCCCGGCGTCATCACGCCGGGCGAGTGCAAGATCGGCATCATGCCGGGCCACATCCACAAGCGCGGCTCGATCGGCATCATCTCGCGCTCGGGCACGCTCACCTATGAGGCGGTGGCGCAGACCACGGCGGTCGGCCTCGGCCAGACGACCTGCATCGGCATCGGCGGCGATCCGGTGAACGGCACCAACTTCGTCGAATGCCTGGAAATGCTGATGGCCGATCCCGAGACCAAGGGCATCGTCATGATCGGCGAGATCGGCGGCGACGCCGAGGTGAGGGGCGCCGAGTTCATCAAGGCGTGCAAGGCCAAGAAGCCAGTGGTCGGCTTCATTGCCGGCCGCACCGCCCCGCCGGGCCGCCGCATGGGCCATGCGGGTGCAGTGATCTCCGGCGGCCAGGACACCGCCGAGTTCAAGGTCGACGCCATGCGCTCAGCAGGGATCAGGGTCGCCGATTCTCCCGCCGCTTTGGGCAAGGAGATGCTTAAGGCCATGAAGGGCTGACACCACATCAGTTCCTCTCCCCCGCTAGGGGAGAGGCTAGGTGAGGGGACCTCGAAGTTCGTATGCGACCCCCTCGCCGTCCTTTCCCCCAGCGGGGAGAGGAGGAAGAGGAGAGACCGCCAGATGCAAGCAGAGCAGACATCGTTTTTGTTCGGCGCCAACGCCCCTTTCATCGAAGAGCTCTATGCGCGCTACCTCAGTGATCCCAACGCCGTCGATGGCGAGTGGCGCACCTTCTTCGACGCGCTGGCCGAACAGAAGGGCGATGTGCTGGCCGAGGTGCGCGGCGCCTCCTGGGCGCCCAACGGCACGCGGGTGATCGGCGCGGCCGATCCCGAGGCACTGCCGTCGCCGGCCAACCGCAACGTCAAGGGCAACGGCCAGGGAAGCGCCAAGGCCAATGGTGCCGCCGCCCCTGCCGCACTCTCCGGCAAGACCGAGGCCGAAATCCGTGACGCTGCGCTCGACACCTCGCGCGCTTTCCTGCTGATCCGCTCCTACCGCATCCGCGGCCATCTCGAGGCCGACCTCGATCCGCTGGGCCTGATCAAGCGCGAGCTGCACCGAGAGCTCGATCCCGCGACCTACGGCTTCGGTGAAAACGACTGGGATCGCCCGATCCTGATCTTCGGCTCGCTGGGGCTGGGCGAATCGGCGACCCTGCGCCAGATCTGGGACCGCCTGCGCAAGACCTACTGCGGCAAGATCGGCGTCGAGTACATGCACATCTCCGATCCCGACCAGAAGGCGTGGATCCAGGAGCGCATCGAGCACGTCGAGAACCACA
>JAEZIF010000427.1 GCA_023416135.1 Pseudomonadota bacterium
CTCCCGCCTATCTCCGGATCTTCTTGAATTGACGCGTGGTTTCGACGAGCGCCTGCTCGGTCGGCAGGCGTTCCATGCTCGAGGCTCCGTAGAAGCCGTTGCATTCGGGGCACTGCGCCAGGATGAAATGCGCATCCTCGGGCGTGGCGATCGGCCCGCCGTGGCACAGCACGATGATTTCTTTTTCGACCTCGCGCGCCGCCGCCGACCAGGCCCTGATCAGCGAAGGGCAGTCGGCGAGCTTCAGCCCGGTCTCCGCGCCGATGCTGCCGCCCGTCGTCAGGCCCATGTGGCAGACGATGATGTCGGCCCCGGCCTCGGCCATGGCGACGGCCTCGCGCTCGTTGAAGACGTAGGGGGTGGTCAGGAGATCGTGGTTGGCGGCGGCATGGATCATGTCGACCTCGTGATCGAAGCCCATGCCGGTCTCTTCCAGGTTGCGGCGGAACTGGCCGTCGATGATCCCGACCGTCGGGAAGTTCTGCACGCCGGAGAAGCCGAGCTCTCGCAGCCGGTGCAGGAAGTCGTCGAGGATCAGGAACGGATCGGTGCCGTTGACGCCGGCCAGCACCGGCGTCCGCCTGACCACCGGCAGCACCTCCTGCGCCATCTCCAGCACGACGTCGTTGGCGTTACCGTAGGCCATCAATCCCGCCAGCGAGCCGCGGCCGGCCATGCGATAGCGGCCGGAGTTGTAGATCACGATCAGGTCGATGCCGCCCGCCTCCTCGCACTTGGCCGAGAGGCCGGTGCCGGCGCCGCCGCCGATGATGGGCTCGCCGCGCGCGATCATGCCGCGCAGCCTTTCGAGGATGTCCTTGCGGGGAATGCGGGCCATGGCGTTACCGTGACGCCGCCGCGCGGGAAAGGCGCGTGCCGGCGATGTCGTTGAAGTGCGCGACCAGGGCATCGATGAAGGCCTGGTCGTTGATGTTGTGCGGCAGCACCACCAGCTTGCGGTCGGTGCCGGCGCGGAAGCCTGCCGTCAGCACGTCGAACAGCACCTTGTCGGCGGCGGGATCCCAGAACGGCTTGCCGGGGGCGTCGATCAGCGACACCCCGCCCTGCGGGATCAGAAAGCGGACCGGCCCCTGCATGCGATTGAGCTTGTCGACCAGGAATTCACCGATGCGGCGGCACTCGTCGGCCGTCGTGCGCATCAAGGTGACGTTGGGATTGTGGACGTGAAGCCTGCGGTCGCGATGGCGCGCCGGCACCGTGTCCATGGCCCAGAAGTTGATCATGTCGAGCGCACCGCACGAGCCGACATAGGGGATGCGGCTCCTGATGATGGCATCGAGCCGGCCCGGTCCCGCCGACAGCATGCCGCCGCCGACCTCGTCGGCGATCTCCGTCGTGGTGGCGTCGATCACGCCGGCCAGAAGACCCGAATCGACCAGCTTCTCCATCGACTGGCCGCCGATGCCGGTGGCATGGAACACCAGGCAGTCGTAGCGCTCTTCCAGTTGCCTGGTGACGCCCTGGACGCAGGGCGTCGTCACGCCGAACATGGTGAGACCGATGGCGGGTTTGCTCTGCGACGAGCCAGTCCGTCCGGCGTGGGCGATCATGCCGGCGAGCGCATGCGCGGCGTTCGACAGGACCCGCTCCGAGACGCTGTTGATGCCCGATACGTCGGTCACCGAATGCATCATGCAGATGTCGGACGGCCCGACGTAAGGCCTGACGTCGCCCGAGGCGACGGTCGAGACCATCACCTTGGGAATGCCGATGGGCAGCGCGCGCATCGCCCGCGTCGCCAGCGCCGTGCCGCCCGAGCCGCCGGCCGAGATGATGCCGCCGAGATCACGGCGGGTCATGACGAAGCGCTCGAAGGCGATGGCCATCTCGGTGACTGCCGTGCCGCGATCGCCGGTGAACACCGCGCGCTCGCCACCGGGATGATGGTGCGCCACCTCGCGCGGCGGCACCGAGGCCGGTGACGGCGCGCCCGAGGTCGCCAGATCGACGGTGACGGTGCGCAGGCCGAGCTTCTCCAGGCCGTTGCGCAGGAAGCCGAGCTCGCGGCCCTTGGTGTCGAAGGTGCCGGCGATGTAGGCGGCGCGGCCGAAGGTCGTCGCGACCGGCAGTTCGACCACCCGCGCCTCGCGGCCGGCGCGCGTCAACGACGCGGCGGCGGCCTCCAGCGACGGCGGTGACGCGACAGGCTCGGCTCGCGCGCTGACGATCTGGTCGCGCGGACCGACGGCGCTGTCGGTGGCGTTCCAGCGCGTGAAGCCGCGCACGGCGCGCTCTTCCGGCGGCGGCGCGGTGGTCGCTGCCGGCGCCGTCGCATCGTCGGAGGCGCGGCGCACCGTGAAGATGCGGGTTTCGGGCTGCCCGGGCATGGCCTCGGCGGCCGCTGCCGCCTCCCCGCTCTCGGCATCCCCGCCGGTCGTCACGCCCAAGAGCCGCTGCTGCAGGTCGCGGTCGGCCGCCAGCTCGGCTGCCGGCATGATACGGGCGACGCGACCATTGACCATGACCGCGACGGTGTCGGCGACGTCGATCGCCACGCCGAGGTTCTGCTCGACCAGCAAGACGGAAAGCGCGTCGTCGCCCAGCGACTTCAGGGTCTCGGCGACCTGCTCGACGATCACCGGCGCCAGGCCCTCGGTCGGCTCGTCCATCACCAGCAGGCGCGGGTTGAACAGGAGAGCGCGACCGATCGCCAACATCTGCTGCTCGCCGCCCGAAAGCTGGAAGCCACCGTTGCCCCGCCGCTCTGCCAGCCGCGGGAAGAGATCGTAGATGCGCTCGATGGTCCATACGCCGCGATGGGCGCTGCGCTCGGCCAGCCTCAGATGCTCGTCGACCGTGAGCGAGGGCCAGACGCGCCGGCCCTGCGGCACGTAGCCGACGCCGAGGCCGGTGATGGCGTGCGGCGGGCGGCCCAAAAGCTCGTTGCCGGCGAGCTTGACGCTGCCGGAGGCGGCAACGAGCCCCGTGATGGCGTTGCACAGCGTGGTCTTGCCCATGCCGTTGCGGCCGACGACGGCCAGGATGCCCCGATCGAGGGCGAAAGAGACGTCCTGCAGGGCATGGGCGCGGCCGTAATAGACGTTGAGACGGTCGACCCTCAGCACCGGCCCCGCTCCACCTTCGACGCGACGCTGCGAGAACCAGGCCATCAGTGCCGGCCTCCGCCCATGTAGATGGCCGCCACCTCGGCGTCGTTCTCGATCTCCTGCGGCGTGCCGTGCTTCAGGACGCGACCGTTGTGCATGACGGTGACCTGGTCGACCACGCGCAAGGCGATGTCGAGATCGTGCTCGATCAGGATGAAGCCCATGTGCTCGGGCAGCGCCCGCAGCAGCGTCACCAGCTCGCGCCGCTCAGCCGGCGACAGGCCGGCGGCCGGTTCGTCGAAAAGGATCAGGCGCGGGGCGCCGGCCAGCGCCATGCCGATCTCGAGCTGGCGCTGCTGGCCGTGCGACATGCTCGACACCAGGCGCTGCGCCACGGACTGCAGGCGCACGCGCTCGAGCAGCTCGTCGGTCGCGGCGCGGGAGGGATGCGAGCTGCGCGGTCGGCGGAAGTCGAAGCGGCCGCGCGCCACGCCACGCACGGCAAGAAAGAGATTGTCCCAGACCGTGAGGTTGCGGAACAAGAGCGACGACTGGTAGGTGCGCCGCAAGCCCATGCGGATGCGGTCGTAGGCCGGCACCTCGGTGATGTCCTCGCCGAAGAAGCGGACGCGGCCCGCGGTTGCCGGGAAGTCGCCGGTGACGACGTTGAACAGGGTCGTCTTGCCGGCGCCGTTGGCCCCGATCACCGCCCGACGCTCGCCCGCCGCCACCGAGAACGAGACGTCCTCGATGGCGCGCAGCGCGCCGAAGGTCCGCGTGACGCCCTCGAGCTCGAGGGCGTCGCCGGTGGCGAGCGTCGATTGCGGCAGGTCGGAGGTGACCAGGGCCATGGCTCTGTTGCCTTGCGGTCTTGCCTACGGGCAGCTCGGCACGTCGCGCGTGCCGAGCCCCATCTTGTCGAAATCCTCCTTGCTGAGGTTGAGCCGCTGGTTGACGCTGGGAATGGTCTTCACGACCTTGTTGTAGAAGGTGCCGTCGGCGCCCTTCGCCACTTCGGTGATGAAGGTCGGCCCGATCGCCTGACGATTCTCGTCGAGCGTGATGTCGCCGGCCGGCGTCTTGAGCTTCAGGTTCTGCAGCGCCTCACGGTACTTCGCCTGGTTGCCCGAGAGGTCGCCCTTGACCGCGTCGAGACCGTCGAGGGCAGCCTTCATGTTGATGTAGTAGACGAAGGCGAACAGCGACGGGCTCGGGAAGCCGTCCTTGAAGTTGGCCTTGTAGTCGGCCACGAACTTCTTCCATTCCGGCGTGTCGATCGAATCGGCCATTGGCCCGGCGGCCGGCGTGCCGAGCAGCGATTCGCGGCGCTTGCCCTTGAAGTTCAGCACGGTCTGGTCGACCGTGATCGACCCGCCGACCATCGGCTTGTCGCCGCCGGCCTGCTCGTACTGGCTGAGGAAGTTCACCGCGTCGGCGCCACCCAGCACGACCAGGAGCGCGTCGACGTCGGTCGGCAGCTTGGAGATGACCGACGAGTAGTCCTTGCCGCCGAGCGGCACCCACGCCTTGTGCGTGACCTTGCCGCCGAGCTTGCAGTAGCCGGCCATGAAGCCCTGCACCT
>JAEZIF010000505.1 GCA_023416135.1 Pseudomonadota bacterium
TAGCAGCGCTGCAGCGCCTTGGGCGGCGCCTTCACGTACGACGCTTTTTGGTAGTGCTCATCGAGCACCGGGATTGCAAGTTTTGGGCGCCAGGGCGAAGCGACGGCAGCTCGGGTTCAGGATCCGAGCCGACGGCAGTGAATCACTGCGTCTCGACTCTTGGGAATCTCCCTCATGAGTAGAGGATTTAGTTGGCATTGCGTCTACCCCAACGCTCCAGGTAGTCGATGCAGAAGGCCGCGTCGGTGACGTCGACGTAGCGCCGGCCGATGTCGCGCAGGTTGTCGCGGTGCGGGCCTTCCTCGATGTCGCCGACGCAATCCTCGGGCACCAGGGTGCGGAAGCGGTGGCTGAAGGAATCCAGCGCACTGCCGCGGATGCAACCCGAGGTGTTGCAGCCGGTCACGATCATGGTGTCGACGCGTTCCTTCATGAAGTAGTTGGCGACGCCGGTCTCGAAGAAGATCGACGGGCCTTTCTTGGTGACCTTGAGGTCGTAGGACGGCTCGTAGATGCGCGGGTCGAGCGCGGTGCTGGGATGGTCGTGCAGGAAGGTCTGCTTGACGGCGGTGATCTTCCAGTAGGGCATCTCGCGCTCGCTCATATAGGCGGTATTGCATACCGCCACCGGCGCCCCGACACGCCGCGCGACCGCGAGCAGCAGGGCGGTGTTCTCGAGCGCGCGCATGACCAGAGGTGCGCCGCCCAGGGGATATTGCGGATCGGTGAAGCCGAGCTGGAAGTCGACCACGACGATGCCCGGCTTCTCGCCGGTGCCCACCGAGATCTCGCCGTAACTGCGGCGCTCGTAATCATCAGTCATGGCCGGAGGATAGACCGACCGGCAGCAAAAAGCCCACCCCGCCGGAACGGGGTGGGCCGATTTTGCCGCGAAACCGCGTCGGCTTCAGCGGGTCTGCGTAACCTGGCCCTGGGCGTCGAGGGCGAGTTCGACGGGAGCGTTGCGTTGATCGCGGGCCACGGCGTGCCAGACGCCGTCGGGAGTGCGCTGCAGGTTACGCACGTTGGTGTAGCCGACCTTTTCGATCTGCGTGCGCGCCACGGACTCGGCGACCGTCGGATTCGGGTTGCCGCGAGCGCCGGGCATGTCGCTCTGAATCGGCTCGCGCGGCATGGTGGCGCCGCCGAAAGGCGAGCGCGCCTCGGCCTGCGTGACAGCAGCGGCGAGGACCAGGAGGGAGGCGAGGAGGGGACGGTTCATTTGGTGCTTGCTCCTTTTACACAGGCTGATGAACGTCCGCGAATTTGCTCATGAATGCGGCTACATCGTGATCCAATGAAGCAGCACACGTGCTGCTTGTCAGACAACTGTAAGTCGTCGGCCCCTCAGACGGCGGCAACACCGATGATCGAATCGTGCAGCCATAGAATGGCGACGTAAGCGACGCTGCCGATGACGATGACGATCACGTCGTTGCGACCGTACGAGGCGACAGCGGGTGTGCCTTGATCGCCGCGTCGCTTGACGGCGATGCGATCGTAGATCGCCCACGCGAGCAGGCTGCCGAACAGCAGCAGCGAGCCAAGATCTCCGTTCACCAGCAGATGCGACAGCGCCCATGCCTTGACGGCGACCAGCATGGGATGGCGCAGGATCGACTTGATGCGACTGGGCGGCGCATAGGTGGCGGCCAGGGACACCAGGGCGAACCACAGCAGCACAAGGGCGATCGGATGGAAAATGGCGAAAGGCGGATTCCAGACCTGGATGTAGCCGCTGCTGCGATAACGGCTGAATCCCCAGACGATCAGGACGAGACCCACGGCGGCAACGAGCGAATACAGCCCCTTGTAAGGTCCTTCTCCGAGACGACCGATTAGGGCCGCGCGCGGTTGCCGCAAGCTCGTGAAGACGTGAACGCCGAGGAAAAGGACTAAACCAAGGATTAGGAGGCTCATACGTGGAGGCTACCACGGCTGCACCTGTGGACCGATACGTGTGCCGCATCAATGCCGCTATTGAGACGTGGCGCCGGCGCATTTCGGCGTGTCATAGCAACTACTACGGTAGCCGCCGCGTTCATATCATGCGACCGGAGGGGGTCGCTGGGGGCTCACAATGCGACTGGTTTCCATTCTATGCACACTGGTCTTCGTGACTGGGCCTGCCTTTGCGCAGCAGATGGCACTCACACCGGCCAAGCCGGATTGCCCACCGAGCGAACCCGATTCGATCGAGATCAGCTGGAACGGTCCTTGCGACAACGGCGATTGGCTGTTCGACACCGAGAAGGGCTGTCGAATGTGGGACTGGCATCCCGAGCCTGAAGACACGGTGGTGTGGAAGGGTGCCTGCCGGGCCGGATTGCCGGACGGTCGGGGCGAGGCGCGGTGGACCGAGCACGGCCGGCCGATCGACCACTTCGTCGGCACTTACCGCAAAGGCAAGCGCGAGGGACCCGGCTACTACAGGTGGAACGACACGGTGAGCTTCGAAGGCACCTACGCCAACGATGTACCGCAGGGCCGCGGCACACTTCGCCTCGACGACACGGTGCTGAGCGGCGAGTGGAACAAGGGCTGCCTGGAAGCGGCCGGCAAGGTCGTGGCGATCGGCGTGCCGCGCGCGTCATGCAGGCCGGCGGCCAAGCCGACACCGAAGGTGGCGGATCGCTGATCGCGCGCGCCTGAAGCGGCGCGCCGGGCAAGCACCGTCAGAGCCAGTGCGCCAGCACGCCGACCAGCCCCGAGGCAATGATCGGATAGGCGGGGTTTATCTTGGTCTTCAGCAGCAGAACGAAGACGACGACGGCGATCGCTCCCCACAGCACGCCGGTGACGGCGCCGCGGCCCATGATGATGGCACCCGCCAGCACCAGCCCGACCGAAACCGACCCAAGCCCGGTCTGGATCGCCGGCCGCCAGCGCCAGGTCGCCAGGCGCGTCCAGATCCGGCCGATCGCCCAGGTAAGGATGCCCGTCGGCAGGAAGAACGCTATCAGGGCGACGGCAGCGCCCGGCAGGCCTGCGACCACGGCGCCGATCGAGACCACCATCATCATGTTGGGCCCGGGCGCGAGCTGGCCCAAGCTGTAGAAGTGCAGCATTTCCGCAAAGCTCACCCAGTGATAGGTATCGACCGTGAGCGTCTTGAGTTCCGGGAATGCCGCCATGCCGCCGCCGACGGTGAGCAGCGAGAGATAGGCGAAGACGCCCGCAATGTCGCCGAGCTGCTTCATTCGTGGTGCCTCTCGCCGATCGGCGCTTTGTGCGGCTTGTGGACTTTCCCCTGGCGCGGGCGGTGCCACCAGATGGCGACGATGCCGGCTCCGATCAGGGCGTAGGGGACCTGCACGTGGAATAACGCGAGGGCGGCGGCCGTCGCCAGGACGATGACGTAGTCGGCTATTTCCTTCAGCACCCGCGAGCCGAGCTGGACCATCACCACCACGATCAGCCCCAGCGCGCCGGCCGCGATGCCGTGCAGGAAGGCCTTCGACCAGGGATCGTCGCCGCCGATGCCATAGGCATAGGCGGCCGCCGTCATCAGTGTGGCGCCGGGCAGGCACATGCCCAGCGTTGCGAGCAAGGCGCCCCAGGCGCCGCGCAGGCGGTCGCCGACCAGGATCGACATGTTGGTGGCGTTCAGGCCCGGCAGGGTCTGGCTTATGGAAAGCAGCTCCACGAAAGTGACGTCGTCCAGCCAGTTGTTGCGCACCACCAGGCCGGTGCGCAGGTAGCCGACGACGCCGCCGCCCAGGCTGGTGGCGCCCATGACCAGAAAGACCCAGAAAATCCGACCCAGCGACGGCCGGGGAACGGCCGATGACGACGTTTCATTCATTCATGCGCCTGTGGTGGGTTGCCCTTCAATCGATAGACCGCGCCGGTCTTGGTGGTGGTGAGCGACAGCCACTCGGCGGCGACCTGCTGCAGCTCGATGAAGAAGCGCTCGCAGGCGTGCAGGGCCTTTGCGCTGATGTCGTCGGGTCCGTCGAAGCGGAGCTGATAGGCGAACTCGCCGACGAAGGGGTGATGGTCGCCGCGCGAGCGCCACAGGGCGAGGTTGGCGGTGGCGCGGGTGTGATGGCCGAAATCGAGCTCGCAGATGTCCTGCATCAGCTCCTCGACGATGCACTGGTTGACCAGGGCCACATCGTCAGGGCCGTCGCACGAGATGATCTCGAGCGGCGGAAAAAGATGCTGCAGCTCGGGCAAGCTCATGTGGCCGAGCGACGACATGGCGAGGCGGTCGGCCTCGGGCGCCTGGCTCAGGCCGAATTCGACATTGTGCGACAGCAGACGGCGCACGCCACCTATGCGTTCCTTGAGAGGCAGCAGCTCGATCTTGAACTTGATCCTGTAATTGCCCGAGATGCGCGGCCGGACGTCCATCGCCTGGGCAGTGTTCATCTCGGGGCTGCGGTGCTTGAAGACGATCTCCGGATCGTCGACCGGAAAGCCGTCCACGTAGCTGATGCGCCGCCGCAGGATGAAGGCGTGGTTGTAGAGGTGGAAGTCACCGGTATCGAGGAACAGCACCTCGCGTACCTCGGGCCGGGTGTCGAGCTTCGGCGTGTGTTGGTAGGCGACGCCCGCGGCCTCGGCGGCGCGGTGGACGAGGCGGGCGAATTCCTTGAAGACATGGGCCGAGGTGAAGCGATCGGGCTTCAGGATCAGCTTGCACTGCAGGAACCGCAGGTCGTCGAAGCGTCGGCCGTCGAAGTAAGCGCCGTCATACCGCTCGGCAAGCCACACCGGCAGCATCAATCCATGCTTGTCGCCTGCCATTCTCTCTCCCTGGACGCAAGGTATCGTGCGGGTAGCGCCGTGTCATCCCGACGGTGCCTCATCGACCTTGCCGAACGAAGCGACCTTGCCTTCGTCGTAGCAGACGTAATAGCGATCCGAGACCGACCACGGCACCCGACTCCAGAAGTCTTTGAGCAGCGAGTAGTAGGCACACTCCTTGCCCGGCGCATGGGAAACGGTGTCGGGTTGGCCCATGATCGAGCGGACCTGCTCGCGGTCCATGCCGGCCTGGACCCGGTCGATGCTTCTGGCCGGCACGGTCGCGCAGCCGGCCGCCATCATGACGATCAACAGGACAAGAGCGGGGCGCTTCATCGTCTACTCCTGGCGATATTGTGCCTTCTCGATAGAGATAAATCAGGTTTGGTCTCGTCGCCAACAATTGTCGGGCAGCTCCCCGGCTGGCGAAAGGGCCGGCGATGCGGTAGGTCCGAAGCATGCCCGACAGTTCCCGCATCCAGCTTCCCGGCCTCGGCGCATCGCTGAGCGGCCCGATCGCCGGTCTTTCCGAAACGCCCATTTCCGAAGTGGCCATGACGGTGTTCGGCGATCCCGACGTCGTGCCGCTGTGGTTCGGCGAAGGCGACCTCGTCACGCCGGATTTCGTGCGCAGCGCCGCGGCCAAGGGCATGCAGGCGGGAGAGACTTTCTACACGTGGCAACGCGGCACCCCTGAGTTGCGGGCGGCACTGGCGGCCTATACCGGGCGACTCTACGGAATCGAATGCCCGGTCGACCGCATCTCGGTAACGACGGGAGGCATGCAGGCGATCCTGCTGAGTTGCCAGCTCTTGCTCGATCCGGGTGACAACCTCGTGATTGTCTCGCCGATCTGGCCGAACATCACCTCGGCCGCGATGCTGGTGCGTGGCGAACCCAGGTATGTGGCGCTGGACCGCAGGCCGGACGGCAGCTGGAAGCTCGACCTCCAGAAGGTGTTCGACTCCGTCGACGAGCGCACGCGGGCAATCTTCGTCAATTCGCCCGGCAATCCGACGGGATGGACGATGACCACGGACGAGCAGAAGGCGCTGCTCGACTTCGCCCGCAAGCGCGGCGTCTGGATCATGGCCGACGAGGTCTATGCCCGGCTGATCTACACCCGGCCGGTCGCGCCCTCGTTCCTCGAAGTGGCCGGGCCGGACGATCCGCTGCTCGTGCTCAACTCCTTCTCCAAGCCGTGGGCGATGACCGGCTGGCGCATCGGCTGGCTGACCCATCCGGCGGCGCTGGGCGATCAGTTCGCCAAGCTGGTGCAGATAAACACCTCGGGCGTGCCGCATTTCCTGCAGAGGGGCGCGATCGCCGCGCTGGAGAAGGGCGACGGCTTCCTGGCCGAGATGGTCGAGCGCTGCCGCGCCGGCGGGGAACTGGTGTTTCAGCGCCTGTCGGCGCAGCCGCGGGTCAGGATCGCGCGGCCGGAAGCGGCCTTCTACAACTTCTTCTCGGTCGACGGCGTCACAGACACCCTGGCCTTCTGCAAGAAGCTGGCGAAGGACTACAAGGTCGGTCTGGCGCCCGGCGAGGCGTTCGGCCCGGGCGGGCAGGGCAATGTACGGCTCTGCTTCGCCTCCGGTGCAGAGCGACTGAGCAAAGGTCTCGATCGCATCGAAGCCGCGCTCAAGGCGCTATGATGCGACCATGGCCGATGTTCCCTCCATCGAAGTCCGGCATCTGCGCAAGGTGTACGGCGAGATCGTCGCGGTCGACGATCTGACCTTCGCCGTGCCGCGTGGCGCGGTGCTGGGGCTGCTGGGCGGCAACGGCGCGGGCAAGACCACGACCATCGCCATGCTGCTCGGCCTGCTCGAGCCGACGGCGGGCGACATCCACGTGCTGGGCATCGACATGAAGAAGCGGCGCTATGCTGCCCTGCCGCGCATGAACTTCTCGTCACCCTATGTCGACCTGCCGCACCGCCTGACGGTCCGCCAGAACCTGCTGTTCTACGGCCGGCTCTACGGCGTGCGGAACGTCGGGAAACGCATCGACGAAATCGCCGAGCACATGCAGGTCGCACCCTTTCTCGACCGCCAGGCGGGCAAGCTGTCGGCCGGCCAGAAGACCCGCGTGGCGCTGGCCAAGGCGCTGATCAACAAGCCGGACGTGCTGCTGCTCGACGAGCCCACGGCCTCGCTCGATCCCGACACCGCCGACTGGGTGCGCAGGTATCTCAAGGACTACCAGCACGAGACCCATGCCACGATCCTGCTGGCCTCGCACAACATGGGCGAGGTCGAGCGGCTGTGCGACGACGTCATTCTGCTGCAGGCCGGCCGGGTCTTCGACCGCGGCAGCCCGCGCGAGCTGATCGAGCGCTTCGGCCGCGAGGACATGGAGGAGGTGTTCCTCGACATGGCGCGTGGCCGCGGCCGCGGGCTCGATGCACTGAACCGGAAGGAGGCGGCGTCGTGAGCGGCTCGATCCAGCGCATCTGGGCGCTGGTGATGCGCCACATCTACATCTGGCGCAGCTCGGTGATGCGGCTGAT
>JAEZIF010000523.1 GCA_023416135.1 Pseudomonadota bacterium
TATCTCAACCTGGGCGAAGAGGGGCGGGTGGAGTGCCCCTATTGCAGCAGGCTCTACGTGCTGGCCGAGGGCGCCAAGTCCGGCGCCCACGCCCATTGACGGACGCGACCATGAAGCAGCTCGGCGAGGGTTGGAACTGGCGTGAGCTGAAGATCGGCGACCGCTTCATCACCTATGGTCGTACCTTATTCGAGGCTGATCTGCTGAATTTCGTCACTCTTTGCGGCTTTTCCGAGGAATTGTTCACCAACAAGGAGTACGTCAAGGAGCACGCACCGATGCGCGGCGGCCATCCGGTACCAGGCGCTTTGGTCTATTCCATGGCCGAGGGGTTGGTGATCCCGACGACCCTGCAAGGCACGGGCCTCGCGTTCCTGTCGATGGGCTTCGACATCAAGGGGCCGACTTACGTCGGCGACACGATCCACGTCGAGATCGAGCTCACCGAGATCCGGCCGACCTCCAAGGATCCGATGCGGGCGTTGGTGCGCACGACGAACATTGTGAAGAAGCAGTCGGGCGAAACGGTCCTGGTCTACACGCCGTTGCGCATGATGCAGGGGCGCTAGCCGCGGGAGGCGCACATGGCCAAGGTTGCCGTCGACGAGCAAGGGCCGATCACGATCGTCGCCATCGACCGCTTCTCCGAGGCGCGCAATGCCGTCGATCCGGAGACCGCAGTGCTGTTGCGCCATGCCTTCCTCGCCTTCGATGCCGACCCGAGCCAGTCGGTGGCAATCCTGACCGGGCGCGGCGGTACGTTCTGCGCCGGCTATGACCTAAAGGTGGCGGCGGGCCGCGACCCGGAAGCGTCAGAAAGCGCGCTGCGCAATGTCGAAGGTCCGGGGCCGATGGGCCCGACGCGCCATCTGCTTTCCAAGCCCGTGATTGCCGCGGTCGAGGGTCATGCCGTGGCGGGCGGCCTCGAATTGGCGCTGTGGTGCGACATGCGCGTGGCCTCGGAAAGCGCGAAGTTCGGCGTCTTCTGCCGGCGCTGGGGCGTGCCCCTGATCGACGGCGGCACGGTGCGCCTGCCGCGCCTGATCGGCCACAGCCGTGCCCTGGACATGATCCTGACCGGCCGTGAGGTCGGGGCGCGCGAGGCGTTCGACTGGGGCCTGGCCAATCGCCTGGTGCCGGAGGGCCAGGCCTTGCGCGAAGCGATCGAGCTTGCCCAGCAACTCGCTCGCTTTCCCCAGACCTGCATGCGCTCCGATCGCCTGTCGTCCTACGAGCAGTGGGCGCTGGAGGTTGGCCCCTCGCTGATCAACGAAGCGCGGCGCGGTGTCCCCGCCCTTCAGGCCGAGGCTCGTTCAGGTGCCGCGCGCTTCGCTGGCGGCAAGGGCCGAGGCGGCAGCTTCGGGGACATCTGATGGCGGGCTTGCCGACCGACGACGATGTCGTGCGCTACCGCGCCGACGGTGCCATCTGCCTGCGCGGCGCCTTCCCGCTCGACTGGATCGAGCGCTTGCGTGAGGCGGTCGATGCCGACATGGCAGGTCCCGGCCCCATGGCCCGGCTCAACACGCCGCAAGGTGCGCCGGGCCTGTTCTTCGTCGACTTCCAGCTTTGGCAACGCCATGCGGCGGCGCGCGATTTCGTCTTTTGCTCGCCGGCACGCGAGATCGCGGCCAAGCTCATGGGCTCACGAGAGGTCGTCTACTATCACGATCATCTTCTGGTGAAGGAGCCGGGGACGCGCGAGCGCACGCCTTGGCATCACGACCAGCCCTACTATCCGATCGATGGCGAGCAGATCGTCTCCCTGTGGCTGCCGCTCGATCCAGTCGATCGAGCGACCTGCGTGGAGTACGTGAAGGGCTCTCACCGCTGGGGTCGATGGTTCCAGCCGAAGTTCTTCCGGCAGGGCGGCGTCGACCTGGCGGTTTCCGATCCGCGCTTCGAGCCGCTGCCGGATCTCGATGCCGAGCGCGAGCACCACGAATTCCTCGCCTGGGACATGGAACCGGGCGACGTCATCGCCTTCCATGCGCTCACGCTGCACGGTGCGTCGGGCAATCTCTCAACCGCGCGCCGGCGTCGCGCCTGGGCCACGCGCTGGTGTGGCGACGATGCGCGTTACGCCTTGCGTGTCGGCCAGATCTCGCCTCCGCTGGAAGGGCACGGGCTCGAGCCCGGCGACAAGCTCGAATGTGAAATGTTCCCGAAGGTGTTGTCCGCTTGAATGAGCTCACCGTGTTTGCCGGCGTAATCGCGCTGGTCTCCGTGTCGCCCGGCCCCAATGTCATCCTGGTCGTCAATCACACTCTGAGCTTCGGGCTGCCGCGTATCGCGCCGACCATCCTTGGCAACATTTCCCTGCTCTTCCTGGTGGCCATGGCGGCGGCGCTCGGGGTCAACGCGGTGCTGATGAGCATGCCGTCCGCCTACGATGCGCTGCGGATCGTCGGCGCGGCCTATCTCGCGTATCTCGGCAGCAAGGCCGTGCGCAATGCCTGGCGGTCTCGTGGCGACGCGGTCGTCGGCGGCCAACCGGCAGACGCTGCCGGCCCGGTCCGGCGCTTTCTCCAGGCGTTCTTCGTCAGCGCGACTAACCTCGGTTCGGTGTTCTTTCTGGCCGCGCTCTTTCCCAACTTCCTGCACCATGACCAGCCGCTGCTGCCGCAATTCGCGGCTCTGTTCGCCACGCTCATCGTGGTCGTTGGCGTGGTCCATCTCGGTTACGCCCTGTTCGCCGCTGTGGTGCAGTCGCGGCTCGGCGTACGGCGCTTTCGGATCGCGGTGCAGACCGCCTCCGGCCTCGCATTGCTGGGCTTCGGCGCCGCGATAGTCGGCGGCGTGCTGCGTCGAGCCTGAGTTCAGCCGCCGGGCTCCGGCGAGATATCCGGCAAGGAGTCCAACCACTGCCGTGCCAAGTGGGGCTCGCGGAAGATCTTGACCGGCCGATCGGCCTCGGCCAGAGCAGCGAACATGCGGGCCTGGTCGTGGCTCGTTGCGGTTGTGGCGACGATGGCCAACGGGCCGATCTTGCCCAGGGGGATGTAGGCGCGGATGCGCGCCCCGAGCATCATCAACTCGTCATCGCTGAGGTTGGGCACGGCCTGCGTCATGTCGAAGACCTTGCGATACGCCATGGCGTTCGCCGTCAAAACGCCGTCCAAATAGTGCTCGATATCCAGGAGGCGAAGATTGTCCCTGGCGACGGCAATTACCAAGCGGGTCGGGTGGGATACGGTCCACTGCACCGGCATGCCCGGGAACTATGCCGGAAAGCCGCTTGCAGACAAGTCTCTCCTCAGGGGACAAGAACGGCCTTGCCGACCACCGTCCGCTCTTCGATCAGCTTGAAGCCCTGGACCCAATCGGCAAGGTCGAACGTGCCGGCGATCGTGGCCCTGAGCTTGTCCTCGGTGAACCAGCGCATCAGCTCGGCCTGTGCCGCCGCCACCATGGCCCGGCGCCTCACCAGCGAGGCGGCGTCCTTTTCGCTCGGTTCGCCGCGGCCACCCCAGCCGGTGTAGTAGCCGTAGTAAAAGCCGATCACCGTTACGTTCTTTACCAACAGGATGTTGGCCGGGATTTGCGGAATGGTGCCGCTGGCAAAACCCATCGGGATCAATCGCCCTTCCGGCGCCACACAACGCAGCGAGACGTCGAAGGCCGACCCGCCGACAGGGTCGTAGACGACGTCGGCGCCCCGGCCGCCAGTCAGCTCCAGCACCCGGCTACGGAGGTCTTGCGATCGATAGTCGATCAAATGATCGGCGCCCGCTTCCCTGGCGGCGGCGAGCTTGTCGGCGCCTCCGGCCGAGGCAATGACGACGGCGCCCATGGCCTTGCCGACCTCGATTGCCGTCAGGCCCGAGCCGCCGCCTGCGCCGTGCACCAGCAGCACTTCGCCCGGCTGCATGTCGGCCTTCCATTTCAAGGCGCCGTATGCCGTCGGATAGAGCGTCGGAAAGTTCGTCGCCTGGGCATAGGGCATGGTCTCGGGAATCACCACGACGTTTGCCGCCGTCGCCACCGCATACTCGGCGAAGGCGCCTTGGCTCACTCCGGTGGCGACCCGCTGACCGACCGAGAGATTGGTGACGCCCGCACCCAGCTTCACGATATGGCCGGCCATCTCGTTGCCCGGCACATAGGGCAGGGGCGGCTTGTTCTGGTGCTTGCCCTGCACCCCCAACATGGCGGCGAAGCTCACGCCGGCCGCACCGACCCGCAGCAGCACTTCGCCCGCCTGGGGCTCCGGGATCGGAACGTCGGCAATCTTGAGGCTTTCGATAGGCCCATAAGCTTCGCAAACCAACGCCCGCATTCACTGCCTCTCGAACTTGCCGTGCCGACCTGCGCCCTCTGCGAAGCGGGCCGCGCCTTTCTGCGATTCCTGCCGGCGTGCCGCCAGCGACAATTCCATTTCCCGCCGCACGGCGGAAGCCTGGTCGCGATCGAAGCTTTCGTAGGCCGATTGCCGGTCCGATGTCATGGCGATCGGCGGGAAGCCCGCGATCTGCCGGGCGAGCGCCTCGGCCTCCATCCGAGTCGTGCCACGCGCCACCTTGCGAGTGGCGAGCCCAATGGCGATCGCCTCGTCGGCTCCCACGGCGCGGCCGGTCAGCAGCATGTCGAGCGCACGTCCCTGGCCGACGATGCGCGGCAGACGCACGGTGGTGCCGTCGCTCATCGGCACGCCCCAGCGGCGGGAGAAGACGCCGAAAGTCGCCGTGTCGTCGACAATGCGGATGTCGCAGAACAGCGCGACGCCCAGTCCACCGGCGCAGGCGTGACCTTCGATGGCGGCGATCACCGGCTTGGCGAGGGGGACGCGCAAGGGCCCCTCATCGCTGCCGGCCCATGGAAAATAGTCGGTTCCCGATCCCAGCTCCTTGAGGTCTGCTCCGGCACAGAAGACGCCGCCCGTTCCCGTCAGCACGGCGACGCGGGCCTCGGTGTCCGCCTCGAAAGCCTTCAGCGCTGCTGCCAGCGCGCGGGCCGCCTCGTTGTCGAGTGCGTTTTTCACCTGCGGGCGATTGATGATGATCGTGGTGACCGGCGGCGCGGTCTCGATCAGGATTTTCGATTGGCTCATCGGCTCTCAGCGAATTGTCGCCAGCTCGTCCTCGAGCTGACCGTTGGAGCTGAGCGGCGTGCGGAAGTACCACCAGTTTGTCTGAGGCGTCCATTTTTCCTTCCGCGCCGTTCCCTTGCCCCAGACGCACTTCTTGAAATCGCGGGTCGCCGCCAGGAAGGCCTTGTCTGCCTGCTCGAGCTTCAGCGCGTGCTCGCCCAGCTCTTCGCTGCTGAACATCGGCTGCGCCTCAAGGATAAGCTCGCGGACGTCGACGTCATTGAGCCAGTTGTCGAGATCGAAGCTGTAGCCCTTGGCAAGATCAGTGCTGAACTCGGCCCACTGGTCGATGAGTTCGCGCAGATCGGCGACATCCGGCGGGCCCGGCGGCGGCGGTGGCTTCATTCTCCGCGCTCCGCTTGGCGGCGCCAGTAGCGTTCGCCGTCGTTGGGTTTGAAGAAGGTGCGAATGACGCCGTTGGAATTGAAAGCGATGAAGGCACCCGTCTGCTGGTCGTAGCGCGTGATGACGCCGTCGCGTCGAACGGCTTCGAGCACTGGCCCGCCGATCTTGGCGTCGCGTAGAAGCTGGGCCTGGCGCAGGTAATCCTGTTTGGTGATGCGACCGAACTCCGCGCCGTGCTTCTCGAAATGCTCGTCGAGTCGCCGCCGGTCGGCAAAGCCAACGCCTGGGCCGAAGCTGCGCACCTCGAGCTGCGAGGTGTCGGCGGCGGCAGCGTTGCGTGCGAGGTCGCGCGGGCCGTGCTCGGCAACATGAGTCCAGCAGAAGAAGATCGCGACTGCCGCCAATGCCGCCGTCAGCAGGCGGCGCCACGGCATCCGTCCCGGGCGAGCCATCATGGCCACTATTGTGCGCCGCCCTTGAACCAGCGCGCAATCAGGCGTCGCTCGGCATCCGTCATCTGGGTCAGGTTTCCGGGAGGCATGACCCGGGTCACCCAGACCTGCTGATTGATCATCGCGGCGCGGGCCCGGAAATCCTCGGGGGCCTCGAGAATCACGCCCTTCGGCGGGGCGGCGAAGCCCTCCTGCGTGGGCCTGGTGGCATGGCATGACTGGCAGCGTTCCTTGAAGATCGGCTGGACTTCGGCGAATGAGGCGGGCGGGCCGGTGTCGGCCTCGGGCCGCGGGAGGGACACGATGGCGGTGATGGCCAGCAGGACCAGTCCTGCCGCCAGGACCAGAGGATTCTGGTTGCCCTTGTGGCGTTGCACGAACCACACCCGCACGAGGGCGCCGGACGCCGAGATCAGGAGCAGCAAGACCCAGTTCCAGGCATGCCCGTACAGCCCGGCGTAGTGGTTGCCGATCATGGTGAACAGCACGGGCAACGTGAAATAGGTGTTGTGGACCGAGCGCTGGCGGCCCATCAGCCCGAACTTCGGATCGGGCTTGCGTCCATCCTCCTTGGCCTTCACCAGCTCGCGCTGGCCAGGGATGATCACGAAGTAGACGTTGAGCACCATGATGGTGCCGAGCATCGCGCCGAAATGGATGTAGGCCCCGCGGCCCGAGAACAGATGGCAGAGCGCCCAGGCTGATATGGCGCAGTAGATCACGAGCAGGCCGCCCAGGATGGCGTCGTCCTCGCCGAAGGCCGAGCGGCAGAGCCCGTCATAGACCAGCCAGCCCAGCACGAGGAAACCGAGGCCGATGGCGATGGCCCCGGGCTTGGTGAGCGGCATGACCGACGGATCGATCAGAGCCACTTCCGCACCGTAGTAGTAAACCAGGCACAGCAGGAAGAAGCCCGTGATCAGGGTGGTGTAGGCTTCCCACTTGAACCAGTGCAGCTCGGGTGGAAGCTTCTCGGGTGCCAGGCGGAATTTCTTGGCCGTGTAGAAGCCGCCGCCATGGACCGCCCAGACCTCGCCGCCGATCCCCTTGGCGGCATCGGCCGGATCAAGCGGCGGATGAAGATGGTTGTCGAGCCAGATGAAATAGAAGGAGGCGCCGATCCAGGCGATGCCCACGATCATGTGGGCCCAGCGCAGCACCAGATTGAGCCATTCAACGACGAAAGCGGCGTCCATGCGTTCTCGTAGCGCCTTGCCCCAAGTGCGCTCAAGGCCCTATATCGCGCTCCCCTGAGCGCAAAGTAACGATTCTGAGGGAGTGCATATAGTGGCGTTGGACCTTCCCGAGGGCGTCTCGATTGACGGCGTCGTCAATCCGGATTTCGAAAAAGTGCTCACCAAGGAGGCAATTGCCTTCGTCGCCGAACTTCAGCGCCGCTTCAATCCGCGCCGCGAGGAGCTGCTGGCGGTCCGGGCCGAGCGCCAGCAGCGGCTGGACGCCGGGGAGAAGCCCGACTTCCTTCGGGAGACCGCTGAAATCCGGGAGAGCAACTGGACGGTGGCGCCCCTGCCGCAGGACATCCTCGACCGTCGCGTCGAGATCACCGGGCCGGTCGATCGCAAGATGATCATCAATGCGCTGAACTGCGGTGCCAACGTCTTCATGGCCGACTTCGAGGACGCCAGCACGCCCACGTGGACCAACATGGTCGACGGTCAGTTCAACCTGGCGAGCGCCGTGCACCGCGAGATCGACTATGTCGATCCGCAGTCGGGCCGCGAATACCGGCTGAACGAGAAGACCGCCGTGCTCTTCGTGCGGCCGCGCGGCTGGCACCTGCCGGAGAAACACATGACGGTCGACGGCGCGCCGATGTCGGGCTCGCTGTTCGATTTCGGCCTGTATTTCTTTCACAACGCGGCGGAACTCCTGGCGCGCGGGACCGGTCCGTATTTCTACCTGCCCAAGATGGAGAGCCACCTCGAGGCGCGGCTGTGGAACGACGTCTTCGTCCACGCTCAGGACACGCTCGGCATCCCGCAGAAGACGATCAAGGCCACGGTGCTGATCGAGACCATCCTCGCCACCTTCGAGATGGACGAGATCCTGTGGGAGCTGCGCGATCACTCCGCCGGCCTCAATTGCGGCCGCTGGGACTACATCTTCAGCTTCATCAAGAAGTTTCGCGAGCAGGCGTGGTCGGTGCTGCCCGACCGTGCACAGGTCGCGATGACGGCGCATTTCCTGCGCTGCTACAGCCAGCTCCTGATCAAGACCTGCCATCGCCGCGAGGTCCATGCGATGGGCGGCATGGCGGCGCAGATCCCGATCAAGAACGATCCTGCCGCCAACGAGGCCGCCATGGATCGCGTGCGCGCCGACAAGAAGCGCGAGGCGAGCGATGGCCACGACGGCACCTGGGTCGCCCACCCCGGCCTGGTCGAGATCGCCAAGGCGGAGTTCGATGCGGTGATGAAGGGCGCCAACCAGATCGCCCGCAAGCGGCAGGACGTTCATGTCGACGCCGCCGACCTGATCGCGGTGCCCGAAGGCACCAGGACCGAAGCCGGACTGCGCCAGAACGTGGCCGTGGGCATCGGTTATGTCGAGGCGTGGCTGCGCGGCATCGGCTGCGTGCCGCTGTTCAACCTGATGGAGGATGCCGCTACCGCCGAGATCAGCCGCGCGCAGGTCTGGCAGTGGGTGCGCCATGGCCAGACCTTGCAGGACGGCCGGCAGGTCACGAAGGAGCTCGTGCGCGATATCGTGCGCGAGGAGAACGACAAAGTGAAGGCGGCGATGGGCGAGGAAGCCTATGCCAAAGGCCGCTATGAGGAAGCCGCCCAACTCATGATCGACCTGGTCGAGCAGCCGGTCTTCGAGGAGTTCCTGACTTTGCCGGCCTATGAGCGCATCCTGACCGACGAGAAGGCGGGGGCGGGGGCGCCGCCCGGGGGTGGGGGGGGAA
>JAEZIF010000001.1 GCA_023416135.1 Pseudomonadota bacterium
CCCCCGCCTCGCGCCGGCTCTGCGCAAGAAGATCGTCGCTGCCGCCGTCGCCATGGCCAAGGCCGTGAAGTATCGCAGCCTCGGCACTTTCGAGTTCCTGGTCGATGGCCAGGAGTTCTTCTTCATCGAAGCCAACCCGCGACTTCAGGTCGAGCACACCGTCACCGAACAGGTATGGGGCGTCGATCTGGTGAAGACGCAGCTTCTTCTGGCCGGCGGCGTGGCCTTGGCCAGGACCGGAATCGCCGAGGCCAGGCCGCGCGGGCATGCCATCCAGCTCCGTGTCAACATGGAGACCATGACCGCAGACGGCTCGGCCAAGCCGGGCGGCGGAGCGCTCACGGTGTTCGAGCCGCCGTCGGGCCCGGGCATCCGTGTCGACACCTACGGCTATGCCGGCTATCGCACCAATCCCAACTTCGATTCGCTGCTCGCCAAGCTGATCGTGCACAGCCCGTCGGCCGACTTTGCCGACGCGCTGGCGAGAGCTGAGCGCGCGCTGGCGGCGTTCCGCCTCGAAGGTGCACCCAGCAACATCGCCTTCCTGCGCGCGCTGCTCGCCCACAAGGATTTCCGTGCCGACAAGATCCATACGCGCTTCGTCGATGAGCAGGCCGAGGCGCTGATCGACGCCGCGGCGAAGCTGGAGCCCGGACTCCATTTCCCGACGACCGCAGCGCCAGCCTCGGGCAATCGTCAGGCCGGCGCGAAGGTCGATGCCGTCGATCCCCTAGCCGTGCTGGCCTTCGGCAAGACGCAGCAGCAGGCCGAGCCGCAGGCACTCTCCGACGCGCCGGAAGGCACGGTGCCGGTGGCGGCGCCGATGCAGGGCACGATCGTCAGCATTTCGGTCAAGGAAGGCGATGCCGTCGCCGCCGGCCAGCCGCTGCTGATCATGGACGCCATGAAGATGCAGCATGAGATCCGCAGTCCGGCGCGCGGTTATGTGCGGCGGGTCGCGGTCGAGGCCGGCGAGACGATCTACGAGGGCCATGCCCTGCTGTTCGTCGAGGAGGCCGATGTCGAGGTGAAGGGCGCGGTGGCCGAGGAGAAGATCGATCTCGACTACATCCGCCCCGATCTCGCCGAGTATTTCGAGCGGCGCGCCATGACGCTGGACGACAAACGGCCCGAGTCGGTGGCGCGGCGGCGCAAGACCAACCAGCGCACGGCGCGGCAGAATCTCGACGACCTGGTCGATCCCGGCAGCTTCGTCGAATGGGGCGCCTTCGCCATTGCCAGCCAGCGCACGCGGCGCACGCAGGAGGACCTGATCGAGAAGACGCCGGCCGACGGGCTGATAACCGGCATCGGCCGCGTCAACGGCTCGCTGTTCGGCCCGGAGAAGAGCCGGGTGGCGATCGCGCATTACGACTACACGGTGCTGGCCGGCACCCAGGGCAAGACCAACCATCACAAGAAGGACCGGCTGTTCGAGATCGTCGAGGAGCAGCGCCTGCCGCTGGTCTTCTTCACCGAGGGCGGCGGCGGGCGGCCGGGTGACGTCGACGTGCAGTCGGTGGCCGGTCTCAACACCATGGCCTTCCACATCTTCGGACGGCTGAGCGGCTCCTCGCCGCTGGTCGGCATCAATTCCGGGCGCTGCTTCGCCGGCAACGCCGCGATCCTGGGCTGCTGCGACGTGGTGATCGCGACCAGGAATTCGTCGATCGGCATGGGTGGCCCGGCAATGATCGAAGGCGGCAATCTCGGCGTGTTCGCACCCGAGGAAGTCGGCCCGATGAACGTGCAGGTGCCCAACGGCATGGTCGACATCGCGGTCGAAGACGAGGCCGAGGCGGTCGCCGTCGCCAAGAAATACCTGTCGTACTTCCAGGGCGCCTTGCCGGAATGGCGCGCCGCCGACCAGCGACTGCTGCGCCGGGCCATCCCCGAGAACCGGCTGCGCGTCTACGACGTCCGCTCCGTCATCGAGACCTTGTGCGACGAGGGCTCGGTACTGGAGCTGCGCCGTGCCTTCGGACGCGGCATGGTGACGGCGCTGGCCCGCATCGAGGGCAAGCCGTTCGGCATCGTCGCCAACAATCCCACGCACCTCGCCGGGGCGATCGACTCGGACGGCTCGGACAAGGCCGCGCGCTTCCTGCAGCTTTGCGATGCCTTCGAGCTGCCCGTGCTGTTCCTGTGCGACACGCCGGGCATGATGGTCGGCCCCGAGGTCGAGAAGACCGCCCTGGTGCGCCATTGCTCGCGCCTGTTCGTGACCGGCGCCAATCTCGGCGTGCCGTTCGGCACCATCGTGCTACGCAAGGCCTATGGGCTGGGCGCACAGGCCATGGCCGGCGGCTCGTTCCATGCCGGCACCTTCGCGATCTCCTGGCCGACCGGCGAGTTCGGCGGCATGGGGCTCGAGGGCGCGGTGAAGCTCGGCTATCGCAAGGAGCTCGAGGCCGTCGCCGACCCGGCCGAGCGGCGCGCGCTATTCGACAGGATGGTGGCCGCCGCCTATGCCCGCGGCAAGGCGCTCAGCACCGCGACCTACTTCGAGGTCGACGAGGTGATCGATCCCGCCGATTCGCGCCGCTGGGTGGCGACGGCGCTGCTGGATGCACCGCCACGCCCACGCAATCCGCACAAGAAGCGGCCGAATATTGACACTTGGTAACGAGTGTCATCCCGAGGCCTAAGGCCGAGGGACCTTTCCGGTAACAGGAAAGGTCCCTCGCTGCGCTCGGGATGACAGCGGTGCGCTTACTGAGCCACCCAGAACGTATCCGGCTGGTACAGGCCGATGTAGCCGCCCGGATCCCAGGCGTAATAGCCTTCCTTGGGCACGTTCTTGATCTTCGGGCCGACGACGATCGGCTGGCGGATGCCGTTGACCGTGCCGATGGTGAACACCTCGTCGGCGTTGCTCTCCAGGATCTTCTCCCACGCCTTGCGCCGCTCGGCCTCGTTGGTGCCGTGTTCCCACTCCTTGACGTAGTCGAGGAGCTTGCAGGCGACCTCGACGTCGCACTTCTCGCCCATCCGCTCCTTGGATTCGACGAACATGCCCCAGCGCGACCACTGCAGGCCGCCCTGCATCGTGGGGGCGAACTCCTTGGGGCTGGTGTTGGGCGTCGGCATGGCCGTCACGACGCCGGCGAAGGCCGTCATGATCGCCTCGCCGGAGAAGGCGCGCAGCCGGAAGTTCTCGCGCGTCTGCGGCTTGGTCAGCATCTTGATGCCGACCTTCTTCCACATCTCGGCGATCAGGTGCAGCGCGTCGGCGTCCTCGGTCTCTTCGCTGGCATGCTCGACAACGATGGTCGCCGGCCGGCCGTCGGGCAGCAGGCGGAAGCCCTGGCTGTCCTTCTTGTTCAGGCCGGCCTCGTCGAGCAGCTTGTTCGCGAGCTTGGGATCGTACTGCGCCCACTTCTTCGCGTAGTCCGGCTTGAACAGCTGCGAGCGCTCCATGATCGTGTTGTTCGAGGGCTTGGCGAGGCCGAGATAGACCGTTTCGTTCAGCTCGTTGCGGTCGATGGCGAGCGACAGGGCGCGGCGGACCCGCACGTCGCGCATCAGCTTGCGCCACTCCTCGTCGTTGGCGTTGAGGTTGGGATAGAGCGCGAGCTGCGAGCCCGAGCCCGATTCCCATAGCCGCACCTCGACGCCCGAGCTCTTCGCGCTCTTCTGCAGGAAGGTGTAGTCGCGCATGTTGAGATAGCGCGGCTGCAGGTCGGCCTCGCCCAGGCCGGCCTTGGCGGGCACCAGGTTGGTCGCGGCTTGGGTGAAGATCACGCGATCGATATAGGGCAGCTGCTGCCCCTTGCCGTCGATGCGGTGATAGAAGGGATTGCGCTGGAACACGTAACGCTGCGCCGGCGAGGCCGTGGTGTTGACCCACGGGTTGAGCGTCGGCAGGTCCGGATTGTCGTTGGCGTACATCACGTCGTGACGCCGATAGATCTGCACCCAGTTGCCGCCGGTCTGGCCGCCCCTGGCTGCCTTGGCGATGTCCTCGGGCGAGGCGTACTTGGCGTGGAACTTCTTGAGATAGTGCGCCGGGCGGAACAGGAACAGCGGAGCGGCGCGGGCCTGGCTCTCGATGAAGTACGGGTTGGGCTTGTCCCAGGTGAACTTGATGGTTCGCGCGTCGATGATCTCCACCTTGGGCGGCTGGCCGTCGACCAGCAACTCGACCGACGGACCGGACGGCGACAGCTCCTTGTTGTTGGCGATGTCTTCCCAGAAGAAACGGAAGTCGTCGGTGGTGAAAGGCTGTCCGTCGGACCACTTGTGGCCCTCGCGCAGCTTGAAGGTGAACTCCTTGTCGCCCTTGTTCTCGTAGCTCTCGAGGATGTCGGGCTGCAGCTTGAACTCGGGCGTGTACACGATCAGTCGCGTGTAGCTGTAGATCGTCATCAGGCGCGTATCGCGCGCGCTGGCGACCAGCATGTTGAGCTGCCCTCCCGACTGGCCGGGGCCGTCGTTGCCGGAGAACTTCGTCACCACCATGGGCTGCTTGGGCACGCGTTGATCGACCGGCGGCAGCGCCCCCGACTTCACCTGATCGGCGAGCATCGGTGTTTCCTGCAGCTTGGGAGCCGGATCGGCAGCGAAGGCAGGGCTGCACAGCAGACCAAATAAAACGGCCTTCGTGAAAACACGTCGCTTCATAGTGCCTACCCTGTGGTTTCTTCTCATGGCGTCGGCGGAAAGTCAGTGGGCGTGAAATCTAGGTTGCCATGCCCGGGGGTGCAAGGAACACGCCATGCGGCGCACAAAACGCGCCACAATTTCTTCACGATTGATGCTCCAATCAGTAACGGTCGAAGGCGCGTTTAGGGCCCGGCCGCGTGCCTTCGGCGATCAGCGGTTTTACCGAGCCGTTGGCCTCAACCGTATCGGCGGCGTAGGCGCCGGTGACGCCCACGGGCCGGTCGCCCTTCACCGTTACCCGCTCCATGGTGCGGCGCGCCGGATAATAGTCGTGCGCGGCATAGTGCAGCACGGAGCGGTTGTCCCACATCACCAGGGTGCCGGGCCGCCATTTCACCCGCAGCTGGTACTCGGGGATGGTGGCCTGCCGGTAGAGGTAGGCGAGCAGCGTGTCGCTTTCGTCGGTCTTGAGATCCCTTATGCGCACGCAGAACTGCTGGTTCACATAGAGGATGCGACGGCCCGACACCGGGTGCACCCGCACGACGGGATGCCAGGGGTTGGGGAACTCGTCCTCGAGCTTGCGCAGCTTGGCGCGGTCGTCGTGGCTGAACAGCGGCCGCCACGGCTTGAAGTCGTGCAGCGCCTCCATGCCGTGGATGTGCTGCTTCATGCGCTCGGAGAGGCCGCGATAGGCCGCACTCATGCTGGAGAACAACGTGTCGCCGCCGACCTCGGGGACGACCTTGGCGCGCAGGATGGTGGCCATCGGCGGCGCCTCACGGAAGGTCTCGTCGGCATGCCAGATGTCGGTCAGGGCCGGCGGGTTGTCCTTGGAATAGTCGAGGATGATGACCTCGGGCTTGTCGGCGAGGTTGGGCGAGAACGGATGGATCGATAGCTCGCCGAACAGGGCGCCGAAGGCCATCTCCTGGTCGACCGTGATGTCCTGCTCACGCATAACGATCACTTCGTATTGCACCAGCGCGTCATGCACGATCTTGAACTGGGCCGGGCTCAATGGCCGCCGAAGATCGACGCCTTCGATTTCGGCGCCGATGAACCCGTTGATCGGCCGCACGCTTATCGGCCGCGTGGCGATTTCCGCTTCTGCTTTGCGCGATGCGGTAGAGCGCACTGCCGGCATCGTTTCCTCCGCATGTTTATTGCGCTACTTCTAGCCGGAATCGGCGGGGAGGACCATGGCAAGCGGTCTGGAGAACGAATTCGTAACGCTGCACGAGATCGTCAAGGCGGCGAAGATCAAGCTCAATGCCAACATCTGGGACTACCTGGTCGGCGGCACGGAGACCGAGACGACGCTCCGCCGCAACCGGATGGCGCTCGATTCGATCGCCTTTCGGCCGCGCGTGCTGCGTGACGTCAGCAGGATCGATCCATCGTCGGAGATCCTGGGCAAGAAGATCCGCTTGCCCGTCATGCTGGCGCCGGTCGGCTCGCTGGAATCCTTCGAGCCCGGCGGCGGCATCACGGTCGCCAAGGGCGCGGGCGCGGGCAATGTCGCGATGCTCATCAGCTCAGTGACGACGCTGAAGCTCGAGGACATCGTCAAGGGCGGCGCCGGGCCCAAGATCTACCAGCTTTATGTCCGCGGCGACGACAACTGGGTGGCCGACCGCGTCAAGCAGGCGATGGATGCGGGCTACGACGCCTTCTGCATCACCGTCGACACCCAGGTCTATTCACGCCGCGAGCGCGACATCGCCAAGCGCTTCGTCAAGTCGTGGCGCACGGCGGCGACCGGGCAGGACCACCAGGCCGCCTTCTCGTGGGACAACTTCAAGAAGGTGAAGGACAAGTTCCCCGACGTGAAGTTCATGCTGAAGGGCATCGGTACCGGCGAGGATGCCGATATCGCCTGCCAGCACGGCGTGTGGGCGGTCTATTGCTCCAACCACGGCGGCCGCCAGCTCGATCACGGCCGCGGCTCGGCCGCGGTGCTGCCCGAGGTGATCGATGCGGTGAAGGGCCGGGCCAAGATCGCCGTCGACGGCTCGTTCAGCCGCGGCAGCGACATCGTCAAGGCAATCTGCCTCGGCGCCGACTGGGTCGGCCTGGGCCGGCTCTACTGCTACGGCCTGGCCGCGGCGGGCGCCGCCGGCATCGAGCGCACGGTCGAGCTTCTCGAGGACGAGATGAAGGAGGTGATGGGTCTTCTGGGCGTCACCAGCCTGAAGCAGCTCGACAAGAGCTACATCTCGGCCGCCACGCCGACCAACCTGCCGGGCGTGCACTCGGCCTTCCCGCTGATGCACGAGGGATACTGACTCCGCTGTTACGGCGCGGTGTAAATCTAGTCGTCACCGGCCTGATGCGACGCGACAAGAGCCAAATCTCGGGCGGTACGCCGACCAACTCGCCGGGCGTGAACGCGGCGTTCCCGCCGATCGACGACGGGTGTCGAGCCTGAAAGCAGGCAGCAGCCGGTCCGTGGCGCGACCGGCTCGCCGCCGATGACCGCGAGCAGCAAGGCTGCGGCGCAATGGGCTGCACACGGTCCCGGCTTGCGAGAACCGCCGGCGACCTGGTTCAGCCGTTCGTTGTGCGCATGACCGTTTCGCGAAGCCTTGTGGCTTGGCGATCGCCGACGTCTGGGTTTTTGTTTCGACACTTTGCCCGCCGTACTGGAGCGAACTCCCCGCGCCTGGGTACTCCGCTTGCTGCCGGTCGGAGAAGCCGGTAAGTGCCCAAAATGAGCCAGTCGGCTACCCAAATTGAGCCGGACGTGCCGGGCGCCACCTATCCGGTGATGCGCGTGGCGACGGAATACTTCCTGCGGGGCGTCGACGTCCTCGGCGAGGTGCACCGTGACATGGTGAGCAGCGTGGTCTTCGTGACGCTCTGGCGTGGCCAGATGCAGGGTGGCGGCCGTCCACCCGTCGGCATCCGCGAGCTGTCGCGGAAGACCGGTCTTCCCTACGAGACGGTGCGCCGCCATGCGCGCGCGCTGGTGCGCGGCGGGCAGTGCATCGAAGAGAAGAGCGGCCTGGCGATCCCTGCCGCCATGATGCGAAGCCGACAGACAGCGGCCATGCTGCGCCGGAGCTATGTCAATGCCGTGCGCATGCTGCGGGACCTGACGCGCATCGAGGTTGCACGGTTCAGCATCGGGTCCGATCGCCGTATGCCGTCGGCTCGCCTGACCAAGGAGCAGATCGCGATCGGAATGGCCGGCATCGGCCTGCTGCTCACGGGCCTGCGGACGTTGCACGAGTTCTCCGGCGGCGACCTCGTCACCGGTCTGGTCTACACTGCGATCTGGACGGCCAACGTCAAGCACGTGACGAACACCCCGGGGGCGGGTGGCAGCGGCATACTCGAGGACAGCCAGCGCCTGCCCGTGAGCGTCCTTGCCATATCGAATGCGCTTCGCCTGCCCTACGAAACCGTCCGGCGGCATGCCGATGTGCTCCTGAAGGAAGGCCGCTGCATCCGCATCGGCCGGAAGGGCCTGGTTGCTCCGACCAGCCATCATCGCCAGCGCGCCAACGTCGAGGCGATCGTGGCCGGCTATCATATCGTGATGACCTTCCTTGCCGAACTGAGGCGGGATGGGGTGAAGGTCTAGGGGCGTCCGGACGGTGCCTGTTTCACCGGGCACGATGGGACCAAGTGGATTCCACCTGGACCCATCATGCTTTAGCCATGCCTCATCCGCGGCCGACGAACGGCATCTTGGTCGCCATCACCGTCATGAACTGCACGTTGGCGTCGAGCGGCAGGCTGTCCATGTAGAGGATGGCGTTGGCCACCGCGCTGACGTCCATGCGCGGCTCGGGGATGGTCGTGCCGTTGGGTTGCAGCACGCCCTTGGTCATGCGCTCGGTCATCGGCGTCACGGCGTTGCCGATGTCGATCTGGCCGCAGGCGATGTCGTACTGGCGGCCGTCGAGCGAGGTCGACTTGGTGAGGCCGGTGATGGCGTGCTTGGTCGAGGTGTAGGCGACCGAGAACGGCCGCGGCGCATGGGCCGAGATCGAGCCGTTGTTGATGATGCGTCCGCCGCGCGGCGTCTGGTCCTTCATGATCTTCATGGCTTCCTGGGTGCACAGGAACGGACCCGTCAGGTTGGCCGCCACGCCCGAAAGCCAGGTCTCGTAAGGCAGCTCCTCGAGCGGCACGGGCGGCGCGCCGCCGCCAGCATTGTTGAACACCAGGTCGAGCCGGCCCCAGGTCGCCTTGACCTTGGCGAACAACGCCACGATGTCGTCGCGCTTGGTGACGTCGGTCGGCACGGCCAAGGCGTTGGGCGTGTTGTTGCCGGCCATCTCGGCGGTCTCGTCCAGCGCGTCCTTGCGCCGGCCGGCGAGCGCCACCTTGTAGCCGTTGTTCAACAGGGCGAGCGCCGAAGCGCGGCCGATGCCGCTGCCTGCACCGGTGACGACTGCGATCTTTCCGCTCATGGAGTTCCTCCTCGAAGGAACGGACCCTAGAGCGTTTCCCTATGGGATGGAACCGCGCGCGGTTCTGTCCCATAGGGAAACCGCCCACCGGAAATGCCGGCCTCACGGAATGTGTTTGATCAGACGGAGAGGGTCCGCAGGTAGCCCCGCCAGCCGCCCAGTGAGGTGATGTCCTCGGCATCCGCCGTGGCGTGGCCTTCACACAAGAACCCCGGCACGGCCGACCCGTCGGCCAGGGCGACGGTGCCGAGCCCCAGCGGCGCCGCGATCTTGCGCAGGAAGCTGCCGACCATGCCCGCTGGCAGACTCCAGACTTCGACCTCGATGGCGCCGCCACCCTCGGCCACCCGCACCATGCCGGGCCGGCGCGGCGGGCCGCCGGGCAGGGCATAGAAGCGATAGACCGGTGCGGTCGTGGTCTTGCTCTCGAGCCGGCCGCCCAGTTCGATGAGCTGGTCGTTGAGCGGCAGGCCGCTCATATGCGCGCCGACGACGGCGATCGAGACGCGGTCCTCCGCCAGCACGGGGTCGCTCGCGACTGGCGGCAGCAGGCTCGTCGTCTTGCCGAGCGTCAGCGGTACCTCGCGCTGCCAGCGCGCGCCGAACGACAGCAACGCGCGCTCGCGATGGGCTGCGCCGATCAGGCTGATGCCGAAGGGCATGCCGTCGGGCCGGAAGCCCGCCGGAACGGCAAGCGCGCTCAGGCCGAAGAAGTTCACGAAGTTGGTGTAGTGCCCGAGATGGGAGTTGTAGAGCACCGGCTCGCGCTCGAGATCGGCGACGCGGTAGATGGTGGGCGCCGTCGGCAGGGCGAGGAAGTCGAGCTTCGCCATCTGCGCCAGCGCCGCTGCCTTGAGCTCGCTGAGTTCATATTGGCCTTCGAACGCGTCGACGGCACTGTATTCCTTGCCGGACATGACGATGTCGCGCGTTACCGGCCAGATGCCTGCCGTATCGTCCGCCGCTTCGATGAAAGCGCCGACCGCGGCGGTGCGCTCGGCGACCCACGGCCCTCCGTAGAGAAGCTGGGCGGCGTCGCGGAACGGCGCGTAGTCGATCTCGACGGCAGTGCCCCCCAGGGCGTTCAGCCGGCCGACCGCCTGCGCATAGAGCGCGGCATAGGCGTCGTCGCCGAAGAACTCGGCGTCGGCGCGATGCAACACGCCGAAGCGAAAGGCCTTGCCGATCGCCGTCGTCGCCTGCGGCTCGGCCGCGACCTGAAGCACGGAATAGGCGTCGCTGCACGACAGCGCGAACACCGACACGCAGTCGAGCGACTTGCAGGCCGGCACGACACCTTCGGTGCTCAGCAGGCCGGATGTGGGTTTCAGCCCGACGATGTTGTTGAAGCCCGCCGGTACGCGGCCCGAGCCCGCGGTATCGGTGCCGAGCGCGAAGCTCACCAGCCCCGCTGCGACGGCGACGCCCGAACCCGAACTGGAACCGCCCGGCACGAACGCCGCGTCGAAAGGATTCTCGGGCACTCCATAGGGCGAGCGCACGCCGACCAGGCCGGTTGCGAACTGGTCGAGGTTGGTCTTTCCGACGACGATGGCGCCGGCCGCGACCAGGCGGCGCACGACCTCGGCCGATACCTCGGGCTGGTAGGCGAAGCCCGGGCAGGCGGCGGTGGTCGGAAGATCCGCGACGTCGATATTGTCCTTCACGGCGAAAGGCACGCCGTAGAGCGGCAGGCTCGCGATCTCGACACGCCGCGCATCGAGCTTGACTGCCTGCGCCCGCAACCGCTCATCGGGCACGCGCGTGATCCAGACCTTGTCGTCGCCTGCGGCGGCGATGCGCTTCAGCACTTCCTCGATCACCTGCCCGACGTTGAGGGTGCCCGCCGCATAGGCGCTGCGGAGCGCATGGACGCCGAGATCGAGGAGGGCGGTCATGGGAAGCGTTGTAGACAATGGGCGGCGTGAAACCAGCGGTCACATGGGCGCGGGTGTCCCTCGATCCTTTGGCATGCTTCTTGCCGCAGTGATGTCGGGACGGCAGATTGCCGTTCCGTACGAAAGAGGACGATTTCAATGGCCGAGGAAAAGCCCGATATCGGACGTCTCGTCGACGAGGCCGCCAAGGCGATCGGTCTGCCGATCGCGGCGCAGTACCGCGACAATGTCATCGTGAACTACGAACGTTCGATGCTGATCGCCAGGCCGTTGCTCGAAGTCGAGCTCGACGACGAGCTGACGCCCGCACCCGCGTTCCGGCCATGAGTGTTCCGGCCATGACCGACCCGCTCTCCAGGCAGGCGACCGCGACCGACATTGCCCGCGCCGTCATGGCCGGCAAGGTCAAGGCTTCCGCCGTCATCGAGGCGACGCTCCGTCGCATCGCGTCCAGCGAGCCGACCGTCAACGCCTTCACCGACGTCTTGGCCGAGCGGGCCCGCAAGCGCGCTGCCGAGATCGACGCCGGCATCCATCGCGGCCCGCTGGCCGGTGTGCCGTTTGCGGTCAAGAACCTGTTCGACATCAGGGGCCTGCCGACGCGCGCCGGCTCCAAGATCAACGTCGACGGTCCGGTGGCCGGGCGTGACGCTTCGCTGGTGCGCAAGCTCGAGGCGGCGGGCGCAATCCTCGTCGGCGGCCTCAACATGGGCGAGTACGCCTACGACTTCACCGGCGAGAACGCCCATTACGGGCCGAGCCGCAATCCGCACGATACGACTCGCATGACCGGCGGCTCGTCCGGCGGGTCGGGTGCGGCGGTGGCGGTGGGCGAGGTGCCGTTGTCGCTGGGCTCCGACACCAACGGCTCGATCCGCGTGCCGTCCTCGCTGTGTGGCCTGTTCGGGCTGAAGCCGACCTACGGCCGGCTGAGCCGCGCCGGTTCCTTTCCCTTCGTCGATGCCTTCGACCATCTCGGCCCGCTCGCGCGGTCGGTCGAGGATCTCGCGCTCTCGTTCGACGCCATGCAGGGCTGGGATCCCGACGATCCGGTCTGCACCGATCGGCCGGCCGATCTGACGGTGCCGGTCCTCAACGAGGGCATCGGCGGCCTGCGCATCGCCGTCGCCGGCGACTACTTCGCCAAGGGCGGCGAGCCGGAAGCGTTCGAGGCCGTGGCCACCGTCGCCAAGGCGCTCGACGCGACGAACACGATCGTCATCCCGCAGGCCGGCGTGGCGCGGGCCGCCGCCTACATAATCACCGCCATCGAGGGCGGCCAGCTCCATCTGCCGCGCCTGCGCGCCCGGCCGCAGGACTTCGATCCCGACACGCGCGAGCGCCTGATGGCGGGCGCGCTCTTGCCCGGGTCGTGGTACGTCAAGGCCCAGCGCTTCCGCCGCCACTATCGCGCGGCCGTGCAGAAACTGTTCGCCGAGGTCGACATCATCCTCGCGCCGGCCACGCCCTGCAGCGCGCCCAAGCTCGGCCAGGTGATGATGAAGCTGGATGGCGTCGAGCTTCCGGTGCGCGCCAATCTCGGCCTGTTCACCCAGCCGATCTCCTTCATCGGCCTGCCGGTCGTGGCGGTGCCGCTGCACAAGCCGGGCGGCATGCCGATCGGCGTGCAGGTCATCGCCAACCACTACAACGAGGCTGCAGCGCTTCGCGTCGCGCGTCATCTCGAGAAGGCCGGTGTCGTGAGTGCGCCGGCGGCATAGCCAAACAACCGCGGCTTCGTCGTCGACCGCGACCTGCTGAAGGTCTGGATCGTCAGCTACGGCCGCGACTTCGGCACCGCCAACTGCGAGTTCCGTCATCACCGTTGCCTCGCCAAGCAAGGAGACGTGTGCGGCGACGATGCGCCAGCCTTCGGGCGTGCGCATCCAGGTGTGGCTCTGGGGGCCGGTGTCATAAGGGAGCGCCGGCGGGAGCCCCGCGCTCCTTAGCGCCCGTTCTTCTTCGGCCACGCCGCGAAGTCGTTCAGCGACTGCGGGTCGGTCGCGGGATAGAGGCCGAAGATGCCGCGCCCGGTGCGTACCTGTTCGGTGACGAAATCCTCGTAGGCCGTCATTTCGAAGGTCTCGTCGGCGATCTCGCCCAGCAGGTTCGCCGGGATCACGATGACGCCGTCCTGGTCGCCCAGGATGATGTCGCCGGGGAAGACCGGCGCTTCGCCGCAGCCGATCGGCACGTTGATGTCGATCGCCTGGTGCAAGGTCAGGTTCGTGGGGGCGCTGGGCGCTGGTGGTAGGCGGCGATGCCGAGCGCCGCGATCTCTGCCGAATCGCGGAAGCCGCCGTCGGTCACGACGCCCGCCACGCCGCGCTTCATCATGCGCGTCACCAGGACGGCGCCGGCCGACGCGGCGCGCGCGTCCTTGCGGCTGTCCATGACCATCACCGCGCCCGGCGGGCAGTCCTCGACGGCCTTGCGCTGTGGATGGCTGCGGTCGCGGAAGACCTCCAGCTTGTTCAGGGCCTCGCGCGCCGGAATGTAACGCAAGGTGAAGGCGGGGCCGACCATCACCGGCTGGCCGGGCGACAAAGGGTGGACGTTCTGGATGAACTGGGTGCGGAAGCCCCTCTTGAAAAGCGCCGTCGCCACCGTGGCCGTGCTGACGTTCCTGAGCTTGTCGAGTGAATTCATGGTTTCCCCTTCAGGCCAGCAGTTCGTCGCCGCGGAGCGTCCTGCCGTCCGCATCCTTGATGACGGTGCCCAGTTCCGAGAGCTTGGCGAAGAAGTTGGGAAAGGTCTTGCGCACGCAGGTGGGCTTGATGAGCCGCATGCCGGGCACGCGCAGGCCCAGCATGCCGAAGCACATCGCGACGCGATGGTCGTTGTAGGTCTCGATCTCCGCGCCGTGCAGCGGCCCGGGGTGGACGGTGAGCGTGTCGCCGCTCTCCTCGACCCTGGCGCCGCACTTGCCGAGTTCCGTGCGCAGCGCCGTCACCCGCTCGCATTCCTGCACGCGCAGCCGGCCGAGCTCGGTGAAGCGCGTGGTCGTGGGCGCGAACGGCGCCAGCACGATCGCCGTCATGATGCTGTCGGCAAGGTCGGTCTGCCGCGAGTAGGCGGCGCGCCACGGACCGTGGGCGACCAGGTCCAGAAACTTCTGGTCGGCCTGCATGCCGCTCCTGGGCGTCGGCACGACGGTGACGCGGCTGCCGCCGTCGCGCAGCAGCCAGTCGGCGCCCCAGAAGTAGCTGGCGCCCGAGGCGTCGGCCTCGATGTCGTAGGTGCCGCCGTTCCAGGGGAAGTCCTTCATCAGGCGGCGCGTCATGTCGACATAGGGCAGCTCGTCCTCGTTGGCGCCGGTGACAGTGATCTGCCAGCCGCCAATGCCGGCCGACAGAAGCAGCGCCGAGGCGAACTGCGAGCTCTCCTCGACGCTGACGCTGCAGGCGGCCCCCGGACGCGGGCCGGCGCCGTGGATGACGGCCGGCAGGCGGTCGTTGGGCGTGTCGATGCGATAGCCGAGCTGGCGCAGGGCGCCGACCAGCGCCGCCTGCGGCCGCTGATGCATGCGCTCGATGCCGCTCACGCGATAGCTGCCATGGCCCAGGCACAGCATCGGCGGCAGGAAACGCGCCGCCGTGCCGGCGTTCTCGACGAAAAGTTCCAAAGGCTGCTCGGGCGTGCCCGCGTTGGGAATCCGCCCGCCGGCACCGTGCACCTCGAGCGTGCGATTGGCGGGCTCCGCCGGATCGTCAGTCACCTCGACGAGGAAGCCCAGCCGCTCCAGGCACTCGACCATCGCCTGCGTGTCCTCGCTCCACAGCGCGCCGCGCAAGGTCACGGGCTTGGCGGCGAGCGCGGCGAGGATGAGGGCGCGGTTGGTCAGGCTCTTGGAGCCCGGCAACACGACCTTCGACTCTTTGCGCCCGCTCGGTGGAACGACCTCGATCAGATCAGGCAGCATGAACACCTAGTAGATCGACGGCTCGGCCACGGGCGCGCCGAAGCTGGTCTCGAGGAAGTCGAAGTCGCAGCCTTCGTTGGCCTGCTTGATGTGGCGCGTGAATATCCAGCCGTAGCCGCGCTCGTAGCGTGGCTCCGGCTTCTTCCATGCCGCGCGGCGCCTGGCCAGTTCCTCGTCGGAGACGTTCATGTCGATGGTGCGCTTGTCGACGTCGAGCGAGATCATGTCGCCGGTGCGCACCAGCGCCAATGGCCCGCCGATGTAGCTCTCCGGCGAGACGTGCAGGATGCAGGCGCCGTAGCTGGTGCCGCTCATGCGGCTGTCCGACAGGCGCACCATGTCGCGCACGCCCTGCTGCACCAGCTTCCTGGGGATGGGCAGCATGCCCCATTCCGGCATGCCCGGCCCGCCCTGCGGGCCGGCATTGCGCAGGATCAGCACCGTGTCTTCGGTGACGTCGAGATCGTCGCGGTCGATCGCGGCCTTCATCGACGGATAGTCGTCGAACACCAGCGCCGGCCCGGTGTGCTTCAGGAACTTGGGTGCGCACGCCGACGGTTTTATCACGCAGCCGTCGGGGGCGAGGTTGCCCTTCAGCACCGCGAGCGCGCCCTCCTTGTAGATCGGGTTGCTGATCGGACGGATGACGTCGGTGTTGTAGATCTCCGCGCCCTTGACGTTCTCGCCCAGCGTCTTGCCGGTGACGGTCATGGCAGCGGGATGCAGGTGGTCGTGGATCTCGTTCAGCAGCCCGGGCAGGCCGCCGGCATAGAAGAAATCCTCCATCAGGTATTTGTCGCCGCTGGGACGGATGTTGGCGATCACCGGCACCTTGCGGCTGGCGCGCTCGAAGTCGTCGAGCCCGATGTCCTGGCCGGCGCGGCGCGCCAGCGCGATCAGGTGGATGATGGCGTTGGTCGAGCAGCCGACGGCCATCGCGACGGTGACGGCGTTGAGGAAGGCCTCGCGGCTCAGGATCTTGGCCGGCGTCAGGTCTTCCCACACCATGTCGACGATGCGCCGTCCGCTCTCGGACGCCATGCGAATGTGGTTGGCGTCGGCCGCCGGGATCGACGAAGCGCCGGGCAGCGACATGCCGAGCGTCTCGGCCATCGCCATCATCGTGGCGGCCGTGCCCATGGTCATGCAGGTGCCGTAGCTTCGCGCAATGCCGGCTTCGACATCGACCCAGTCGTCGTCGGAGATCTTGCCGGCGCGCCGCTCGTCCCAATACTTCCAGGCATCCGAGCCCGAGCCCAGGACCTTGCCCTTCCAGTTGCCGCGCAGCATCGGCCCGGCCGGCAGGTAGATCGCGGGAATATTCATGCTGATGGCGCCCAGCAGCAGGGCAGGGGTGGTCTTGTCGCAGCCGCCCATCAGCACGACGCCATCGACGGGATGCCCGCGCAGCAGCTCCTCGGCGTCCATGGCCAGGAGGTTGCGGTAGAGCATGGTCGTGGGCTTCAGGAAGCTTTCCGACAGGGACAGTGCCGGCAGCTCCATGGGAAAGCCGCTGGCCTGCAGGATGCCGCGCTTCACGTCGTCGACGCGGCTCTTGAAGTGCATGTGGCAGGGCTGCGCTTCCGACCAGGTGTTGAGGATGGCGATCACCGGCTTGCCGACCCAGTCCTCGGGCGCGTAGCCCATCTGCATGGCGCGCGAGCGATGCCCGAAGGCGCGCAGGTCGTCGGGCGCGAACCAGCGCGCGCTGCGCAGCTGGGTGGGGCTCTTCGTCCTGGCATTGGTCATCTTGCTTCCTCCGGCGACGCCCATCGCGCCCCTCGATGCTGCCATGGTAGTGGTGTTTCCTCGAAGGAGACACCCAGCCCATGAAAATTCTGGTGATCCACGGTGCCGGCATGAGCATGCGCGGCAAGGCCCAGGTCGAGATCTTCGGCCCGATGACCCTGCCGGAGTACGACGCGAAGATCCGCGCCTACGCCGCCGAGCTCGGCATCGAGGTCGAGATCTTTCATTCCAACATCGAGGGTGAGGTCATCAACCGACTCTTCGCCGCTCACGACGAAGGCATTGCCGGAGCCATCATCAATCCCGGCGGCTATACCCGCGGCTATCCCGCCCTGGTCGCGGCGATCGGCAACGTCGGTTTTCCGACGATCGAGGTCCATATCTCCAATCCGGCCCGGCGCGGCAACGTTTCCGAGGTGGCGCCGGGCTGCCTCGGCACGGTGACCGGGTTCGGCATCGCGGGATACGCACTCGCGCTGCGCGGCCTCAAGGAGCGGGCGAAGGCCTGATGCCGAGGCGCCTGTTGCTCACGCACCTGCCGGAGGCGCGCCGGCAGTACTACGGTGCCCGCGCGCTCGCCCGCCTGCAGGAGCTGGTCGAGGTCGTCCTGCATGAAGGCGACGCGCCGCTCGATCCGGCGGGCGTGATCGCCATGGCCCGCGGCGTCGACTTCATCATCGCCGATCGCGCGACGCCTGTGCCCGCCGAGGTATTTCAAAGCCTGCCGGGGCTCGAGGTCGTGATGCGCAGCGCCATCGATATCCGCAACATCGACGTCGCGGCGGCTTCCAAGGCCGGCGTGCTGGTGACCCATGCCGAGGCGGGTTTCGTGCAGTCGGTAGTCGAGCTGACGCTCGGCCTGCTGGTCGACCTGTCGCGTGGCGTTTCGCGTGCCGTCGCCGACTACCATGCCGGGGTCAAGCCTGGGATCCGGGTCGGCCGCCAGCTCGGCGGCAGCACCGTCGGAATCGTCGGCTACGGCCGCATCTCGCGCGCGCTGGCGCCGGTGCTGGCGACGCTCGGCATGAACGTGCTGGTGTCCGATCCCTATGCCCAGGTCGACGATCCGCGCTTCATCAAGCTGCCGTTGCAGGAGCTGCTGGGCAGCGCCGACTACGTGATCTGCCTCGCCATCGCCAACGAGGAGACCGAGAACCTTCTGGATGCGGCGGCCTTCGCGCGCATGAAACCCGACGCTTTCTTCGTCAACATGTCGCGCGGCAACCTCGTGGACGAGGCGGCCCTCGCCAAGGCGCTGGCCGAAGGCCGCATCGCCGGCGCCGCCATGGATGTCGGCCGCGCGCCTGACCAGATGCCGTCGCCCGAGCTGGCACGACTGCCGAACGTCATCGCCACGCCGCATATCGGTGGCCTGACGCCGCCTGCCAGCGAGAGCCAGGCGTTCGACACGGTGCGCCAGGTCGAGGCGCTGGCGAAAGGCGAGGTGCCGCCGGGGGCTGCCAATCTGGCAAGCTGGACTCGGCGCCAAAGCAGGAACCCGCACGGCCGATGACCGTTGTCTCGGAATGCCCAGTCTTCTCTCGCGCTTGATGGGTTTTGACGAAGTGGACGGTGCGCTGATGGCTCGCCACACTTATGGCATGCCCAGCGACCTGATCGCCGTCGACGTCCACACCGAGGACGTCGGCGACTACAACGTCACCGAACCCGGCTGGTATGCGGTCGACGACGCCGGCAAGGTCGTGCTGGGGCCGTTCGTCAGCCTGGCCGAATGCGATCGCGCGATCGCTGATCGCAAGCGGATGACCAGCTGACCGTGATCCCGGGCGACGCTTCGCCTCAATTCCCCGGTCCGCGCTCCATCGAGAAGGGCTGCCA
>JAEZIF010000056.1 GCA_023416135.1 Pseudomonadota bacterium
TCCAAAAGCAGTGGGCATCCCATTTTTCGTTTCGGGCATCGATGGGCCGCTGGTCCGCCTGACGGTCGCGCCGCTCCGCCCTGGCGGTTTCGGCCGGATGCCCATGCGCCTGGCGCATTTATTGCGACGCTGCCGGCGCGCATAATGGCGCGAACCTGTTGCCAGAGGATCGAACGATGCAGCCGCAGACGAGTCCCGCCATGCCGACGTTGGCGCCGCCGACCATGATCGGCGGCGAGATCCCGTTGATCGACGTGTCGGGGTTACTGGCCGGCAAGCCCGGTGCCGCCGAGCGCGCGGCGGCCGAGCTGCGCTTCGCCTTCGAGAAGGTCGGCTTCTACTATCTCGCCGGCCATGGCCTGCCGCAGACACTGATCGACACGGCTTACGCCGAAGCGGCGCGCTTCCATGCACTGCCGCTCGACACCAAGCTCGCGGTCAAGGTCGACGAGCACAATATCGGCTACATGCCGATTGCGTGGAAGCCGCCGCCCAACGCCGCCGCGCAGGGCAAGAAGCCCAGCCAGAACGAGGCGTACTTCCTGCGCCGCGAGAAGACCCCCGACCATCCCGACGTGCTCTCCAACCGCCGCTTCCACACGATGAACAAGTGGCCGGACGAGGCCGCCATCGCGGGCTTCCGCACCAACATGCTGAGCTACATGAGCGCGATGGAGGCGCTCTGCCGCAAGCTGGTGCGGCTCTATGCGCTGGCACTCGACCTGCCGGAAACGTTCTTCGACGAGAGCTTCGCCGAGCCGCATATGATTCTGCGCATGTCGCGCTATCCGGCGATCGACGGCGCCGACGACTCGCTCAACAGCCTGGTGGCGCACACCGACTCCGGATTCATGACCCTCCTGCCGCCCAACAAGGTGCAAGGCCTGGAGATCAACCTGCCCGACGGCCGCTGGCTCGAGGCGCCGGGCGTACCGGACGCCTTCGTGGTCAACGGCGGCGATATCCTGCATCGCTGGACCAACGAGCGCTTCCTGTCGACGCCGCATCGCGTGCGCAACGTGTCGGGCCAGCTGCGCTATGCCGTGCCGTTCTTCTGCGATCCCCACCACGACACGATCATCGAGTGCCTGCCGAGCTGCCGGTCGGCCGAGCGGCCGGCCAAGTATCCGCCCATCAAGTTCGGCGACTACGCGCTGTGGTTCGCCGCGCAGCGATACGAGCACATGGCCAAGGTCCAGGCGCCGAGCGAGGCCGACATCGCGCCGGGAGCGCGCGCCACCAGCCGCTGGCAGAGCTGATCGCCGGGGAACGCGCCCCCAGTCGCGCGTCTTCGCTTGCCTCAACATGATCGCGCCACCGGAGCGGCGCGCGCCCAGCAATGAGGAACCTCGTGAACGTCAGAATCCTGCTTTCGGCCGGTGCGGCCCTCCTGCTCGCCCTGCCCGCCCACGCCCAGCAGCCGAAGACGATCCGGGCGGTCATGCATTCGGATCTCAAGGTCCTGGATCCGGTCTGGACCACGGCCAACATCGTGCGCAATCACGGCTACATGGTGTGGGACACGCTGTTCGCGATGGACGCCAACATGCAGGTCCAGCCGCAGATGGTCGATCGCTGGACGCTGAGCGACGACCGCCTGACCTACACCTTCATCCTGCGCGACGGGCTGAGATTCCATGACGGCAAGCCGGTCACCAGCGAGGACTGCATCGCCTCGTTGAAGCGTTGGGGCGCGCGCGATTCGACCGGCATCAAGCTCATGAGCTTCGTCGCGGGCTTCGAGGCGGTCGACGACAAGACCTTCAGGCTGGTGCTGAAGGAGCCCTACGGGCTGGTGCTCGATTCGCTGGGCAAGCCCGGCAGCTCGACGCCACTCGTCATGCCCAAGCGGATCGCCGACACCGATCCCGGCAAGCAGATCGACGAGTTCATCGGCTCCGGCCCCTTCATCTTCAAGAAGGACGAGTGGAAGCCGGGCGACCGCACCGTCTACGTGCGCAATCCCGACTACAAGCCGCGCGCCGAGCCGCCCTCCGGCCTGGCCGGCGGCAAGGTCGCCAAGGTCGACCGCGTCGAATGGCTGGCCATCCCCGACCACCAGACGGCGGTGAATGCCCTGCTGGCCGGCGAGATCGACTATATCGAGGCGCCGCCGCACGACCTCAAGGCGCTGCTGCTCAGCGACAAGAACGTCCGGCTCGAGGTCTACAACACGATCGGCGCGCAGTACGCCTTCCGCTGGAACACCGTGGTGCCGCCGTTCAACGACGAGCGCGTGCGCCGCGCCGCCATGTATGCCTTCAACCAGCAGGACCTCCTGAAGGGCGTGATCGGCGACGACAAGTATTACCAGGTGTGCAAAGCCATGTTCGTCTGCGGCACGCCGCTGGAGAACGCTGCCGGCATGGGCGGGCTGGTGCAGTCGAACTTCGCCAAGTCGAAGGAGCTCCTGAAGGAGGCAGGCTATGACGGCACGCCGATCGTCATGCTGCACACCACCGACATCGCCGTGCTGACCAACGCCGGGCCGGTCGCCAAGTCGCTGCTCGAGCAGGGCGGCTTCAAGGTGCAGATGGTGCCGCTCGACTTCCAGGCGATCGTGTCGCGCCCGCTGCGCAAGACCGCGCCGGCCGACGGCGGCTGGAACGGCTTCATGACGGCGTGGCTGTCGGTCGACATGATGAATCCGCTGACCAACAGCATGGTCAATGCCTCGTGCGAGAAGGCGGCATTCGGCTGGCCGTGCGACGCCGAGGTCGAGCGCCTGCGCGACGCCTATGCACGTGCGCCCGACCTGCCGGCGCGCCAGAAGATCGCCGCCGAACTGCAGGCGCGCGCCGTGCAGTACGGCACGCACATCCACCTCGGCCAGTATACGCTGCCCACTGCGACGCGCGCCGACCGCCTGAGCGGGATGGTCGCGAGCCCGATCCCGGTGTTCTGGAACATCGAGAAGAAGTAGGACTCCAACGCTCAGGCTCCTCTCCCCCTATCGGGGGAAAGGAACATGAAGATAGTATCGTGACCTAATGGAGCCGCGCAGCAGGATACGCCTGATCGCCGCCGGGACGATCGGGAACGTCCTGGAGTGGTACGACTTCGCCATCTACGGCTATTTCGCCGTGTCGATCGGCCGGAACTTCTTCCCCAGCGGCGATCCGGTGGCCCAGGTGCTGGCGGCGTTCGGCGTGTTCGCCGTGATCGCCTTCACGGCCGTACTGACCTTCCGCGAAACCAATCCACGAGGTAGCCGGTAATGAGGCGCCGTAGCTTCACCGCCGCGGCGCTCGCAGCGGCCGCGACCGCGACGACGGCGAAAGCCGCCAAGCCCGCCTGGATCGACGCGCACACGCATGTCTTCGTGCGCAGCCTGCCGATGGCCATCGACGCGCGCTTCCGGCCGGACTACGACGCCTCCTGGGAGACGTTGCTGGCATTGGCGGAGAAGAACGGCGTCGGCCGCGCCGTGATCCTGCAGCCCTCGTTCCTGGGCTTCGACAACGAGTACCTTTTCCGGACTCTGCGCGCCGAGTCCGACCGCTTTCGCGGCGTGCCCTGGATATCGCCCTCGGTCAAGATATCGGCAGACGACTGGGAGAGCCTGGCGAGGATCGGCGTGCGCGGCCTGCGCTTCCCGATCTACGGCCTGCCGACACCGCAATGGTCCTACTACGAGGACATGCTGGCCGAGGCGCGCAAGCGCGACTGGCCGATCCATCTCCATGTCGAAAGCAAGCGGCTGCCCGAGATCCTGCCCGTGCTGCTCGACGGCGGGAACAAGGTGGTGATCGCGCACTATGGCATGTTCGACCGCACGCTGGGGCCGGCGCGCGATCCCGGCTTCAAGGCGCTGCTGGAGTGCGCGCCCAGCCGCAACGTCTGGGTCGTGATGTGCAGTGCCTACCGCGTCGGCCCCGAACGCGCCCGCCCCGCCACGCCGATGCTGCTTGACGCCTTCGGGCCGGATCGCCTGATGTGGGCGAGCGACTGGCCGCACACCGACATAGGACTGAACCGCGTCACGACCTATCCCGAAACCCTGCGCTTGTTCGAGGAATGGGTGCCTGACAAGGCGACACGACAGACGATCCTGATCGACACGCCGGCCAAGCTCTACGGTTTCTAGAGGAGCTGCCCATGCATCGTGTTCGCACCGCCGCCCTGGCAAGCGTGCTGGCGATCGGCACGCCTGCCACCGTGATCGCCCAACCGGCCGAGATGGAACCAAGGACTCGCTGCGCCCAGCTTCTCGCCTATTGGGACCAGCGCTCGGCCAGCAAGGGTGAAGGCGCCACCGGGTCGGACATGACACGCAAGGCGGCGGGCCTCGACTGCGACAATCGCCGCTATGCCGACGGCATCAAGCGGATGGAGGACCTGTTGCGTCAGAACCGCTATCCTGTGCCGCCACCGCAGCCGTAGCGCTGGATCGTTCCGAGGTCTTTCGCGCCGCGCATCCGATATGGGACGATGTTTCCATCAAGGTTCCAAGGGCACGCGTCCGGCGCCCGTCGCCCTGCTGTGCCGCCTCTATACGGCGACGATGCTTGCCGTGGTGTCCCTTTCGCTGGCTCCCGACCCCGCCCGCGCCGACGTCTCCGTCAAGCGCGTACAGGAACTCTATCGTTCCCTGTTGCCTTCGCTCTGGATCCTATGCAGCGCCGCCCTCGACGCCGCGGCCTTCGGCTCGCCAGCGCAGCATGCCGCCGGGCAGGTTGGCGGTGTCGGCGAATCCCGCTTTCTGCAAGATCGCCGTGGCGTGGGCGGAGCGGCTGCCGGCGCGGCATACGGCGACGATCGGCTTGTCCCTGGGCAGCTCCTTGGCCCGCACTGCGAGCTCGCCGAGCGGCACGAGGGTGGCGCCGCGAATATGGCCCAGGGGCCCGGTGAACTCGTTGGGTTCGCGCACGTCGAGCACCTGCACCTTGCCGAGGTTCTCCTCCAGCCAGTGCGGCTCGACCTCCCAGACACCGCCGAAGGTGAAGCGCAACGGCGCCCATTGCGGATCGGGCGGCGCAGCGGCCTCGTTGCCGGGCTGGCCGCAGCGCAGGTTGGCCGGCACCGCCTCGTCGATCTTCTTGGGATGCGGCAGGTCGAGGTTCTTCATGTAGCCGACGTAATCGCTCTCGCCGACCTCGCCGCCCAGTCGCGGATTGAACTTCTTCTCCTCGGCGACGCTGGTCGCGGTCAGGCCGCGATAGTCGTGCGCGGGATAGAGCAGGCAGGTCTCGGGCAGGGAGAAGATGCGCGACCGCACCGAGCGATAGAGCGCGCGCGGGTCGCCCTGCTGGAAGTCGGTACGGCCCGAGCCGCGGATCATGATGCAGTCGCCGGTGAAGGCCATGCTCTCGTCGTCGAGCACGTAGGTGACGCAGCCATTGGTATGGCCGGGCGTGGCCCGCACCTCGAGCGAGCGGCGGCCGAACTCGACGCGATCGCCGTCGCCGAGCAGCCGGTCGGCGCCCGAGGCGCCGGCCGCAGCCGACAGCGCGATGCCGCTGCCGATCTTCTGTTTGAGCAGCCAGGCACCGGTCACGTGGTCGGCATGGACGTGGGTGTCGAGCGTCCACAGCAACTTCAGCCCCAGCTCGCCGATCAGCGCCGCGTCACGGCGGACCTGCTCGAACACCGGATCGATCAGCACCGCCTCGCGCGTAGCCGAGCAGCCCAGCAGGTAGGTGTAGGTCGAGGACGTCGGGTCGAAGAGCTGGCGGAAGACGAGCATAGCGACAGTGTACCACGCTCTTGCGGATTGCGGACCTCCGGTCCGCTCACGATCATGGGGCGGACCGGAGGTCCGCGCCCCCAATTGAACGGGCCTGGAGGCCCGCGGTCGGGCGAGATCAGGCCGGCGCGCTGGCCTTGTCGATGGCCGCCACCGACTCCGGGTCGAGCTTGATCTTCGGCGCTGCGATCAGGTCCTTGAGCTGGTCGAGGCTGGTGGCGCTGACGATCGGCGCGGTGATCGCCTTGCGCTGAATCAGCCAGGCCAGCGCCACCTGGGCGGAATTTGCATTGTGCTTCCTGGCAGCGGCATCGAGCGCCTTCAGGACGGCGAAGCCCTTGTCGTTCAGATACTTCTTCACGCCGGCGCTGCGCGCCTTGTCGGCGGCGTCAGCCTCCGACTTGTACTTGCCGGTGAGGAAGCCGCTCGCCAGCGAGTAGTACGGGATGACGCCGATCCCCTCCTTCAGGCACTCGGACTCCAGCGCGCCCTCGAACAGGCCGCGCTCCATGAGATTGTAATGCGGCTGCAGGCTGACATAGGCCGGCAGGCCCTTGTCCCTGGCGATCTTCGCCGCTTCGGCGAGCCGCGGCGCCTCGAAGTTGGAGGCGCCGATGTAGCGCAGCTTGCCCGCCTTGATCAGGCCGTCGTAGGTCGAGAGCGTCTCTTCCTGCGGCGTGTTGGGATCGTCGCGGTGCGACTGGTAGAGGTCGATGCGGTCGGTATTGAGCCGCTTCAGCGAATCGTCGACCGAGCGCTTGATGTGCGCCGCCGACAGGCCCTGGCCGACATTGGGCATGTCCATGCCGCACTTGGTGGCGATCAGCACCTTGTCGCGCTTGGCCGGGTTCTTCTTCAGCCAGCTGCCGATCACGGTCTCCGATTCGCCACCCTTGTTGCCGGGCTTCCAGCGCGAATAGACGTCGGCGGTGTCGACGAAGGAGAAGCCGGCATCGACGAAGGCGTCGAGGATCTTGTGCGAGGCGGCCTCGTCGGCCGTCCAGCCGAACACGTTGCCGCCGAAGGCGATGGGCGCGAATTCGAGGCTCGATTGGCCGAGCTTGCGCTTCTCCATGATCGTTCTCCCTTGTGACGAATAAAAAGGCGCCCTACGCCTCGGGCCTTGGTCCGAGGCGGCGCTTGCCTCGCGATCATAGCGGCTGGAGAGGGTCCCGCCTACTCCGCGGCTTTTGCCGGCGCCGGAGGGACCTCCGGCGGCGCGGCAGCGGGCGGCGCGGCAACCGGCGGCGCTGCAGCAGGCCCCGCGGTCGCAGTCCCCATCGGCACCATTCCGGGAATGCCGAACGGCGTGGCGAACCGGATGCCGAGCTTGGGGAGCTGCTCGTACATGCGGCGGACGCCCATGCGCTGGATGGCGCTGGGGTTCTTCGGCCGCGCCATGAACTTGAAGCGCACGACCAGCGAGGAGTCCTTGATGTCGACCACGCCCTGCATCTTGAGCGGCTGCATCAGGATCGGCTTGAAGGTCGGCTCCTCCATCATGTCGGTGCCGATCTTCTTCACCGCCTTGCGCAGCAGCTCGACGTCCGTTCCCGGCGCGAAGGCGAGGTTGAACTTCACCACCGTCCAGTCACGGCTGAAGTTGGTGATGTGTCCGACCTGCCCGAACGGCACGATATGGAGCTGGCCGTTCTGGTGACGCAGCTTCAGGCAGCGCACGCTGAAGCCTTCGACCGTGCCCTTGACCTTGCTGCAGTCGACGTACTCACCGATGCGGAACGCATCCTCGGCCAGGAAGAAGACGCCGGAGACGACGTCGCGCACCAGCGACTGGCTGCCGAACGACACCGCCAGGCCGAACACCGAGGCGCCGGCGATCAGCGGCGTGATGTTGACGCCGAGTTCCGACAGCACCAGCAGGCCGCCGACCACCAGGATGACCGATCCGGCCACGGCGCGGACCAGCGGCATCAGGGTGCGCAGCCGCGAGGCCGCGACCCTGACCTCGTCCTCGGCCTCGGCGGCGGCGTCGGCCGACGGCAGTGGATTGGCGGCGATATAGGAATCCATACGGAAGCGCACGAAGCGCCAGAAAGCGTAGATCGCGACCAGGGTGATCGCCGCGATCTTGGCGCCGCGGTCGTGCACCGCCCACTGCTCGGCGGTCATGGCGCCCAGCACCCTGACCATCAGGGCGTCGGCGATCACGACGATTGCGTAGAGCCGCGCGATCAGGCGCAGGCAGTCGGCGACGACATCTCCCGCCATCGGCAGCTCGGAGACGATGTGACGGGTGATGCGATGCATCAGCGTCTCGAACAGCAGCAGCAGGAGCAGGGTCGTTTCGATCATGGCCAGACCACGCGCGGGCGTGCCGCTCTCGGTCAGGGCGGCATAGACGGTCGCCACGCCCATGGCGGCGTAGAAGGCGAGACCGAACATCCACCAGCGCTTCGCCGTGTCGAGCTTGAGCTGGCGGCCGACCTTGCGCTCGGAAACCATCGCCGACAGCCAGGCCGCCATCTCGCTGCGCCAACGCCAGACCACCCACAGCAGGCAGAGCGCGATCAACGGCGCATACAGGATGACGGCGGCGCTCACGACCTCTTTCGTGGCGCCCGTGGTCAGCAGGGCACGGCCGAAATGGGCGCCGAGCAGCGGCAGCACGACTACCCAGTTGAGCGCGATCAGCAGGCTGCGTGCCGCCGTATCGCCGACCGGCGCGATGCGGCCTTCCGGCGTGCTGGGCCGCAGGAAGGCGCGGAACAGGAGATTGAAGGCGCGCCAGTAGAAGAGTGCCTGGAAGACCTGCTGGCCAAGCAGATGGCCGACGCTCTGGGGATCGCCGATGCGGGCGAGCACGACGCGGCCGGCCACGAACAGCGCCACCATGGCGACGATGTCGAGCAGCAGCGCCGCCCCGAAGGCGCCGAGCGGCGAGTGCCCGACCAGGCGGTCGATGGTGCGGGTCCGGACGCGGCTCAAGGCCAGCCGGGCGATCGCCTCGGCCGCCAGGCCGGCGAACACGATGCCGAAAAGCAGCAGGGCGGTGCGGCCGCTGACGATGTTGGGCAGGTCGGCGAGATGGCGGCCGAGAGCGGGGATTTGATGGACGGTGAAGTCCACCCGCTCGGTCAGGACCCCGAGGAAGGCGCTGTCGGCGGCGTAAGCGGACTGGGCTGCGGCCGAGCAGGCCCATTCGCCGACGAAACCGCCGACCATTGCTGCGACACCAAATCTTGACCGCTTCATGCCTTTGCCCCCATTACACAGCCGGCAGACCCTAAGGCAAATGCCAAGGCACTGCCATCAACGCCCTGTTTCGACATCGAGTTTGTCAAAGATGTGCCGGGATATTCCATGTTCGGACTTATGCAGGACCGCCCGCTGCTGATCCAGCAGCTCATCGAGCACGCTGCCCTGAACCACGGCGATACCGAGATCGTGTCGCGCCGGGTCGAGGGCGACATCCACCGCTATACCTACCGCGATGCGAGGG
>JAEZIF010000012.1 GCA_023416135.1 Pseudomonadota bacterium
CAAGGCCGAGATCGACGCCTGGCTATGTCAACGCAACGACGACCGAGCCCGCATCAAATGGATGTTCAACACCCAGCGCGCCCGCATCAAACTTCTGCGGGCCTATCCTGACCCCGTCAAAGAGTCAAAATCTCTGTGCGCAGGTACTAGGGCCGGCCTATGAGCGGTCTGTCTTCTACCTGGCGCTGGTCGTGGCAGCGCTGCTCCTCGGATTCATCTGCCGGTCCGTCTAGATTTGGGCGACCGCTTCGGCGCAGTTCGTCCGCGCTTGGCTGCGACCCGGTGCGCCGCCGCCAGCGCGCTACGGGCCCAGTCGACGAGCTCGTCGGGCTCGTCGAACAGCCGCTCCGGCACACGCCAGAAGGAGAGGTCGATGGTGGTGCCGCCCTTGGCGTAGTTGAGGGGCGGCCAGGACGCTGCCTCTTCGAAGGCCTTGCGATTTCCGTCGTCGACCCGCAGGTAGAGCATGTTGTCGGTCACCATTCCGAACATCACGCCGTCGCAGAACACGCCGGTCTTGCCGAACATGCGCCGCAGGGCGATGCGACCGAGCGGCGCGAGCTGCTCGCGCAGGAATTCGGCGAAACTGTCGCTGGCCACCATCCTTCGAGGATAGCCCTTTATTTTGTGGTCTTCCTTCGCCACGTTAGGTCCATGGCCAGCGGACATACGTATCAGACCGACGTCGTCATCGTAGGAGCGGGACCTGTCGGCCTGTTCGCCGTGTTCGAATGCGGCATGGTGCGGCTGCGCTGCCATGTCATCGACGTGCTGGGCGATGCCGGGGGCCAGTGCACGGCGCTCTATCCCGAGAAGCCGATCTACGATATCCCGGGCTTTCCGCGAATCGAGGCTGCCGAGCTGGTGGTGCGCCTGAAGGCGCAGGCCGCACCGTTCCGGCCGACCTATCACCTCGGCGAGCAGGTCCAGGGCCTGGAGAAGCTGAGCGGCGGGTTCTGGAGGGTCACGACCTCCAAGGGCACCGAGGTGCAGGCGCGCGCCGTGATCATCGCGGCCGGTGTCGGCGCCTTCGGCCCCAACCGGCCGCCCTTGCCCGGCATCGAGGCCTACGAGGGCAAGAGCGTTTTCTACTACGTCACCCAGCGCGAGGCCTTCCGCGGCAAGCGCGTGGTGATCGCCGGCGGCGGCGATTCCGCCGTCGACTGGGCCATTTCACTGGCCGAGATCGCCGATCGGGTCTCGGTGATCCATCGCCGCGACAAGTTCCGCGCCGCGCCCGAGAGCGAGGCAAAGCTCAAGGCGCTCGCCAAGTCGGACAAGCTCGATCTCGTCGTGCCCTTTCAGCTGCATGGGCTGGAGGGCGCCGCAGGCCGGCTCACGGCCGTCACCGTCGCCACGCTCGACGGCGACACGAGGCGGATCGAGGCCGATGCCCTGTTGCCGTTCTTCGGCCTGTCGATGTCGCTGGGGCCGATCGCTGAGTGGGAGCTCGAGCTGCAGCACAATCAGATCGCCGTCGACGCCTCGACCGCGGCGACGAGCAAGGCGGGCATCTTCGCCATCGGCGACGTCGTCACCTATCCCGGAAAGCTCAAGCTGATCCTGACCGGCTTCGCCGAAGCGGCCATCGCCGCACGCTCGGCCTATGCGCTGATCCATCCCGAGACGCCGCTGCACTTCGAGTATTCGACGACCTCGGGCCTGCCGACGGCATAGGGCGAGGGCTGACAGATCACCCCATTATGACCTCTGGAGGCTCATACACTACTTTCTTGAGAACGCGTCCGTTTGCAAAGCAGACAACCAACCAAGCCGGTGCATTGCGGGCGGAGTAGATTTCGCAGATGTAGTCAGGGTCCCCAAGCTGGCTTTGTATTGCCGATGGCAAGGACCCTATGGGGAACTCCGGGAGCGCCATCTGTGGAGTCGTCCAAGGGATTTTCCCAGTTCCGCCGGCGCCATTGGAGGCGGTGCGACCATCTTTGAAGTCAACGGAAATCTCATAGTCGCCGCGATCGTAGAACCACCTTGTAATGGCGCTTCGACCCATCGTCCGTTCGGTCGGACCTTGCGGATCATTGACTCGGATTTGCTCGAAGGCGGACCGAGGAGGGGCGGGCTGGCACGCAGCGTTGCCAAGCACTATCGCGGGTAAAGCCATTGCGGCAAATGAGAGCCTGAGATTTAAACGCATCTCTGATCCCAATGCCGATCGGCCATTCAGCGCAACGTCCGAAAGAAGGCGCGGACGTCGCCGACGAACAGCTCTGGCTGTTCGAAGGCGGCGAAGTGGCCGCCCTTGGCCATCTCGCTCCAGTGCTGGATGTTGCTGAAGTTGGTCTCCATCCAGCGCCGCACGGGCGTGACGATCTCCTTGGGGAACACCGCGACGCCGGTCGGCACGCCGACCTTGTGGACTGAACGCCGCCCGGGCCCGAAGCTCTCCCAGTACAGCCGGGCCGATGAGCCGGCCGTGGCGGTCACCCAGTAGAGCATGACGTTGTCCAGGAGTTCGTCGCGACCGAGGATGTTCTCGGGATGGCCGTCGCAGTCGGTCCACGCCCAGAACTTCTCCTGGATCCAAGCGGCCTGGCCGGCCGGCGAATCGGTGAGGCCGTAGGCGAGCGTCTGCGGCCGCGTCGACTGCTGCTTGGAATAGCCGGAGTCCCAGTCGGCGTAATGCTTGATGCCCTTGAGGGCACGCGCCTCCTCGGGCGTCGGCTCGCCGACGACGTTGGGTCGTGTCGACATGGCGAGCGTAATGTGGATGCCGGAGCAGTGTGCGGCGTCGAGCGCGCCGATCGCCGTCGTCACCGCCGAGCCCCAGTCGCCGCCCTGCGCTCCGTAACGCGCATAGCCCAGTCGATCCATCAACCTGGCCCAGGTTCCGGCAATGCGATCGATGCCCCAGCCGGTGCCCGTCGGCTTGCTCGAGAAGCCGAAGCCGGGGAGGGATGGGCAGATGACGTGGAAGGCATCGGCGGCGTCGCCGCCATGGGCTACCGGGTCGACCAGCGGTTCGATCACCTTATGGAACTCCACGATGGAGCCCGGCCAACCGTGGGTGATGATCAGCGGCATGGCCTCGGGGTGCGGCGAGCGCGCATGCACGAAGTGGATCTCCAGCCCGTCGATCGCGGTGGTGAATTGCGGGAAGCGATTGAGCAGCGCCTCGCGCTTCTTCCAGTCGTAGCCGTCGGCCCAGTAGCGGCAGACCTCCTCGATCCACTGCCGCGGCACGCCCTGGCTCCAGTCGGGGACCAGCTCGGCCTCGGGCCAGCGCGTGCGGCGCAGCCGGGTCCTCAGATCGTCGAGCACGTCATCGCCGACGGCGATGAGGAAGGGGCTGATGGCGCTCATGGCATGGTCTCTCTATTCATCCGGCTGGCGCACATGTGCGCTGGCCTCTTCCTCGGTGCGCAGCCACAGCTCGTGGGCGATCGGCCGCTCGGCTTCCTCCATGATATGGCCGACCAGGCCGACGGCACGCGCCATCACGCCGAAGCCGCGCACGACCTTCCAGGGGAAACCCAGCTCGCAACACAGGGCGCCGATGGCGCCGGTGGCGTTGACGGGCAGGGACTTGCCCGACTGCCGCTCGGCCTCGGCCGCGATCAGCTTCATGAGGGCGACATAGTTGCCGGACAGACCGCATTCCTCGGCGATCTGGAACAGCCGCGGCGCGCGCGGATCGACCGGCTTGTGAATCGGATGGCCCATGCCGGGCAAGATGCGCTTGGCGGCTCGCCAGCTTTCGACCACCTCGCGCGCCTTTACCTGCAGATCGACGCCCGCCGAGCCGGGCGGCAGCGTGTCGTAGAGAAGCTTGGCGGCATTCTCCATGCTGCCCACGAACACTGTCCCCAGGCCACACAGGCCGGCCGCCACTGCCGCCTGCAGCGATTCGGGAGCGCCGGCATAGGTCATGCGCGCCGCGATGGCGCTCGGGGTCAGGCCGTGCTCGACCAGGGTGACCAGGATCGCGTTGTAGACGCGCGACTGCTGCGGCGTCGGCATTCGGCCGGTGAGTTGAAGGTAAGAGAAGTCGCCGAGATTCAGTGTGCCGATGACCTCGTTGGGCAGATCCTTGCCGCGCACGACGATGCGCTTGCGGTTGCTCCAGGCGATGTCGGAGCGGATCGGTTGCGACTTGCGGGCCATGATGTCCTCAGCGGGGCGAGCGGCAGCGGCTGCCGGGTGTCGGTGGCGTCTCGGGCGGACCGGCGAAGCACTGGACGATGCTCATCCAATGCGTGGCCACGTCGCCGTGAACGGAGAGGGATGTGTCGGCGACGTTGCGGGTCTGGGTGACGACCTGGCAAAAGGCAATGGCATCGCCCGCGACCGTGTCGCTTTCGGACGCCTTCCACTCCCAGGTCTCGCCGAACGGCGTGTCGAGGCGGACGGACGGCGTGACGGGCGGCACGGGCAGGCCGCGATTGCGGTAGGCCCAGCCGAAGGTGCGGACGCCGATCTCGGCGATGTTGCGCAGACGCGGTGACGCCGCCGGACGCTCGATGCCCAGAAGGTCGTAGATGGCCTGGGCGTGCGACCATGTCTCCATCTGGCGCGCGGTCGTGAACATGCGGACGCCCATGTCGGGTCCTGCCCACTTCAGGCGCGCGTCGGCGGGCTTCTCGGCCAGCGCCTTGCACAGCCGCTCAGCCGTTTCGTGCCAGCATTGGAGCAGGGGCGCTCCGCCTAGCCCGTTCAGTCGCCGCCGCGTCTCGTCGATGCGGCTCAATCCCTTCATGCGCTCGGCCTTGATGTCGGCGCTCAGCGCCGTGTACTCGGCAGGATCGGACGCCGAGGCGAGCGCCATCCTGTCGCCTATGTGCAGATGGCGAACGATGTCGTCGATCGTCCACGCTTTGAACTGGGTGGCGCGAGCCCAGTCGCTTTCACTGAGCCCGCTCAGCAGCCGATGCAGCTCGGCGGCCTCGGCCCGAAAGTCGTCGATCTGCTGGATCATGCGGCGGCTTGCTTGACCGCCGACTGCTGCAGGCGCAGCACTTCCTCCCAGCCGCGATAGCCGGTGAAACCGTGCTGGTCGAAGAACAGGACGGGCCCGTCGCAGAAGAACAGGTATTCGGTGTCTTCCAGCGCCGTCGTGGCGCCGTGCACCATGCCGTTGACCTCGTGGAGGAAGTCGCCGGCATTGTAGACGTTGTCGCGGACCCGCAGCTTGCCCGAGAGCACGAAGGCGAAGGCCGCGGAGAGGTGCTTGTGCGGCGGAGCAACGTAGCCCTTCTTCCATTTCAGCAGCACGGCCCAGCGGCCGGACTCGGGACCGACCCACAGCACTTTGGTCCAGGCCTGACCAGGCTTGGTCTCGATCCAGGGGATCTCCGAAGACCGCGTGATCGAATCGGCGAGCTCGCTGTTCACCGGCCGTATGTCCTGGGGAAGCGCCATCCATCCCTCCATCGAGTCTAATTGCCGGCGACTCTGAAGAGCCGTCGCCGGCAAGTCCAGCGGCGGCAAGTCCGGCGCTGGAGCCGAAGCGCGAAACCGGGCTAGAGTTGCGACATGATTCTGGTCGGACAGTACGACTCGCCCTACACGCGCCGCGTCGCAGTCAGCCTGCGCCTGCTGGGCTTCGACTTCGATCACGACACGCGATCGGTCTTCGGCGACTTCGATTCCATGCGGACCACAAATCCGTTGGGGCGCATTCCCTCGCTGATTCTGGACGACGGCACGACGCTGGTCGATTCGGCGGCGATTCTGGACTGGCTCGACCAGGAGGTCGGGCCGGAGCGCGCGCTGCTTCCGGCCAAGGGGCCGACCCGCCAGCAGGCCCTGCAGCGGATCGCCTTGGCGAGCGGCACGATCGACAAGGTCATGGGCATCGGTTACGAGCGCCTGGTCCGGCCCGAGCGCTATCGCTGGCCCGATTGGATCGCGCGCTGCCGCACCCAGGCCGAAGGCGGCCTTGCGGCGCTGGCGAGTTTGTCATGGCCTCAGGACGAACGTGTCAGCCAGCCCTGGATCACGACCGCCTGCATGATGCGCTATGTCAGGCTTGCCGTTCACGAGTTGCTGCCGCCCGGCCGCTATCCGGCGCTCGACGCCGTCTCCGATCGCTGCGAGGCGCTACCGGCATTCAAGGCGACGTATCCCGCGGATTACGCGGTGCCAGAGGCAGGCCGCTAAGCCGTCGCAAGCTTGCGCAGAGCCGCCAGCCTCCGCGCGTAGGGCGGCTCGGTCTCGGGCACGATCGCCGGCGCTGCAATGCTCTCGGCAAAGTGGCAGGCCACGACCTGGCCTTGCGCACCGACCGGGCGCAGCAATGGTTCTTCGTCGCGGCAGCGTTCCTGGGCGTAGGCGCAGCGTGTGTGGAAACGGCAGCCGGTAGGCGGGTTCAGCGGGCTCGGCACATCGCCCGCCAGCCGGATACGCGCGCGCTGGGCGGTGGGATCGGGCACCGGCACCGCCGACAGAAGCGCCTGGGTGTAGGGATGGCGCGGCGCGGCGAACAGGCTCTTCTTGGGCGCCAGTTCGACGATCTTGCCGAGGTACATGACGGCGACCCGGTCGCTGATGTGGCGCACCACGGCGAGATCGTGGGCGATGAAGATGTAGGAGAGGCCGAGCCGGAGCTTGAGATCCTGCAGCAGGTTGATGACCTGCGCCTGGATCGAGACGTCGAGCGCCGACACCGGCTCGTCGCAGACGATCAGCCTGGGCTGCGAGGCGAGCGCGCGGGCGATGCCGATGCGTTGGCGCTGGCCGCCGGAGAATTCGTGCGGATAGCGCAGCGCATGCCAGGCCGACAAACCGACTTCGCGCAAAAGCTGGTCGATTCGCTCGCGGAGCGCGGCGCCCGATGCCAGCCCATGCAGGCGCAACGGCTCCGCCAGCGTGTCGCCTACGGTAAGACGCGGATTCAGCGACGCGTAGGGATCCTGGAAGATGATCTGCATGTCGCGGCGCAGGTCGCGCAACGCGCCGCGGTCGAGGGGGCGCACGTCGCGGCCGGCGAAGCGGATCGTGCCTTCCGTCGCCTCGATCAGACGCAGCACCATGCGGCCGGTCGTCGACTTTCCGCAGCCCGATTCGCCGACCAGCGCCAAGGTTTCGCCGGGCGCCACGTCGAAGGTGAGACCGTCGACGGCGCGCACGGTTCCCACTGTGCTCTGGAAGACGATGCCGCGCTTCACCGGGAAATGCTTGGTGAGGCCGGAGACGGAGAGCAACGCCTCGCTCATGACGCGGCGGTCGCCGTGGGAAGGTCGAGATCGAGCGGCGCCTTCCAGCAGGCGGCGCGATGACCCGGCGCGATCTCGCGCAACATCGGTTGCTCGGCCTTGCACCGGGCGTCGGCCAGCGGGCAGCGCGGGCCGAAGCGGCAACCCGCTGGAAGGGCGAAGGGGTTGGGCACGACGCCCTCGATGGCCTGCAATCGTTCGTCGCCGTCGCTGCCGAGCCGCGGAATCGAGCCCAGGAGACCGAGCGTATAGGGATGCTGGGGATCGGCGAACAACCGGCCGACCGGCGCCTCCTCGACGATGCGGCCGGCGTACATGACGATCACGCGATGCGCGATCTCGGCCACCACACCGAGATCGTGGGTGATCAGCATGATAGCCGTGCCCGTGCGCTCGCGCAGGTCGCGCAGCAGATCGAGGATCTGGGCCTGGATGGTGACGTCGAGGGCGGTGGTCGGCTCGTCGGCGATCAGGATCTTGGGATCGCAGGCGAGCGCCATGGCGATCATGACACGCTGGCGCATGCCGCCGGAGAGCTGGTGCGGGTATTCGTCGAGCCGCGTTTCGGGCGAGGGGATTTTCACCAGCCGCAGCATCTCGAGCGCGCGCCCGCGCGCCTCGGCGGCGGTCACGGATCGATGCAGACGGATCGCCTCGACGATCTGCTCGCCCACGGTCTGGACCGGGTTGAGGCTGGTCATCGGCTCCTGGAAGATCATCGACACGGCATCGCCGCGCACGGCGCGCATCTCGCTCTCGGGCAGGTGTAGGAGATTGTGGCCTTCCAATCTGATCTCGCCGCCGGCGATGCGGCCCGGCGGATCGGGCACCAGCCGCATGATCGAGAGCGACGTCACCGACTTGCCGCACCCCGATTCGCCCACGATGCCCAGCGTCTCACCGGGGGCCAGGGAGAAAGAGACACCGTCGACGGCCGCGAACACGCTGCCGCCCGAGCGGAACTCGGTGCGCAGGTCTTTTACTTCGAGGAGCGGAGCAGACGTCTTGAGGTTGCCGATCAAGTCACCGGCCTCGACTGCGGCAGGCGGTCCTTGGTGCCGTAGACAGGCGGGGCGAGCTGGTCGGCGGTGCGGCCGGCCCAGTCGCGCTGCGGCACGGTCTTCAGCCTCTTGCGCTGGCCTTCGATCAGGCCCGCCGTGGCGGCCTCGACGTCGATCGTCAACACCTTGCCGTCCTTCACGACCTGCACGCCGTCGACATAGACGTGACGGATGGCGCGTTCGCTGGCCGAATAGATCAGGCTCCTGACCGGCTCGTGCGCCGGCTGCATGTAGGGGTGGCTCATGTCGACCAGGGAGAAGTCGGCCTTGCAGCCCGACGCCAGGCGGCCGAGGTCGGGCCGGCGCAGGATCCTGGCGCCGCCTACCGTTGCCGCCTCGAAGGCGTGTCGTGTCGTGCCCATCTTGTAGTTGCTGGTGAACACGCGCGCGACGTAGCAGGCGAGCCTGATCTCATCGACCATGTTGTGCGGGAAGGTGTCGGTGCCGATGCCGACCGTGATGCCGGCATTCTTGTAGCGGCCGATGGAGTTCAGCACCATGCCGCGGCGGGCGAACACCGTCGGGCAGTGCGCCACCGCCGCGCCCGAGTCGCGCAACATTTCGAAGTCGTTGGCGTGCGGATAGTGGATCTGCGGATGGTCGCTCAGGAAGATGCCGTGGCCGATCACGAGGTCCGGTCCCAGCACGCCGATCGAGTCCAGCCATTCGATGGGTGTCTTGCCGTGGCGATGCACCATCTCGTAGAACTCGACGACCGCCTGGCAGGCGTGCGTCTGCATCGGAATGCTGCGCCGCCTGGCCTCCTGGAGCGCTTCCTTGAAGTAGCCTTCCTTGCAGGTGTCGATCTGCGAGGGACCGACCATCGCGGAGATACGCCCGCTGGGATGCTTCATGGCGGCGTCGATGGTCTTCATCGCCGCGTCGAAGGCCTTCTCGCCGGCCTTCTCATCCCAGGCGTACTCGACCGTATGGCCGTTCTTCGTGTACCAGTAGCCTTGGCGCATCATCGGGCAGACGACGGCGCGGATACCCGTCGCTGCGAGGTCGTCGATCCAGCCCTCGCGGCTCATCGACAGGTCGGAGATCGTCGTGACGCCGCTCTTCAACAGCTCCGACATCGCCACCATGGTCGACGGGCCGACGTCCTCGGCATCGAGGCCGAACACAGGCAGGTATTCGTAGAGCGAACTCTGGCCCAGCTTGTCGCTGCCGTACTCCTCGGTCAGGCCCTTGTTGGCGGGCTCCGAGAAGGGATGGCTGTGCACGTTGACGAAGCCCGGGATCGCCATGAATCCCTTGCCGTCGATCGTGGCGTCGGCCGCGCCGCTGTAGCCCGGTCCGACATGGACGATCTCGTTGCCTTTGAACACGAGGTCGCCGCCGTCGAGGTAGACGTGCCGGCGCTCGGATTCGTCCCAGGCGACGACATGGTCGAGGCCGGCGATGCGGGTGGTCTTGGTCATGGTTTCATCCCCTTGCAACTTGTCGTGCCTCAGTCTCTTCATGCTCCTCTCCCCGCCAGCCCCGCCAGGGGGAGAGGAGCATGAGAGGGAAGAGATCGAAGAGACGTCGCGCTTCGCTTCCTTCTACTTGAAGGCGATCCCCAGACCCTTGTTGAGGCCGCAGCCGTAGTTGCCGTGGGCGCGGATGGGCTTCAGCTTGGCGCCGGCGACGACGAACAGCGGCTCGTGAAACAGCGGGATCCATACCGCCGCGTCATGCACCTTCTTCTGCACGGCGCCGTAGGCTTCGGCGCGCGTCGCGTCGTCGGTCGCCGTCGAGCCCTTGTCCAGAAGCTCGTCGGTCTCCTTGTCCTTCCAGTTCATGCGGTTGGGCGTCGGCGTGTTGGCCGAGCGGAAGTAAAGGTTGAGCGCATCGCCGGCGCTGACATAGGGGAAGCTCATGCCGAAGGCGTCGAATTCCTGGGTCGCGAGCTTGCCCCAGGCCACGGTCGAGTCGAAGAGCTGGATCTGCAGGTCGATGCCGACCTTGCGCAGGTCGCCCTGGACCGCCTCGGCGACCTCCTTGAAGGCGCCGGAGATGCCGTAGATGACCGGCGCCAGCTTCTTGCCGTCCTTGTGACGGAAGCCGTCGGAATCCTTCTTCCAGCCGGCCTCGTCCAGAAGCTTCTCGGCCTCCTTGACGTTCTCGCCGTAGACGGCGCGGTCGACCTTTTCGTTGAAGTCGAGCACGCCCGGCATCAGCAGGGTCGAGGCGGGCTCGGCGAGGCCGAAGGTGACGGCTTCGGCGATCGCATTCTGGTCGACCGCGAGGTTCATCGCCTTGCGCACGCGCACGTCGTTCATCAGCTCCTTGTCGACCTTGAAGCCGATGAAGTAGGTCCAGAAGAAGTTCTCGGCCTTGCTGACCGACAGCGACTTGTTGGCCTGCAGCTCCTTGATCGACCAGTACGGCACGTACTGACTGGCGTCGGCCTGGCCCGCCTGCAGGGCGGTGACGCGGGTGTTCTCTTCCGGCACGACCTTCCAGATCACCTTGTCGACCTGGGCCTCGGTGACGTCGTAGTAGGAGGGGCCCCACTTGTAGCCCTTGTGCTTGGTGAGCACCGTCGAATCGCGCGGCGTCCAACTCTCCAAGCAGAACGGTCCGGTGCCGTCGACGCCCTTGACGCCGAAGTCGGCGCCGAGCTGCCTGGCCTGGTCGACGTTCAGGATGGTGTGGAAGTACTGGGTCATCTGGTAGAGCAGCTCGGAGAACGGCTTCTTGAGCTTGTACTCGACCGTGTAGTCGTCGGGCGCCGTGACCTTGTCGACGTCGCCCATGCGCCACTTCACCAGGCCCTTGGTCTCGGGATCGAGCCAGCGTTCGTAGGTGGCGACCACGTCCTTTGCAGTCATCTTCTTGCCGCTGCAGAAGCTCACGTCGTCGCGCAGCTTGAAGGTGTAGGTGAGGCCATCGGGCGACATCGTCCAGCTCTTGGCCAGTCCCGGCCGCAGCGTCTTCATGTCGTAGTCGAGGTTCACCAGCGTGTCGCCGATCATGTACATGACCTCGGCGCCCGAACGAGCCGTCGACTTGTGCGGGTCGTAGCGGTCAGTATCGATCTCGCGCACGATGGTCACGGTCTTCTGCGCCATCGCCGGCGCTGCCGCGCCGATGGCGGTCGCGGCGAGCGCCGCGAGAAGCAGACGATTGGACATTCCTGAATCCTCCTTATTGCCTGAGCTTGGGATCGAGGGCATCGCGCAGCGCGTCACCCAGGACGTTGAATGCGAGAACGACGAGAAAGATCGCCGCACAAGGGAAGGTCGCGACGTTGGGGGCGATCTGCAGGAACTTGCGGCCGTCGGCCGCCATGCTGCCCAGCTCCGCCGTCGGCGGCTGGGCGCCGAGGCCGAGGAAGGAGAGCGCGGCGCCCAGGAGGATCGCCTGGCCGAGCTGCAGGGTCATGTAGATCAGGATGGTGGGCCAGCAGTTGCGCGCGAGGTAGCGCCAGATCAGCGCGCCGTCGCCGAGGCCGACGGCGCGGCCGGCCTCCATGTATTCCTGCTGCATGATAGATTGCGCCGCGCCTCGGGCGATGCGCGCGATCGACGGCACGGCGGCGACTGAAAGCGCGATCACCAGGGAGAAGAGGCCGGTGCCGAGCACGGCGGCGATGGCGAGGCCGAACAGGATCGAGGGGAAGGAAAGCAGCACGTCGACCAGGCGCATGAGCGGCGTGTCGAGGCGCTTGAAGTAGGCGGCCGACAGCCCGATCAGGGCACCCAGGCCGCCGCCGACGGCGACGGCGATCACGCCCATGCCCAAGGTGGCGCGCAGTCCGAACAGGATGCGGCTCAGCATGTCGCGGCCCTGGTTGTCCGCGCCGAGGAGGTAGCCGGGACAGCGCTCGCCGAGCGGCGGGCAGAAGCGCAGTCGCATGTTGTTGGCGTAGGGATCGAAGGGCGCGATCAGCGGGGCGAAGACCGCGGCCATGACGATGACGAGCAGGAAGAACGCCGCGGCCGCCGCCGCGGGGTCGCGCAGAATGCGGCGCCACACGGCGTTCTTGCGTCGGATCGCGGCGATGGCCCGCTGATCGGCCTCGCTCTGCAGGGAGAGGGCGGCGTCGGTCATGGGGAGCGCCGACCTACACAAGGCATCATGACCTCGCAATCCTCGGGTCGAGGTACGCGTACAGCACATCGACCCCGAGATTGATCATCATGAAGCCGACGGCGAGGATCAGGATCGCGCCCTGCGCCAGCGGGAAATCGCTCGAGGTGATGGCGCCCACCGCCATGCGGCCGACGCCGGGCCAAGCGAACATGGTCTCGGTGACGATCGACCCGCCCAGCAGGAAGCCGATCTGGAGGCCGACCAGGGTGACCACCGGGATCATGGCGTTCCGTAATGCGTGACGGATGGTGACGCGCCAGTCGGATGCGCCTTTGGCGCGCGCCGTGCGCACATAGTCGGCGCTCAGCGTTTCGAGCAGGGAGGTGCGCGTCATGCGCGCCACCGGCCCGACGAACACCGCGCCCAGCGTCAACGCCGGCAGGATGATGCTGAGGAAGCCCGCGGCGCTCCAAATCGGCCCGTTGCGCCCCTGGAAGGGGAGCAGGCCCGCACCGCCGACATACTGGATCAAGAGCAGCCCGACCCAGAAGACCGGCACGGACACGCCCATCACCGACAGCGCCATGATGGCGCGATCGATCAACGTCCCGCGACGACGCGCCGCCAGCGTGCCGAGCGCGATGCCGAGCGGCACCGCCCAGACGAGGCAGGCCAGCATCAACTCGACGGTCGGCCAAAAGGTCAGCGCGATCTCGTCGACCACGGGACGATTGGAGATCATCGATCGACCGAGATCGAGCTGCACCACGCGACCGAGATAACGGCCGAACTGGATCCACAGCGGCTCGTCGAGGCCGAGCTGCTGGCGGATGGCCGCGACCTCGGCCGTCGTCGCCGTCGGTCCCGCTACGACGGTTGCCGGGTCGGTCGGCACGACCTGCAGCAGCAGGAAGCCGATCAGCAACACACCGAGCAGGACCGGCAGCGAAATCATCAATCGATGGGCAATATGCCGCGCCATGTCTTTTGGACATCCCCCTTCGCGGGATAGAACACTGGCCGACGCAGCAGCGCTCGACAAGCGCCGTGCCGGTGGCATGATCGCTGCAAGAAACGGGCCGAGGAGCGGAGTTGAATGTCTGCCGGAAAACTGACCGAACGAGCGAAGGGTGTGTTCATCATCGCCGCCACTCCTTTCACGGACGAAGGGGCGCTCGATCTCAACAGCGTGGATTCGCTGACCGATTTTTATTTGGGCTGCGGTGTAACGGGATTCACTCTCTTGGGCATCATGGGTGAGGCGCCGAAACTGACGGCAGAGGAATCGCTGTCGGTGGTCGATCGCGTCGTGCGTCGCTCGCAGGGCCGACAGATCATCGTCGGCGTGAGCCATGCCGGCCTCGAGAACGTGCGCCGGCTGAGCCACGAGGTGATGATCGCGGGCGCTTCCGGGGTGATGGTGGCGCCGCCGCCGGGACTCAAGGGCGACGAGGGCCTCTACAATTACTTCGCTCAGGTCTTCAAGGAGCTCGGGCCGGACATTCCGGTCGTGTACCAGGACTATCCGCAAAGCACGGGAGTTTATCTCGCGCCTTCTGTGTTCGAGCGCCTGGTCGACGACTTCAAGCAGCTGGTGATGCTGAAGCACGAGGATTGGCCGGGCCTCGCCAAGCTCACGCGCGTGCGTGAAAGCGAGAAGAAGCCGGGGCGCCGGCGCGTCTCGATCCTGGTCGGCAATGGCGGGCTCTACCTGCCGCAGGAACTGCGCCGCGGCGCCGACGGTGCGATGACCGGCTTCGCCTGGCCCGAGATGCTGGTGGAGGTCTGCGATCTCGCCGCCGCGGACAGGATGGAGGAAGCGGAGGATCTGTTCGACATCTACCTGCCGCTGGTGCGTCACGAGCAGCAGCTCGGTATCGGCCTGGCCTTGCGCAAGGAAGTGCTGTTCCGCCGCGGCGCCATCAAGAGCCCCAAGCAGCGGGCCCCCGGATCGTCGCTGACCGCGACCGATCGCGCCGAGCTCGACAATCTGATCGCACGCCTGGAACGAAGGCTCGCCGCCGCCGGGCGCGGTGCCAAAGTCGCGGCGGAGTAGGGAATGGTTGACTACGACCTGATCGTCCGCAACGCCAAGATCGTCACCGCCGAGCGCCAGAGCGAAGGCGACATCGCCGTCAAGGACGGCAAGGTCGCCGCGCTTGGCGCCGACGTGAAGGGCACCGCCACGCGCGAGATCGATGCCGGCGGCAAGTTCGTACTGCCGGGCGGCGTCGACAGCCACTGCCACATCGAGCAGCGCTCGGGCATGGGCGTGATGTGCGCCGACGACTTTTATACCGGCACGGTCTCGGCTGCGTTCGGCGGCACGACGACGGTGATCCCGTTCGCCGCCCAGCATCGCGGCATGTCGCTTCGCCAAGTGGTGAAGGACTATCACGAGGCGGCGACGCCCAAGGCGGTGATCGACTACGCCTTCCATCTCATCGTCACCGATCCCACCCAGCAGGTCCTGGGGCAGGAGCTGCCGGCGCTGATCAAGGACGGCTACACGTCGTTCAAGATCTACATGACCTACGACGCGATGAAGGTCACCGATTACCAGATCCTGGACATTCTCGCCGTGGCGCGGCGCGACGGCGCACTGGTGATGGTGCATGCCGAGAACCACGACATGATCCAGTGGCTGGCGCATCACCTGGTCGACCAGGGACATGTCGCGCCCAAGTTCCACGCCATCGCCCATGCCCGCGTCGCCGAGGCCGAGGCGACCAACCGTGCGATCTCGCTGGCGCGCCTGGTCGATGCGCCGCTGCTGCTGGTGCACATGTCCGAGATCGAAGCGATCGAGACGCTGCGCCAGGCGCAGAAGAAGGGGCTCAAGATCTTCGGCGAAACCTGTCCGCAGTATATCGCGCTCACCGCCGACGACATGGACAAGCCCGGCGTCGAGGGCGCCATGTGGTGCTGCAGCCCGCCACCGCGCGATTCGGAGGCGCAGGAGGCGGTATGGGCGGCGCTGAAGGACGGTACCTTCCAGACCTTCTCGTCGGACCACGCGCCGTACCAGTTCAACGAAAAGGGCAAGATCCCCAAGGGCGACAAGACGACATTCAAGGAAATGGCCAACGGCGTGCCGGGGTTGGAGATCCGTCTGCCGATCCTGTTCTCCGAGGGCGTCCAGAAGGGCCGCATCACGCTGCAACAGTTCGTCGCCCTGACCTCGGCCAATCACGCCAAGCTCTACGGACTTTATCCGCAGAAGGGCACGATCGCCGTCGGCTCCGACGCCGATTTCGCGATCTGGGACGCCGACAAGGACGTGACGATCCATTGGAAGGATCTCCACGACAACGTCGGCTATACGCCCTATGAAGGTCGGCAGATCAAGGGCTGGCCGATCACCGTGGTGAGCCGCGGCCGCGTCGTGGTCGAGGACGGCAAGCTCAATGCGGCGCGCGGCTCGGGCCAGTTCCTGCCCTGTGCTTCGCCCGATTCAGCCAAGCCGCAGGGGCAAACCGCGCCGGAACTGCAGTCGATGTCGCGCTTCGGCGCCAAACCGCTGTTCTGATGATCGGTGTCGACTATGTAAGGCGCATGGCGCTCTACAATCGTTGGCAGAACGAAAATCTCTACGGCGCTGCCGACGCACTCACCGACTAGGAGCGCCATCGCCGGCGCCCATGCAGGAACTGGCGGCGCAGCATCCTGACTGGAAGTCTCTCAAGAGCCGGCGGCGGGATGTGGATGCCCAGATTGTTGGCTGGACGGAAGGCATCGGTCCGGACTGGCTGGCCGGCACGTTGACCTATTTCTCGCCAAGCCTGGGGCGCCAGACCTCGCAGCCGCGCTGGCTGTTCGTGTCGCATTTCTTCAATCACCAGACCCACCATCGCGGCCAGGTCCACTGCATGTTGACCCAAGCAGGCAGAAAGCCTGCCGATACCGACCTGCCGATGCTGCCCGGGTGAGGGCGCGAGCGGGTCGAGCTTGGTCAAGGCTTTGACGTCTCCCTCGGTGCGATGCCCAGCCAAGATGGTTGCAGATTGGTCCATTCACACTGCGATTATCTTCTTGCAGTCTTCCTGACATTTTTCATATATGCTGGTTGCCGTTGGAAGCGTGTGGAAATGTAGGTCTAGCGGGTATGAAGCATGTACAGGCGTAGGCGTGGTAGCGGACATTGCAGTGTCGTGCATTGGGTGGTGGCACCGCTTTCAACAAGCTGTCTTCTGCTGGCGACGCCGGCTTTCGCCGATGGCGGCAAAGGCGGCGATTCCATCCTCGCGTCAGGTGGCGCCGGCGGCGCTGGCCACAACGGGGCGAGCGGCAGTGACGGCTCGTGGC